>DASSDW010000186.1:0-4038 GCA_035696925.1 Actinomycetota bacterium
CCCGCTCCAGTTCCATCAGCTCTACGCGCTCGTCCGGGAGTACTTCGAGGCGCATCCGCTCCCCGAGCGGGGTCGGGGCGAGCACAAGGTCCCGGAGTGGACGTTCCCGGGGAACGTGACCGTGGAGAAGATGCTCCGCCGAGCGGAGCGACTGACCGACGTCGCGGAGCAGGTCGTCACCCATCTCCCCAAGTCGAAGGGGATGCGGGACGCCGTCCGGCGAGTGGATCGGGACAAGGCCCGGGTCGACTTCGTGAAGCGGTACTCCGACCTCTACGGCGCCTACACGGAGGCCGAGGTGATCTACACCGACGACGTCGCGATGCAGCTCTTCCAGAGCCTCTCGACGGAGGATCGGGCCCGGTTCCCGTTCGACGCCGCGATGATCGACTGGAAGCACTACCTCCAAGACGTCCATTCGCCGGCGGTTACCCAGTCGCTCCGCGAGCTCGCACGGAAGGACCGCGCTCGGCCCGCGGTCAAGATCCGCGAGCGAGAGGAGCCGGTGCTCGCCGTCTTCGACATGGAGGGCACGATCATCTCCTCCAACGTCGTGGAGTCCTACGTGTGGGCGAGGATGGCCGACCTCGAACCGGACGGATGGCCGGGCGAGCTGGTGAGCGTCTTCGGCAGGATCCCTCGGTACCTCGCGATCGACCGCCGTGATCGCGGGGATTTCCTGCGGACGTTCTTCCGGCGGTACGAGGGCGCGTCGGTCGAGGGCCTCGAGCGGCTCGTCGATCGGCACGTCGGCGAGTTCATGCTCCAGAAGGCGAGCCCCGGGGCGATCCGCCGGATCCGTGAGCACCGAGCCGCCGGGCACCGGACACTCCTGCTCACCGCCGCCGCGAACGCGTTCCTCCGCCCTCTGCAGCCATTGTTCGATGTCGTGATCGGGGCCGACCTCCAGGTCGACGCCGAAGGGCGCTACACAGGGTTCATGTCCACCCCGCCGTTGGTCGGCGAGGCGCGGGCGGCCTGGCTCCGTCGCTACGCGGCCGGTGAGGGCGTTGACCTGAAGACCTCCTACGCGTACGCGGACTCGTACTCCGACCTGCCGCTGCTCCGCGCGGTGGGGAACCCCGTCGCCGTGTCGCCCGACTCGCACCTGTACCGGTACGCGCGCCGGCGGAGGTGGCCGATCGAGGAGTGGGCGATGTCGAAGGGCATGCCACGCGTCCGATTCCCGAAGCCGGCGAGGAGGTAGAGACGGTGGCGCTGGCGCTCGAGTACTACCGCTCCGCACCGAAGTACCTCGGCGCGCGCACGATCGGCTCGAAGGTGCCCGGCCTCGTGACGGCCGGACTCGCGCCGCTCCGGCTCGTGACGCAGAAGGATCCCGAGCCGGTCCGCGAAGGATGGGCACGCGTGAAGCCGCGCCTGTCCGGCATCTGCGGCAGCGATCTCTCCACGATCGCCGGGCGCTCCTCGTTCTACTTCTCGCCGCTCGTGTCGCTCCCGTTCGTCCCGGGACACGAGGTCGTCGGTGAGCTCCTGGACGACTGCGGCGACCTGAAGGCCGGTCGGCGCGTCGTGATCTCGAGCGTTCTCGGGTGCGCCGCCCGGGGAGAGGACCCGCCGTGCGAACATTGCGCGGCAGGCCATGTGGGCCGCTGCGATCGCGTCACCGTTGGCCACCTGAAACCGGGGCTCCAGACCGGGTATTGCTCGGAGACCGGTGGCGGATGGAGCCGTCTGATGCTCGCCCATCGATCCCAGCTCTGGCCGGTGCCCGACGGGATGGGGGACGAGACCGCGGTGCTGATCGAGCCGCTCGGATGCGCGATCCACGCCGCGTTCCGCGCGAAGATCCCTGCGGGGGGCACGGTGCATGTCGTCGGCGCCGGCACGGTCGGCATCCTGACCCTGATCGCGATCAACGCCTTCACGAAGGCGGATCACGTGATCGTGTCGGCGAAGCACCAACGCCAGCGCGCCGCGGCCTCGATGGCCGGCGCCGACGACGTCGTTCGGCCGGAGCACGCGGTGAAGGCCGTGCGTCGCACCGATCATGCGGTGAAGCTCACGCCGGAGCGCGGTATGGAGTTCCTGCTCGGCGGTGTGGATGTCGCGATCGAGTGCACGGGCTCGAGCAGCGCGCTCGATCTCGCGCTCCGCACCACGAAGGCGGGCGGTCGCATCGTCGTCTCCGGCATCCCCGGCGGCGGCGCCGATCTCACGCCCCTGTGGTTCCGCGAGCTGGAGCTCGTCGGGGCCTACACGTCCGGCGTCGAAGACCTCGGCGACGGGGTCACCCGACCGACGTTCGAGATGGCGATCGAGCTCGCCTCGAACCTGCCGATCCTGGAGCAGCTCGTCGGCGCCACGTATCCGCTGGATCGGTGGCGCGACGCGCTCGACCATGCGATGGCGGCCGGCACCCTCGGCACGTTCAAGGTGGCGTTCGCGCCGCAGGCGTAGACAACGAAGACAGGAGACGACGACCGATGCCCAGACCCGGATTCGTGCTCGAGGTGGACGAGCGGACGCCGCCGCTCCTGGTCCACGAGGGAGAGGGCTTCCGCATGCAGAAGTTCCCTCTGGGGACGCGCGTCGTGTATCCCCCCGACCCCTTGCCGGGCATCAGGGACGTGAACGCTGTGATCCGCCACGCGCTCCTGCATCCGCTCGGGGACTCGGAGCCGCTCCCCGAGCTGCTCAAGGCGGGGATGAAGCTCACGATCGCGGTGGATGACATCTCGATCCCGCTCCCGCCGATGACGCTGCCCGACATCCGACAGCGGATCCTCGAGCAGGTGATCGAGCTCGCGGCCCTCAAGGGCGTCGAGGACGTCCAGATCGTCGTGGCGACCGCTCTCCATCGTCGGATGACCGCCGACGAGATCCGGCGCATGGTGGGGGAGCGCGTGTTCCGTTCGTTCTGGCCGAAGGATCTCTTCAACTTCGACGGCGAGGACAAGGACGCCCTGATGGAGGTCGGCACCACGGACGAGCACGAGGTCGTCGAGATCTCGAAACGGGCCGCGGAGTCCGACCTCCTCGTCTACGTCAACGTGAACCTCGTGGCGATGGACGGCGGTCACAAGTCGGTCGCGATCGGGCTCGCCGGCTACCGCTCCCTCAAGCACCACCACAACGTCGACACGATGATGCACTCGCGCTCCTACATGGACACCCGCCCCGGGCACAGCGCGATCGCCGACTCCGCGACGCGGATGGGCAGGCTGATCGCCGCGGAAGGGCCGAGGGTGTTCCAGATCGAGACCACCGTGAACTCGGAGACCTTCCCCAAGAACCTCGGATTCCTGAACAAGCGCGAGTGGGAATGGTCCGCGTACGACCAGGGCTTGATGATCGCGGCCCGCAAGGCGAACAGGATGGCCCCGCCACGCGTGCGCCGCGAGTTCTTCCGCCGCGTCGAGGCCCCGTACAAGCTCACGGGGATCAACGCCGGCGAGGTCGAGGCCGTCCACGAACGGACGCTCGAGAACCTGCACCGGCAACAGCTGGTCGAGGTCCGCGGGCAATCCGACGTCTTGGTGCTCGGGCTGCCGTACCTGGGCCCGTACAACGTGAACTCGATCCTGAATCCGATCCTCGTGCACTGCCTCGGGCTCGGCTATCTCTTCAACATGTACCGGAACATGCCGCTCGTGAAGCCGGGCGGCGTGGTGATCCTGTACCACCCGGTGCCGTGGGAGTTCCACCAGATCCACCACCCCTCCTACATCGACTTCTTCGAGGAGGTCCTCGCCGAGACGACCGATCCGGCGACGATCGAGTCGAAGTACGAGGAGCGGTACGCGACCGACCCGTGGTACACGCACCTGTACCGGACATCGCACGCGTATCACGGCGTCCATCCGTTCTACATGTGGTACTGGGGGGCGCACGGGCGCGACCACGCGGGCGACGTGATCTTCGTCGGCGGCGAGCCGAAGTCGGTCGCGCGCCTCGGCTACCGCGCGGCGGGGTCGTTCCGAGACGCGCTCGAGATGGCGAAGGACACGGTGGGTGGGTCGCCGTCGATCACCTATTTCCACGCGCCGCCGATCATGATCGCGGACGTGGTGTGAG
>DASSDW010000187.1:0-2683 GCA_035696925.1 Actinomycetota bacterium
CGGCACTGTGACCCCTACGCCGTCCAGTCGATCGAGCGGGAGGGCGAGGTGATCCTGGAGCACAAGCGTGCCTGCGACCCCGTGCTCAAGCAGGGCGACGCGCGCCTGATCACCTCCATGCTCGAGGCCGTGCCGGTCTCGGGCACGGCGGCAAGCGCCTTCGGCGCATGGGGCAGCTGGCCGGTCGCCGGGAAGACCGGCACGGCGCAGGAGAACACAAACGTCTGGTTCGGTGGTTACACGAAGCAGTTCACGACCGTGGTCTGGGTCGGCTCACCGGGGAATCCCTACTCGATGGGCTCGGTCTTCGGCGGCACCGTCGCGGCGCCGATCTGGGTGTCGTACATGTCGAGGGTGATGCAGGGGCTGCCGGCGATCGGGTTCCCCGACCCCCCGAAACCGCCCGAGGGGCCCGTCCCGAGCGTCATCGGCATGCGTCGGCAGGAAGCGATCACGACCCTGTCGGAGGCCGGTTTCCGCGCATCCGTCGAGGTCGTGGACGACAGCAGCCCGAAGGGCCAGGTCTTCAGTCAGTCCCCCGGTGGCGGATCGATCACCGCCCTCGGCACGCTCATCCAGATCCAGATCTCGACCGGTGTCCCGGCCAAGGTCACGATGCCTCGCGTGGTCGACATGCGCGGCTACCTGGCGGCGGAGTTCCTCCGGTCTCTCGGACTGGACGTCGAGCTCGTGCGTGTGCAGACGGGCGATCCGGACAAGGTCGGATACGTGGTCGCTCAGGAGCCCCGCAGCCAGACCGAGGTCGTCCAGGGTTCCACCGTGAAGATCTTCGTGGGTGAAGAGGGCAACGGCGGTGGCAACGGGAACGGGAACGGCGGAGGGAACGGGAACGGCGGAGGGAACGGGAACGGCGGAGGCAACGGCGGCGGGGGGGGCTAGGTCGTCCCGCCCAGCCTGGCGCGCACCTTCTCCTGCACGATCCTCCCGTCCACGCGGCCCTTCGCCTTGCCCATGAGGAAGCCCATCACGGCGCCGAACTCCTTCTCCGACGTGGCTCCGGTGGCCGCGAACGCCTCGTCCACCAACGCATCCAGATCGGCGTCGGACATCGGCTCCGGCGCGTAGGACGCGATCGCCTCCCGCTCGGCTCGCTCCTTCTCGGCGAGCGCCTCCCGCCCGGCGCCCTCGAACGCCTCGATCGATTCGGCTCGCTTCTTCATCTCCTTCGCGGCGACGTCGCGGAACTCGTCGTCGGAGAGGTCGTGCCGGAGCTCTTTCTCCCGGTTGGTGACGGCCGCCGAGAGCATGCGGAGCGCGCCGAGACGGACCTTCTCTCCCGCGCGGAGAGCGCCGGTGATCTCCGTGGCGAGACGCTCCTTCAGCGTCGGGTCGCTCACTACACTCCCCCCGTGTTCCCCGTGGTCGTGACGGTCGCCGCGCTCGGCGTCGGCTGCGTGCTCTACGGGATCTTCATCGAACGGTTCCGGTACCGGGTGATCCGGCACCGGCTGGACATCCTACCGGCGGCCGCGCAGCCCCTCGTCGTGCTGCATCTGTCCGACCTCCACTTCGTTCGGCACGACCCTCGGAAGACCCGCTTCCTGGCAGAGCTGCCCTCGGCGGACGTCACGGTCGTGACGGGGGATCTCCTGGGTGAGCCGGAGGCGATCGACACGACGGTGGAGAGCCTGCGGGCGGTGCGCGGTCGCGTCGCGTCGTGGTTCGTCCTCGGATCGAACGACTACTTCGTGCCCCGACCGCTCAACTACCTGGCCTACTTCCGTCCGGGGCGGCCTCGTCGGCGCGCGGCTCCCGGCCGCGCGCCCGATCTGATCCGGGCCCTCGTCGCCGACGGGTGGGAGGACCTCACGGACTCGCGACGCACGATCTCGCTCCTCGGGCTCGAGACCGAGCTCCTCGGTCTCGACGACGCCCACATCATGCGCCACGACCTCCGTGTCGCTCCCCGGAGCGAGGACGATCACTTCGGCTTCGCCGTGATGCACTCTCCCGACACGGCTCCGGAGGCGGCCGCGCTCGGGTACGGGTTGATCGTGGCCGGGCACACCCACGGCGGCCAGGTCCGACTCCCCTGGATCGGCGCGCTGGTGACCAACTGCTCGATGCCGCGCGCGTTCGCGTCGGGGCTGGTCCGGATGGGGTCCGCCGTGCTCCATACGTCCCGAGGACTCGGAACGAGCAAGTACGCGCCGTTCCGGTTCTGGTGCCGGCCGGAGGCCACCTACCTGGACCTTCATCCCGGAGCGTCGGCACCCGGCGACGAACCGCTAGAATCAGAGGTGCGGGACGTGGCGCAGCTTGGTAGCGCGCAGCGTTCGGGACGCTGAGGTCGCGGGTTCAAGTCCCGCCGTCCCGACAGCCGATACAGGGGCGGGCCGGAAACGGCCCGCCCCACGCATGTTCGCTATCGCGCAACAGGGGTTTGACGACCCCATGGGGCACCGGTAGCCTCGGGCAACGGCTCCGGCGACGGAGCCTTTCGTACTACTCGGACCTAGGAGCAGATGACCGGGAAGCGAACGCGGATCACACGGCTCCTCGTAGCCGTGGTCTTCGCGGTCCCCGTTCTCCTCTCCGGGCTCAGCATCGCCTCCCTCGCGGCGCCGTCCGCCGAAGAGGTCGAGGCGGCGAAAGCGAAGCTCGCAGGACTGCAGCACGAGTTCGAGGTCCTCGCCGAGCAGTACAACGACGCGAAGTACCG
>DASSDW010000188.1:0-18515 GCA_035696925.1 Actinomycetota bacterium
ATCTCGGCGGCCGAGCCCTCGGCCACCGCCTCGGCGCTCTCCGACGACGACCCTTCCTTCGCTGCCTCAGGCGCCGGCTCGGTCTCTGGCTCCTGCGTTGACTCGTCCTGCGGTTGCTGGGCGGACTCGGACGACTCCTGGCCGCCGGAGCTCTCCCCTCCGCCGGCGCCGTCCTCGCTCACCTCGGCGAGATCCGTCCCGACCGGGACGGTCTGTCCCTCCTGCACCAGGATCTTCGTGACGGTGCCGCCCACCGACGAGGGGACCTCCGTATCGACCTTGTCGGTCGAGATCTCGAAGAGGGGTTCATCGCGTTCGATGGCCTCCCCCTCCTGCTTCAGCCATTTCAGGATCGTTCCCTCGACGATGGTCTCGCCGAGCTGAGGCATCTTGATCGTGGTCATCGGGATCTCCTCACCCTCACCAGGCCGAGAGGTTCTTCACGGTTGCGACGATGTCGTCGACCCCCGGCAGGAAAGCGTCCTCCAACGTGGGGGAGAAGGGGATCGGGACGTTGGGCGGTGCGAGCCGCACGACGGGGGCGTCCAGGTGCTCGAACGTCTTCTCCGCGATCGTGGACGCGACCTCCGCGGCGATCCCGACGAACCGGTAGGACTCGGAGAGCACGACGGCCCTCGCCGTCTTCTCGATCGACCGGAGCACGGTCTCCTCGTCCATCGGAACGATCGTGCGGAGATCGACGACCTCCGCGGAGATCCCTTCACCCTCGAGCGTCTGCGCCGCCTCGAGGGCTCGGTGGACCATCGCGCCGTACGTGATGATCGAGACGTCGTCACCCGCGCGCTTCACGTCGGCGGAGCCGATCGGGACGAGGAAGTCCGGATCCTCCGACACCTGCTCGCGGACGCGCCGGTAGATCCACTTGTGCTCGAGGTACATCACCGGGTTGTCGTCGCGGATCGCCGACTTCAACAGGCCCTTCGCGTCCGCGGGGAAGGCGGGACACACGATCTTGATCCCCCCCGAGTACGCGAACCAAGGCTCCGGGTTGATCGAGTGGAAGGACGAGGCGCGGACCATCCCGCCCGAGGGCCCTCGGAGCACCACCGGCAGGGGAACGCCGCTCCGATAGTGGACGCGGGCGAGAGCCGTCGAGATCTCGTCGAAGCCGCTCGTCATGAAGTCGGCGTACTGGAACTCCGCGACGGGGCGGAACCCCTCCATCGCGGAGCCGATCGCCATGCCGACGATCGTCTCCTCGGCGATCGGCGTGTCCATCACGCGGTCCGCGCCGAACCGGTCGTAGAAGCCTTCGGTGACCTTGAACGCGCCGCCGTACACGCCGATGTCCTCACCGAGCATGTAGACGCGCTCGTCGCGCTCCATCTCCTCCCAGAGCGCCTCCGCGATCGCCACGAGGTACGTGGCTTGGCCGTCCTCGGTCCGCTTACCTCGAGGCTCCGCCCCGTGGCCGGCCGCGCCGGTTTCGACCTCTTGTTTCTTCGGCCGGGTGTCTTGCGCCTGTGCCATCACACGGCCTCTGCCATCACGAGGCCTCGGTCCCGCCGCCGCGGCCCGGCTCGCTCGTCCAGTAGCCGTCCTCCACCCACAGACCCTTCGAGAAGTCGTCGGGCTCGGGGAACGGCGAGGACTGCGCGAACTCGTAGCCTTCCTCGAACTCCTTCTCGATCCGCCCCTGGATGTCGGCGACCTCCTGGTCGTCGACGACACCGTCCGACAGGAGCCGCTCCTCCAAGATCTTGACCGGGTCCTTGTCGCGCATGTACTCCTCGAGGAGCTCCTTGGGGACGTACTTGGCCGGATCGTGACCCGCGTGGCCTTTCCAGCGGAGGGAGACCGATTCGATCAGGCTCGGACCGCCGCCGCCGCGCGCGCGCTCGACCGCCTCGCGTGCGGCGGCCTCCACCGCGAGCACGTCCGCACCGTCCACGCGCACGCCGGGCATCCCGTACGCCGCCGCGCGCTCCGCGATCGTCGGGACGGAGAACTCGAGCTCGTTCGGCGCGGAGTACGCGTAGAGGTTGTTGTTCACGACCCACACGACGGGGAGCTGCGCGATCGCCGACATGTTGAGCGACTCGTGCCAGCGCCCGTTCGACGTGGATCCGTCGCCGCAGATCGCCATCGCGACGTGGGGCTCACCCCGCCGCTTGTAGGCGAGCGCCGCGCCGCACGCCACGGGGTAGGCGATCGGGAGATGCGACATCACCGTCCACGTCTTGTTCCCGTACCAGTCCCCGATGTGGCTGTTCCCGTCGCGACCCCGCGTGTAGCCGTCGATCCGGCCCCAGTACTGCGCCATGATGCGCTTCAGGTCGAGGCCCTTCGCGATCTGCGCGGACAGGTCGCGATGCGTGGGGAACAGCGAGTCCTCGGGCCCGAGGGGGAGGACGACGCCGATGTGCGTCCCTTCCTGCCCTCGGCCGGAGTAGATCGCTCCGGGCAGCTTGCCCTGGCGGTACAGGGATTCCATCCGCTCGTCGAAGTAGCGACAGAGCTTCACGAGGTACAGAGCCCGCTTCAGCTCGTCGTCCGAGAGCCGCGGGTCGGTGTCCTTGCGCTGACGGGTCTGGGTCGTCGCCACGAGGCTCCTCAGACGGTGTGGAGCGGCTTGCCGGCGAGCGCCAGGTGTGCTTCGCCGATCGCCTCGGACAGGGACGGGTGCGGATGGATCAGCGCGGCGACCTCCGCGGGGACCGCCTCCCAGTTCGTGATCAGCATCGCCTCCGCGATCAGGTCGGTGACGTGGGGGCCGATCATGTGGACGCCAAGGACGGGCCCGCCGCCCTGCTCGCTCACGACCTTCACGAAGCCCCCCTCGCCGAGCATGTTCGCCTTGCCGATCCCCCGGAAGTCGAGATGTGCGGTCGCGACCTTGCGCCCGGCGTCCTTCGCCTGGGCGGCCGTCAGGCCGACGCTCGCGATCTCGGGCGTGCAGTACGTGACGCGCGGGATGTTGACGTAGTCGATGTCCGGCACGGTCTCGCCGGCGATGCGCTCGGCCACGGCGTAGCCCTCCGTGAACGCCACGTGCGCCAGCTGGAGCGGCGTGTCGGCGACGTCGCCGACGGCCCAGACGTGCTCGATGTTCGTCCGCAGCTGACCGTCCACGTTCACGAAGCCCTTCTCGTGCAGAGCGACCCCGGCATCCTCGAGCCCGAGGCCCTCGGTCACCGGTCCGCGACCGATCGCCACGAGGCAGACGTCGGCGGTGACCCGCTCGGCCTTCCCGCCGGCTTCGAACGTGACGTCGACGGCCTCGCCCGTGTCGGCGATCTCCTTCACCGATGCGCCGGACGACGCCTTGATGCCGCGGCGGCGGAACGCCTTGGCGATCTCCTCGGACACGTCCTCGTCCTCGAGCGGCGCGAGGCCGGGCAGGGCCTCCAGGAGCGTGACCTCCGCGCCCAGCGACCGGTAGAGGGAGGCGAACTCCAGTCCGACGGCGCCCGCCCCGATCACGACGGCGGAGCCGGGGATCCGGTCGTACCGGAGCGCCTCGTCACTCGTGATGACGCGATCGGTGACCTCCACACCGGGGAGCAGTCGTGGCGCCGAACCGGTGGCGATCACGATGTCGGTGGCTTCGACGCGCTGCCCCTCGACCTCGAGCGCCGGCCCCGGGAGCAGCTTCGCGGTTCCGTGCAGGACGGTGATGCCGCGAGTCTTGATCAGTCCCGTGACACCTTTGACGAGCTTTTCCACGATCTTGTCCTCGAATGCCCGGACCGCGGACCAGTCGGGGTCGCCCGATGCCTTGATGCCCCACTCCTGCGCGCGGTTCACGGTGTCCATCACGGCGGCGGACTGCAGCAGTGCCTTCGTGGGGATGCAGCCGCGGAGGAGACAGGTGCCACCCAGTCGGTCGTGGCGCTCGACGAGGGCAACGCGTTTGCCCAGCTGTGCCGCCCGCAGGGCCGTCGAATAGCCACCGGTGCCGGCGCCGACCACAAGTACGTCGTACGCGTCCGCCATCGAGCGTCGAGTCTACTCGGCATCTTCTGGACGGCATCCCGCAGCACCCGTGCTGCCGTTACGATGCCTTCTCGATGGCGCACCCGAGGCCCGCCGATCCGGCCGACGAAGCCGAGGCCGTCTCCGACGAGCTCAAACGGACCCCGTTGGAGGCCGAGCATCTCCGCCTCGGCGCGAAGATGGCCCCCTTCGCGGGATGGCAGATGCCGATCGAGTACGAGGGCGCGCTCGCGGAGCATCGAGCCGTGCGATCGCACGTCGGATTGTTCGACCTCACGCATCTCGGCAAGGTCGAGGTGGTGGGTACTGGCGCGTTGGGCATGCTCCAGGGGCTGGTGACGAACGACCTCTCCCGCGCGCGCGTGGGCGAGGCGCTCTACAACCTCGTGTTGAACGAAGGCGGAGGCGTGATCGAGGATCTGATCGTTTATCGCCTCGGCGAGGAGCGCTACTTCGTTGTCCCGAACGCTTCCAACGCACCCCGTGTGCTCCGGATGCTCGAAGAAGAGAAGGCCGACGAGCCTCTCCACCTCATGTACCACCAGGACTGGTGCTTCCTCGCGGTCCAGGGCCCCGAAGCGATGAGCGCGATCGCCGCGACGTTCCCGGCGGCTCCCGATCTCGCCTTCATGCGATGCATGGAGACCGAGTACCACCGCCGGCCGGTGATCGTGACGCGGTCCGGCTACACCGGAGAGGTGGGGTTCGAACTGTTCACCTACCAGGACGTCGCCCAGCAGCTCTGGGACGAGCTGCTCGGCTCGGTCCGCACGCTCGGAGGCGGCCCGTGTGGGCTCGCCTCCCGCGACATCCTCCGGCTCGAGATGGGGTACCCGCTCTACGGTCAGGACCTCTTCGAGGCCTCGACGGCGTTCGAGGCGGGGCTCGGCTGGGCCGTGGCCATGGGCAAGGGGGATTTCCGCGGGCGCGCCGCGCTCCTGCGGCAGCAGAAGGAGGGGCTCCCGAGCCGGTTGCGCGGTCTCCGCATGCACGCGCGCCGACACATCCCCAGGGCGCACTACCCGGTGTTCGTGGGCGACCAACTGGTGGGGGAGGTCACGAGCGGGACGTTCTCACCGACGCTCGGCACGGGGATCGCGCTGGCCTACCTCTGGCCGGGCGACGTGGTGGAGCTCGGTCAAGAGGTCGAGGTGGATATCCGGGGAAGGCGAGGTGCGGCCACCGTGGTGCAACCGCCGTTCGTGGAGCGAAGCCCGCGCGAGCGCGCCGAAGAACGCTAGGCCGACTGCGCCGGGGGAGCCATGGCGACGAAGTCCGGGATGGCGTCGTCGCCGAAGCGGGTTCGCCGCATCAGCTCCTCGAGGAGGTTCTTCGCGCCTCGCCGCTGGTTGACGACGGCCACCACCACGTAGAGGCCGCTGCTCGGGATCCCCACCCGATGGACGGGGCCGAATCCCGGCGCGGCGACGAAGTAGGCGAAGCGCGTCGCCCTCGCGCCCCCGTGGCACACGCCCGCTCCCTCGGCCATGAAGTGCCCCGGGGAGAAACTGTCCAGATCGAAGGTCGGACGACGGTCGAGATACACGTGACGCGAACCCCGGCAGTTGGCCGAGGTGGTCAGCCGGGAGAGCAGGGGACCGTTCGCCGCGAGGTAGTAGAAGTCGGACGGGACCCCCACGCGCGTGGCGTCGACCCACGTGGCCGACATCCCCACCGTCCTCCCGTCGACGTCCGACCACCGTCCCTGCCGGGGCGACGCCACGAACCCTCCCCGGATCCCCGACGTCGGGTCGACGAGCGTGGCCTCCCACCGGTCGGGCACGATCCCTCGGACCTGGCCGGCCGTCACGAGGTTGAACGGGGTCGGTGACGGCGTGACGAGGAGCTCCTGGAGCGGCATGGTCGTGGGGGACGCGGAGGTGCATGCGGACATCCCGACGACGACCCCGATCCCGAGGAGGCTTCTGCGCACCCGCACCTGACTCTCTGGGCAGGATACTTCTCCGAACCTCCGTAGGTCCAACGGGGGAGCCGAGTCGGGGGATACCCCGGCGGGCCGGACGTGCGGACCCGGAGGCTCAGGCGGCGCCGGCGGGCGGCATCTCGAGCCGCCGCCCACGCTGGTGGGGGACGCAGAAGGATGCGCGCGTGCCTCCGCCGGGGAGCGGATCGACCCACATCACGCCTCCGTGCTCGACCACGAGCTGCCGGGCGAGGTGCAGCCCGGTCCCAACACCCGACTTCTCCTTGTGGAGCACGCCTTCGCCGGTGGAGAAGGGCTGGTCGAAGGCTCGGGCCGCGACGGCTCGGTCGAGCCCCTCACCCCGGTCCGTCACCATCACGGTGACACCCTCGGCGAGGTCCCGCGCCACGAGCTCGACCGCACGCCCGAAGGGGGAGTAGCGACACGCGTTGTCGAGGAGCTCCCGCACGACCGACCCGAGGCGCGGCCCATCGGCGATGCAGAGCAAACCGTCGGCCACCTCGGCCGCGATCGGGATCCCCGGGTAGCGCATCCGGACCTCGTCGATCGCATGGCGGACGAGCGGGGCGAGATCGGTCTCCACCAGGCTCAGCTCGAACGTTCCGCGCTCGAGCTCGGACAGGGTGATCAGCTCGTCCACGATTCCCATCAACTTGTCGAGCGAGCCCGTGAGCTGACCGAGGAACTCGCTGCGCTCCTCGTCCGGGACCGCCGGGTTCTTCAGGACGTAGGCGATGCCCTTGGCCACGGTGACGGGCGTCCGGAGCTCGTGAGAGATGTTGGCGAGGAAGTCGGCCTTGGCCGTGGACCCCTGGGCGACGTCGTGGCGGAGCGCGACGAGCTCAGTCTCCAGCTCGTGGGAACGGCCGACCGCCCGCGCGAGTTCGGTCGAAAGGAGCCCGGCCACCTGCCCGGAGAGGGTGACCGCGCCGGTGGACGCCGCGCGGATGGCCCGGAGCGAGTCCTCAACAGGATCCTCCTTCAGCACGTAGCCCGATGCGCCGGCCGCGAGGACCTCGGTCACGCGGACCGGGTCGCGGACGACGGTGTGGGCCACGAACCGGGACGAGGGGGACGAGGCGAGGAATCGCTTCACCAGCTCGCCGCCGCCCAGGCCCTCGAGCGTGAGCTCGGACACGATCACGTCCGGCCGAGACCGGACGGCCGCCTCCACGCCCCGGAAGGCATCGGTCGTGACCTCGACCTCCAGGTCGTGCTCCCGCAGCAGGTGGTACTGGAAGCGAGCGACCTCGTCGGGCGTGTCGCAGAGCAGCACGGTGGTGGGCATCTGCTCTTGGTATCGGCGCCTGAGGGGGCCGGTTGAGGTCGGGCGTTCAGTGGACGATGCCGGTGCGGATGGCGATCGCCACCGCCTGTGCCCGGTCGTTCGCCCCGAGCTTCTCGAAGATCCGTTCGAGGTGGGTCTTCACCGTGTGGGGGGAGATCCCCAGGTCGCTCGCGACCTGCCTCGTCGTGGCCCCGTCGGCCACCTTCTGGAGGATCTCCCGCTCCCGCTTGGACAGCGGCGTGGACTTCCCCTCGGTCTCGGCGAGGTGGACCTCCTCGATGAAGGTCTTCGTGAGCTGCGGATGGATCACGGCATTGCCTTCGACCGCGTTGCGAGCGGCATCGACGAGCGCATCGGGTGACGCGTCCTTGAGCAGGTAGCCCGACACCCCGGCTTGGATCGCCTCAGAGATCGCTCCACGCGACTCGTCGATCGTGATGAGGATGACCCTCGTCTCCGGAGATGCCTCGCGGATCCGGCGGGTCGCCTCGATCCCGTCCATGCCCGGCATCCGGACGTCCATGAAGACCACATCGGGAGACAGGTCACGAGCCTGGTCGATCGCCTCCTGACCGCTCGCCGCCTCGCCGACGACCTCCACGGCGTCGTCGGACATCGACAGGGCGGTCCGGAGGCCCTCCCGGGTCACCGGATGGTCGTCGACGATCAACGCTCGGATCCCAGTCATCGGTCGGGTGCGGCTCCTTTCGGGTCTCCGGCGTCTCCAGGGCGCTTCTTGTCGCGTGCCTTGGCGATCGGGGCGGTAGTCTGGTCCTTAGGATAGTTCGTATCCGGACCGAGGTATGTATGCCTGAGCACGAAAGCGCTATATCGCAAGCACACAACACCCCCGAGGGATCGGCCGAGCCGACGGCCACCACCGCCGTGAGCACGAACGGGGGAGCGCCGTCGGAAGACCAGGTGCTCGAGGCGCTCAAGAGCGTGATCGACCCCGAGCTCGGCATCAACATCGTCGACCTGGGCCTCGTGTACGAGGTCGACGTGGCCGAGGACGGCGACGTCGACATCCAGTACACGCTCACGACGATGGGGTGTCCGATCGGGCCGCTGATCGAGGATCAGATGCGCGCCTTCCTGGCCCCGCTCGACGGGATCGGCGAAGTGCGTCCCGAGATGGTGCTCAGGCCGGCCTGGAATCCCGAGATGATGTCGGAGGAGGCAAAGGCCGCCCTTGGGATGTTCTAGGTCGACCGCTCCGCCCCACCCAAGGCCTCGATCAGTCGTTCGATCGGTGGCGCGTCGGCGAAATCCCGATTCCGGTGCGCCATCCGGATCTTCCCGGTCCGTGCCTGGACGACGCCACTCGTATCGATCACGAACGTCCCGGGCATCTGGAGGAAGCTGCCTCCCGCGAGACCTCGCTGACGCGTCTCGGCCGACAGTTCGGCCTTGATCCACGGGAGCGCGACCCGTGGACTGAGGACCTGCATCGCCTTCCCCTGGACCAGCCCGTAGGCGCGATACGTGCCGCGGTCGCGGTCCAGCAGGAGCGGGAAGGGCAGTTCCTTGGTGGACGCGAACGCGATCGCAGCCTCCGGGTCGCCGTGACCGATCAGGCCGACGGTCGCTCCGGCTCGGAGGATGCGGTCGTGCTCGTTCCGGAGGTTCACGACCTGCGTCTGGCAGAACGGGCATCCGAAGTAGCGGAGGAACACCACGACCGCGGCGCGTTCGTTCCAGAGCCGGGACAGTCGAAACTCCCTGTGCTCGAGGTCGACCAGCATCGCGTCGGGAGCGGGGTCGCCGACGTCAGGCCCGGCCATGGTGGCGAGCGTACTTCGTCGGTGTCGGACGGTCGTCCTCGGATCCCGCCTCGCGTGTGGGGTCGGAGACGAACGGGAGCGAGAACGAGAATCGGGCGCCTCCGTCGCCCCCGTTCTCGACGATGAGCGTGCTGCCGTGCAGCTCGAGGATCCCCAACGTCAGCGCGAGCCCGAGGCCGAGTCCCTTCGGCCGGGTGTTCACATCCCCTCCTCGGTAGAAGCGCTCGCCCACGAAGGGAAGGTCCTGGGGCGCGATCCCGGGGCCGTCGTCGACGACGATCACCTCCACCTCCCCATCCCGCCGATGGCACGACGCCGTGATCGTCGTTCCCGGAGGTGTATGGAGGGCCGCGTTGGCGAGGAAGTGCGTCAGGATGCGTCGGATCAGGACCACGTCACCACTGACGAGGAGCCCTTCCTCGATCTCCGTCACGATCCGACGGTCAC
This sequence comes from Actinomycetota bacterium, assembly GCA_035696925.1. Lineage (GTDB taxonomy): Bacteria > Actinomycetota > UBA4738 > UBA4738 > HRBIN12 > JAJNBA01. The sequence continues at coordinate 9,422 of DASSDW010000188.1, forward strand.
CCACGGCACCCTCCATCCGCTCGCAGGCGGCGCGGAGCGTCCCCGAGATGTCGAACGGTTCGTAGCTGACCCACAGCTCACCGGCCTCCATCCGCGCGTAGTCGAGGAGGTTCGTGAGCATGGCGTCGAGGGTGCGGACGTTCGCGTTCATCCCGGACACGAGCTCGAGCCTGCTTCCCTCGTCGAGCGAGTCCCAGTTCTCCTCCAGCGTGACGCCGTTCCCCATCAGCACCGTGAGCGGCGTTCGCATCTCGTGGGAGATCGTCGTCAGGAACTCGCCCTTGAGGCGATCGCCCTGCTCGAGCCGGCCGACGGTCTCCCGTCGCTCTTCGAGGCGTTGCCCGTTGACGAGCGTGAGCCCTGCCCTCGACGCGAGGAGGTCGAAGGACGCGACCTGGTCCGGACTCGGTCTCGCATCGCCGTCGATGACGCCGACGAGGATCGCCGCGACCCACCCGTCGATCCAGATCGGGGTCGCGATCGCAGCGGCCGCATCGCCGTCGGCCGAGGGCATGGGAACCTCTCCCGCCACCGGGTCGCGGTTCGCCAGCACGGTCTCGCCTCGGTGCAAGACCAGGTCGGCCATCCGCGCGGAGACCGGACGGAGGTCGTCGAGATCCTCGAGAGAGCCCGCTGCCTCGAGCGATCGGTGGGTCATCCGATCGTCCTCGAGCACCCGGAACGAGGCGCCGTCGTACCCGAGCTCGACGACCGTCCGAACCGCGATCGCCGGCACCTGGTCCGGCCGGCGGCCCATGTCCCCCGCGGCCCGGGACAGGGTCAGGAGCGGGTCGCGCCCGCGCTCCTCCCCGGGGTGAGGCTGCGGTTCGGTCACTGGTCCTCCCGTCGCTGCCGTGGATGTGGCGAGGTTCCGGGCCTCATCACCCCAATCGGCGGGTGCCTCGGCGGGCTGAAGGAGCACGCCTTGACGCATCCGTGAGGGTGCGATACTCGTTGCACCTGCGATTCTGACCTGAGGGGTGGGATCCGCCATTGATCCGGACCAGGGAATCGGGTGTCGTGGGAGCGATGATCCCCTCGAAGCTGTGCTGTTCGAGGGTCGCGGGAGGATCGCTGCGCGCGCGGCCGACGTAGCTGAAGAGATCATCCTGTTGACATGAGCGGCCGCGAGGGCGGCCGCTCACGCGTTTCCGGTCCCGTTGCGGGCCGTGAGAGAAGGGAGCAAGACGATGACCGACTACGCGAAGCCCGACGTGCTCGTGGACACGGATTGGCTGGAGGAGCATCTCGACGACCCCGCGGTGCGGGCGATCGAGGTCGACGAGGACACCGCCGCCTACGAGAAGGGCCACGTGCGGGGCGCGGTCGCCTGGAACTGGACCACGGACCTGCACACGGACGTCGGTCGTGACTACCGGGATCAGTCCGGGTTCTCCGAGCTGTTGTCGGCGGCCGGCGTCGGCCCCGACACCACCGTTGTCCTCTACGGGGGGAACAACAACTGGTTCGCGGCCTACGCGTACTGGCTCCTGAAGCTCCGCGGGTTCGACAACGTCAAGCTGCTCGACGGCGGTCGCAAGAAGTGGGAGCTGGAGAGTCGTGATCTCACCCAGGACGCGCCGTCCTACCAGGCGACGGGATTCTCGATCTCGGGCGCCGAGCGACCGGAGATCCGCGCGCTCCGCGACGAGGTGCTCCAGAAGGCCGGCGCCACGAAGTTCGTGGACGTGCGCTCGCCCGAGGAGTTCCGCGGCGAGAAGATCGCGCCCGACCATCTGCCCCAGGAGCAGGCGCAGGTGCCGGGCCACATCACGGGCGCGGCGAACATCCCGTGGGCGAAAGCAGCGAACGAGGACGGAACGTTCAAGTCCGCGGACGAGCTACGCGAGCTCTACGCGGCCGAGGGGATCACGGGCGAGAGCGAGGTGATCGCGTACTGCCGGATCGGCGAGCGCTCCTCCCACACGTGGTTCGCGCTTCAGGAGCTCCTCGGCTTCGAGAACGTGAAGAACTACGACGGCTCCTGGACCGAGTACGGCTCGCTCGTCGGCGCCCCCGTGGAGCTCGGGTGACCGCTGCGTCTGACCTCCTGAAGTCGAACGATGCGTTCGCGGCGTCCTTCGACAAGGGTCATCTCGGGATCGCGCCGGCCAAACCCGTGCTGGTGCTCACGTGCCTCGACGCGCGGCTGGATCCCGCTCGGATGCTCGGGCTCGACATCGGCGACGCGCACGTCGTGCGCAACGCTGGTGGACGCGCGACGGACGACGCGGTCCGGTCGGCCTTGATCTCGAGCTGGCTGCTCGGGACGCGCGAGTTCATCGAGATCCATCACACGGACTGCGGGATGAGGAAGTTCACCGACGACGTCCTCCACGAGAAGATCCGTGAGGCGACCGGCGTGGATGTCTCGGACGAGGAATACCTGTCATTCACCGATCCTGACGAGGGCCTCCGCGACGACGTGGCACGGTTCCGGGACCAGACGCTGCCCAAGGGCGTGACGATCTCAGGGTACGTCTACGACGTCGGCGACGGGACGCTTCGCGAGGTGGTTTCCGCAGCCTGAGGGAGGCGGCCGCCGCGCTCCTGGGTCGCCCCCCTAATTGAAGCCTCGCTTGTCCTGCTTCAGCGCGGTGTCAACGTGCCCCAGGACCCGCTGTTCGTCGTCCATCGCTGCCACCCCCCGGTCGCGAAACGCCTGACGGTAGCATCGGCGGGGCGATGAGACTGCTGGAGCTCGGTGGCGTGATCATCGGGCTCGCGGTGCTCGCTCGCGTCGCCGCTCGGTTCGACCTTCCGACCGTGCCCCTGTATCTGTTGGCCGGACTCGCGTTCGGCGAGGGCGGCATCCTGCCGCTCGTCACGACCCGTGGGTTCGTCGAGACCGGCGCCGAGATCGGCCTGATCCTGGTTCTGTTCGTGCTCGGCCTCGAGCACTCGTCACGCGACCTGCTCGCCACGGCGAAGGCGTCCGCGGCGCCCGGCGTGGTCGACCTGATCCTGAACTTCACGCCAGGCCTCCTTCTCGGACTCATCCTCGGCTGGGGTCCGCTCGCCGCCGCGTTCCTGGGAGGCATCACGTACGTCTCCTCCTCAGGTGTGGCGGCGAAGCTCCTCGAGCACGCCGGGCCGCACGCCCGTGGGGCGAGCCGCTTCGTGGTCACGATCGCCGTGATCGAGGACCTGGTGATGGCGATCTACCTGCCGGTGCTCGCGGCCCTGCTGATCGGGGACGAGGCGCTGACGTCGCTGACGGCGGCCGCCGTGGCGATCGTCATCGTGGGGCTCCTGCTGGTCCTCGCGCTCCGCCTCGAGGTGGGTCTCAGTCAGATGCTGTTCAGCCGATCCGACGAGGCGCTGCTGCTGACGATCCTGGGGTTCGCGATCCTGATCGCGGGGGTGGCCGACGTGGCGCGGTTCTCCGCCGCGGTGGGCGCGCTCCTCGCGGGGATCATGCTCTCCGGTCCGGCCGCGGAGGGAGCTCAAGCGCTCGTCCGACCGCTCCGCGATCTGTTCGCGGCGATCTTCTTCGCGTTCATCGGGCTCTCGGTCGACCCGTCGACGATCCCGCCGGTCCTGGGGATCGCGATCCTCCTCGGGATCGTCACGTCGGCGACGAAGTATGCGACGGGATGGTGGGCGGCGCGCCATCTCGGCTCGGAGGAGCGGGCCCGCGGGGTCGTCGGCGCTGCACTGATCCCTCGAGGCGAGTTCTCGATCGCGATCGCGGGGCTGGCGACGGCCGCCGCGGTCGACGAGGACCTGGGGGCGCTGATGGTCGCCTACGTGATCCTGACGGTGGTCGTGGGGTCGGTGGTCACCAAGGTGCTCGCCCGGCGGGTCGATCGCTGGGATCCGGTCGACGTGGCCGAGAGACATGGGTGAGACGAATCCGACCTGCTGGGTAGACTTACGGGTACCCTGTAGGGGACCGCAGGATCCGATCCGAGGGAGTGACATGGCCGTCAGCCAGGAAGAGCATCTCAAGGAGCTTTCCAAGGGATACCGCTTCGACTGGAAGGACCCGTCCCACTCGGTCTTCGAGCCCAAGCGAGGCCTCTCGACGCAGGTCGTCGAGGAGATCAGCGAGCTCAAGAGCGAGCCCGACTGGATGCGGAAGTATCGCCTGAAGGCCCTGAAGCACTTCGAGAGCCGCCCGATGCCCTGGTGGGGCGCGGACCTGTCCGACATCGACTTCGAGAACATCTACTACTTCATCCGGTCAACCGAGAAGCAGGCCCAGAGCTGGGAGGACCTGCCCGAGGACATCCGCGGCACGTGGGACAAGCTCGGGATCCCCGAGGCGGAGAAGAAGTATCTCGGTGGCGTGAGCGCCCAGTACGAGTCCGAGGTCGTGTACCACAAGATCAAGAAGGAGTTGGACGACATCGGCGTCCTGTTCACGGACATGGACTCCGCGCTCCGCGATTACCCGGACCTGGTGAAGGAGTACTTCGGGACGATCATCCCGCCCAACGACAACAAGTTCGCAGCGCTGAACACCGCGGTCTGGTCGGGAGGCTCGTTCATCTACGTCCCGCCCGGCGTGGCGGTGGACATCCCGCTGCAGGCCTACTTCCGGATCAACGCCGAGAACATGGGCCAGTTCGAGCGGACCCTGATCATCGCGGACGAGGGTTCCTACGTGCACTACGTCGAGGGCTGCTCGGCGCCGATCTACACGAGCGATTCGCTGCACTCCGCGGTGGTGGAGATCGTCGCGAAGAAGGGCGCCCGGGTTCGCTACACGACGATCCAGAACTGGTCGACCAACGTGTACAACCTGGTCACCAAGCGCGCGGCGGCCTACGAGGACTCCGTGATGGAGTGGATCGACGGCAACATCGGTTCCAAGGTCACGATGAAGTACCCGTCGATCTACCTGCTCGGCAAGGGCGCCCGCGGCGAGGTGCTGTCCGTGGCGTTCGCCGGCAAGGGCATGCACACCGACGCCGGCGGCAAGGCGATCCACGCGGCGCCGTACACGACCAGCGTGATCAACTCGAAGTCCGTCTCGAAGGACGGCGGTCGCACCGGGTACCGGGGCCTCGTCCGCGTGGAGCCAGACGCCCATCACGCGAAGTCCACGGTGCGTTGCGACGCGCTGATCCTGGACGACGAGTCGAGGTCGGACACCTACCCGTACATCGAGGTCGAGGACGAGACGGCTGCGCTCGGCCACGAGGCCACCGTCTCGAAGGTCGGGGACGACCAGCTCTTCTACCTGATGAGCCGAGGGCTCTCCGAGGCCGAGGCCACCGCGATGATCGTGAACGGCTTCATCGAGCCGATCACGCGCGAGCTGCCGATGGAGTACGCCGTGGAGCTGAACCGCCTGATCGAGCTACAGATGGAGGGCTCGGTCGGCTAGTCAGGTGGTCCCGCTCGACCTGGCCGAACGCTATCGAATCCGACCCATCCGATAGGATTCCTTCATGACCGCGGTGAGCACCACGACCTTCGACGAGCGCGCCCTCGAGTCCCTTCCGAAGGCACCGTCGTTCGTGGCTGAGCTGCGCGCAGATGCCCTGGAGCGCTTTGCTTCCATGCCGGTTCCGTCCCAGGAGACGGAGGAGTGGCGCTACACGGACCTGTCGGCCTTCGAGCTCGACTTCCTGCCGTTCGCGGACGGGGGCGGTCCCGAGGACCTGAACCGGCACGGGGTCCTCGCCTCCGCGGGCGTGGCCGGCGAGCGGGCCGCCCTGCAGATCCAGCGGAACTCCACCGTGCTCTCCACCCAGCGGAGCGCGCCGCTCACCGACCGTGGCGTCTGGTTCGGCAGCCTGGACGAGGCCTCGGAGGTCCACCCCGACCTCGTCGAGCCCTTCCTCCATCGGCTCGTGCCGGCCGGTCGGACCAAGTTCACGGCGCTCCACGCCGCCTTCCGGACGGGAGGCACGTTCCTGCACGTCCCCCGCGACACGGCGATCCAGCTCCCGATCCAGACGTTCACCTACCTCGACGCCGACGGTGCCGCCGTCTTCCCGCACACGCTCGTCGTCGTCGAAGCGGGCTCGGAGGTCACCTTCATCGATCGCTACGCCAGCACCGACCTCAGGAGGGCCTTCAGCGACGCGGTCACCGAGATCCACGTCGGCGACGGCGCCCACGTGCGCTACGTCTCGATCCAGGAGTGGGGGAGCGGCGTGACCCACCTCGGGATCCAGCGGGCAACGGTGGGACGCGATGCGACCCTCCGCACCCTGAACCTCGGGTTCGGGGCCTCCCTTGCGCGCGCGGAGGCCGAGACGATCCTCGCCGAGCCCGGGGGCTTCTCCGAGATGCTCGGGATCTTCTTCGCCGATGAGGACCAGCACTTCGACCATCGGTCGATCCAGGACCACGTCGCGCCCAACTGCACCAGCGACCTGCTCTACAAGGGCGCGCTCCGTGACCACTCCCGCGCGGTCTACAGCGGCTGGGTCCACGTCCGGCCCGACGCCCAGAAGACGAACGCGATGCAGACGTCGCGCAACATCGTCCTGTCCGAGCACGCGAAGGCCGACGCGATCCCCAACCTCGAGATCGAGGCGAACGACGTCCGGTGCGGGCACGCGGCGAGCGTCGGCCCCGTGGACGAGGACGCGATCTTCTACCTCACGAGCCGAGGGATCCCTCGTGCCGAGGCGGAGCGGCTGATCGTCTCGGGGTTCTTCCAGGAGGTCCTCGACCGCGTGAAGATCGACGAGGTCCGCGAGGGAGCCGAGCAGGCGATCCAGGACGAGCTCGACCGGACGGCCCTCGTCCAGGGAGATCCGCACTGATGGGGAGGGTCAAGGTCTGCGACGTTTCCCAGGCGCCGGCACCCGGCGAGGCGAAGCGCTTCCCCGTCGACGGCCGCCTCGTGGCGCTCGTGAACCTCGGGGACGAAGGTCTCCGGGCGATCGATGCGATCTGCAGTCACGCCCACTATTTCCTCGACGAAGGGGACGTGGACTCCGACTTCGAGACGATCGAGTGCCCGAAGCACGGGTCCTCGTTCGATCTGAACAGCGGGAAACCGAGGAGCCTGCCGGCGACGACGCCGGTGGACGTCTTCCCGATCACGACCGAAGACGACGACATCTACATCGAGGTGTGAAGACATGAGCGAGAACAACGGCCGCGCGATGCTCGAGATCCGAGATCTGCGAGCGGAGGTCGAGGGCAAGGAGATCCTGAAGGGCATCGACCTGACCGTCACGCAGGGAGAGACCCACGCCCTGATGGGGCCGAACGGCTCGGGGAAATCGACGCTGTCCAACATCATCATGGGGCGGCCGGGGTACGTGCTCACCGGGGGCGACGTGATCTTCAAGGGTGAGAAGATCACCGGCCTCACGACCGACGAGCGGGCCAAGCGCGGTCTGTTCCTGGCGCTGCAGTACCCGACGGAGGTTCCCGGTGTGAGCGTCGTGAATTTCCTCCGTACCGCCTACCAGGCTGTGAAGGGCGAGCAGATGAGCGCGCTCGCGTTCCGCAAGCACATGAAGGCGCAGATGGACCGTCTCGGCATCGAGGACGCGATGGTCCAGCGCTACGTGAACCAGGGGTTCTCGGGAGGCGAGAAGAAGCGGAACGAGGTCCTGCAGCTCGCGGTCCTCCAGCCGGAGATCGCGATCCTGGACGAGACCGACTCCGGCCTCGACATCGATTCGCTGAAGCTGGTGGCCGGGGGAGTGGCGGAGCTCGTGGGCCCCGAGCTCGGGGTCCTGCTGATCACCCACTACCAGCGGATCCTCAACTACATCGCCGCCGATCGCGTCCACGTGATGATGCAGGGTCGTATCGTGAGGTCCGGCGGGCCGGAGCTCGCCAGCGAGCTCGAGGAGAAGGGGTACGAGGGCATCCGCGCGGAGCTCGGGCTGGACCAGGAGTCCGGGGACGGTGACGGCTCCGGTGCCAGGACGTAGGCGAGGGGTGAAAGCGGTGTCGGTCACGGAACAGCGCTCGTCGAGGATCGACGTGGATCGCGTGCGGGCCGATTTCCCGATCCTGGAACGGACGTCGCACGGCAAGCCGCTCGTCTATCTCGACAGCGCGAACACGAGCCAGAAGCCCCGACAGGTGATCGACGCGGTCTCAGAGCACTACCGTCGCCACAACGCCAACCTCTACCGCGCCGTCTACGAGATCGCGGAGGAGGCCACCGCGATGTTCGAAACGGCGCGCGAGAAGCTCGCGGGCTTCGTGGGCGCGGACGACCCCCGGAGCATCGTGTTCACCCGCGGCACCACTGAGTCGTTGAACCTCGTGGCGCACGGGTGGGGTCGTCGGTTCCTGGGGGATGGCGACGAGGTGCTCCTGACGGACATGGAGCACCACTCGAACATCGTGCCGTGGCAATTCGCCGCGCAGGCGACGGGCGCCACGCTCCGGTACCTCGGCCTCGAGACCGATGGGTCCCTCGACCTGGAAGACCTCCAGGCGATCCTGACCGAACGGACGAAGGTGCTCGCGGTCACCGGACAGTCGAACGTGCTCGGGACCCTGCCACCGCTCAAGGAGCTCGCGGAGGCCGCCCACTCGGTGGGCGCGATCGTCGTCGTCGACGGCGCGCAGCTGGTGCCGCACAACCCCGTCGACGTCCACGAGCTGGGCATCGACTTCCTCTCGATCTCGGGACACAAGATGCTCGGTCCCACGGCCTCCGGCGGGCTCTACGGGCGGCTCGAGCTCCTCGACGCGATGGATCCGTTCCTGGGCGGCGGCGAGATGATCGTGGAGGTCCACCCGGACCGCTCGACGTTCAAGGCGCCGCCCCAGAAGTTCGAGGCCGGGACGATGAACATCGCGGAGGAGATCGGGCTCGCCGCCGCGATCGACTACCTGGAGGCGCTCGGGATGGAAGCGGTACGCGAGCACGAGAAGGAGTTGACCGCGTACGCGATCGAGCGCCTGCAGGAAGCGGGCGCCCAGGTCCACGGCCCGAAGGACGTCGACCGCCGCGGAGGGGCAGTGTCGTTCTGGTTCAAAGACATCCACCCGCACGACCTGGCCCAGGTGCTCGATCAGGAGGGTGTCTGCGTCCGTGCTGGCCACCACTGCGCGCAGATCTTGATGCGGGACCTCGGTGTGCCGGCGACGACCCGCGCGTCGTTCTACGTGTACAACTCGCTTGCGGACGTGGACGCGCTCGTCGCGGCACTGG
>DASSDW010000189.1:0-3317 GCA_035696925.1 Actinomycetota bacterium
GTCGGTGAGGTCGACGACGGAGTACGCCAGCCCCCAGGGCTCGAGGACCCGCGACAGCAGCCGGTAGGTGCCGCCGTAGACGTCGTCCGGCAGCACGACGTGGTCGCCGGGACGCAACGAGAGCAGCAGCGTGGTCTCCGCCGCCATCCCGCTCCCGAACGCGAAGGCGCGCTCGCCGCCCTCTAGGGCGGCGAGCGCGGTCTGGAACGCCTCCCGCGTCGGGTTGCCCCCACGCGCGTAGTCGAACACCTTGGGTTTGCCGACGGACGGCTGCGCGTACGTGGACGTCTGGTAGATCGGGACGTTGACCGCGCCGTACTGCTCGTCGGGTTCCTGGCCGACGTGGATCGCCGCGGTCTCGAACCTCATCCCACGTTCGTCCGCTCGATCGCCGTTCACCCGATCTCTGGTGGCATCTTCCATCCTCGTCTCCTCAGCTCGTCGACGGCGTCTCGCCCGTCCCGGGCGAGACCCCACAGCATGGACTTGCGCTTGGCGTCGTGGCCCGGGGCGAACTCGCCCCGCGTGAGCTCCTGACATCCTGGGGCCCCGCAGCCGCAGTAGCGGAACAGCGTGGACGTCTCGGGCACCGGGGACGTCGACGTGTCCGGGCGGAACGGCGCGAAGGGCCGAGCCGGCAACGCGACGACAGGGAGGACGATCACGCCTTCCTTGGGGTCTCCCGGTGCGAAGCGCTTGCCCTGCAGGGCCAGGAGGCCGCTCAGCGCGCAGAGCCCGGCGTCGATGAGGTCCATCGACGTCAGCCGATCCGTCCGGACGCCCTGCGCCACGAGGATGCCTTCCCGCCAGGCTTTCTTGCCGATGCTCTTGGGGCGGAGGAACCCTCCCAGGACCGTGGCGCTCGCGTGCGGGAACACCTCGATCGCCGTCCCGCGAGGATCGCCCGCCGCGTAGCGCGGGAACCCGACACGCGCCGCGGCACGGAACACCCGGAAGCCGACCTCCATCCAGTCGTAGAACGGGTTCCCCGTGCCGCGCGCGCGTGTGGGCGTGGCGAACGTGCGGATGTTGCGCTCCGCGAGGATCCGCTCGGTCAGACGCGACCGTCCGTCCCTCGCCCACGCGGGTGGCGCGTCGATCGCGATCACATCGGGTTCGAGCTCCCGGATCGAGTGGGCGACCTGCTCGAGGCCGACCTTCGGCAGCACGTACACCGGCACGCGCTGCTCGTCGACCGCGACGAGATCGAGCCCCTTGCCGACGCCGACGTCGATCCCCAGCGCGAGCACGGGCGCAGACTACGCCCGGCGCTGACGAGCGAGGAACTCGAGGAGGTCGCTCCGGGTCAGGACACCGAGGGCCTGCCCGGCTTTCGTCACGACGACTGCCGGCGAGCGCTCGAGCTCGCCGAACGCGACCTCGACGGGCGCATCCCACTCCACCATCGGGATCGGCGCCGCCATCACCTCGGCCACATCCATCTGCAGGGCGTCGGGATCGCGGAACACCCGCTCCAGCAGCTCGCGGTCCCGGATCGACCCCATGAACTGCGAGACGTCGATCGACTCCTCCCGGACAACCGGCGCTTGGGAGATCCCATGCTCCTGGAGGATCTCCACCGCCTGCCGCACCTTGTCGTGCGCGCGGACGGTGATCAAGGGCGGGATCTCACGGGACTTCGCCGAGAGCACCTCCTCGACGCGCACCACGTCGGGACGCTCGAGCATCCCGTGTTGGAGCATCCAGGTCTCGGAGTAGAGCTTCGACATGTACTGCCGACCGGAGTCCGGGAGCAGCACGACGATCGTCGCCTCCGGATCGTCCAGCTCGCGAGCGATCGCCAACGCGGCGAACACCGCGGTGCCGCTGGAACCGCCCACGAGGATGCCCTCCTGCCGGGTGATCGCGCGTGCGGTCAGGAACGAGTCGCGATCGGAGACCCGCACGTAGCGATCGACGACGGACGGATCGAACGTGGAGGGCATGAAGTCCTCGCCGATCCCCTCCACCAGATAGGGGCGCGGGGTGTCGCCCGAGTAGATCGATCCCTCCGGGTCGGCCCCGACCACGAGCACGTCGGGGTCCTGCTCCTTCAGGTAGCGCCCGGCACCCGAGATCGTCCCGCCGGTTCCCACGCCGCACACGAAGGCCGTGAGCCGTCCCTCCGTCTGTTCCCAGATCTCCGGACCGGTCGTGTCGTAGTGCGTCTGAGGGTTCACCGGGTTGTGGTACTGGTTCGGCTGGAACGCGCCGGGGATCTCCGCCGCGAGCCGGTCGGCGACGCGGTAGTAGCTCTCCGGAGACTCGGGCGCGACGGCCGTCGGGCAGATCACGACCTCCGCCCCGTACGCGCGCAGCAGCGAGATCTTCTCCTGGCTCATCTTGTCCGGCATCACGAAGATGCACCGGTAGCCGCGGACCGCCGCGGCGATCGCCAGCCCGTGACCCGTGTTGCCGGACGTCGGCTCGACGATCGCCCCGCCCGGCTTGAGGAGCCCCTCGCGCTCGGCCGCCTCGATCATCCTCAGCCCGATCCGGTCCTTCACGGAGCTGCCCGGGTTCAGCATCTCCAGCTTGGCGAGGATCGTCGGCTTAACGCCTCGGGCCACGGAGCGCATGCGAACCAATGGTGTGTTGCCCATGGCGTCGAGGAACGAGTCGAGCACCGGCATGGCGTCCCCTTCCGGTTCGCGTTTCTGGCCCGCGGAGGCCGCCCCATCGTGCCACGCGGGGGCGGGAACGTCTCACATCCGCTACGCGGGCGACTCCACCTCTGGCGGTAGAGTGCCGATGTCCAGGAGATGATGCAGACCGGGATGACGGGAGAGCACGTGACGGACGACGAGACGCCGCAGGAGGCAGGGGCTCCGACGGAGCCGGCGACGGGTGCCGCAGCCGTCGCCGATCCGAGTGGCGGAGGCGAGAGCCTCCTGGTCGTCGACGACGACCCGTTCATCGCACGTCTCCTCGAGATCGAGCTGAAGGCCGCCGGCTACGACGTTCGCGTCGCGAGCGACGGCGAGCAGGCCCTCTCGGCAGCGCAGGAGCGTCCTCCCCAGCTGGTTCTGGCCGACGTGATGATGCCCAACATGGACGGCTTCGAGTTGACCCGCCAGCTGCGACAGGATCCCCGGACGGCCACCGTCTCCGTGATCATGCTGACCGCTCGCGGGCTCTCGGCCGACAAGCTGGAGGGGTTCGCGATCGGCGCGGACGACTACATCGTGAAGCCCTTCGACACGCCGGAGCTCCTGGCGAGGATCCGTGGTGTCCTGAACCGCGCGAGCGACAAGCGATCCCTCTCGCCGATGACCGGATTGGCCGGCAACGTCGCGATCGAGGACGAGATCGAAGGC
>DASSDW010000190.1:0-27824 GCA_035696925.1 Actinomycetota bacterium
GATCAGGAGGTCGAGCTCCAGAAGTCGAACATCCTGATCCTGGGACCGACGGGCTGCGGCAAGACCTACCTCGCGCAGACGCTCGCCCGGATGCTGAACGTCCCGTTCGCGATCGCCGACGCCACGGCGCTCACGGAGGCCGGCTACGTCGGCGAGGACGTCGAGAACATCCTGCTCAAGCTGATCCAGGCCGCCGACTACGACGTGAAGAAGGCCGAGACGGGCATCATCTACATCGATGAGATCGACAAGATCGCCCGCAAGTCGGAGAACCCCTCCATCACGCGCGACGTGTCCGGCGAGGGGGTCCAGCAGGCGCTCCTGAAGATCCTCGAGGGGACCACCGCCTCGGTGCCGCCGCAGGGGGGCCGCAAGCATCCCCACCAGGAGTTCATCCAGATCGACACCACGAACGTCCTGTTCATCTGTGGGGGCGCGTTCGCCGGTCTCGACTCCATCATCGAGAGCAGGATCGGTCGCAAGGGCGTCGGCTTCGGGGCTGAGGTGATGAGCCGGCAGGAGAAGGACCTCGGCGCCATCTTCGCGCAGGTGCTGCCCGAGGACCTGTTGAAGTTCGGGTTGATCCCCGAGTTCGTCGGGCGGCTTCCGGTGCTGACGAGCGTCAACAGCCTCGACGAGTCGGCGCTGGTCGACATCCTCACGCAGCCGAAGAACGCGCTCGTGAAGCAGTACATGAAGTTCTTCGAGTTCGACGGCGTGGAGCTCGAGTTCACCGACGACGCGATGCGGGCGATCTCCGAGCAGGCGATCCAGCGGGGGACCGGGGCCCGCGGCCTCCGGGCGATCATGGAGGAGGTCCTGCTCAACGTGATGTACGAGCTGCCCTCCCGCCAGGACGTCACGAAATGCCTCGTCGACCGCGACGTCGTCCTGACCGGCGTCAACCCGACGCTCGTCCCGCGTGCGAAGGCGTCCAAGAAACGCACCGGCGGGGGCGAGCGCGAGGAGAAGACGGCCTAGCCCGAACCGCCCGACAACGCCCGCGCCTCGGCCTGGCCTTCGACGTCACGGAGTGATTCGAACGTCTCCGTCGCATCCCTCAGCCGCATCGACGCTTCGTCCTCGCCGGTGCTCCACAGCGCACGGGCGAGGTCGAGGTCGGTGAGCGCCTGCTCCCACGGATCCCCGAGAGCATCGAAGCCGGCAGCCGCGCGTCGAAGGCTCGCGGCGGCCGCCTCGAGCTCGCCGCCCGCGGCCTCGGCTCGCCCCTGGAGCCTGTCCGCGAAGCTGGCGACGGACGGCGCGTCCCCGGCCTCCGCGTGTGCGCGCATCGTCGCGACGAGGTCCGCGGCCCCCGCCCAGTCGGCGTTGGCGGCCAAGCGTTCGGCCTCGGCCGTCAACGCATCCCCCGCGTGCGTCTGCCAGGTCCGGGGCCGGCGCAGCTCATTCGCGAGCGTGAGATCTCCGCGGATCACCAGGAACCGCAAGAGGTTGCCGTAGAGGCGACCGAAGCTCTCGCTCACCATCCGGAGCATCGAACCAGCGACCTCGTCGCTCTGAACCCGTTCACCTCTGCGGTGGAGGATCACGCCGGCGATGGCGAACGCGTGCGATGCGAAGTACGGAGGGTCGTCCCGCCGGTCGCCGAGCATCTCGCGCACCACGCCGAACTCGCCGAGCGCCTCGTCCCACCTCCCCGATCGGTAGAGGGCGGCCATCCGCCATGCACGGATGTGGAGCTCGGTGGTCGGATGCCTCCCGGTGATGGCCTCGAGTCCCGTGTCTGCGAGCTCGAGCGCTCGACCGTAGCGCCCCACCTCGTGATGCACCCAGGCCCCCATCGCGTAGAGGTCGCCGATCTCCAGGACGTCCGTGACGCTCGATGCGATCTGCGATCGCATCTCCCAGATGGGGAGCGCGAGCCCGTACCGGCCGTGCGAGATCCATGGCCCGATCGCCTGGTCGTACGCGGCCGACGCGCGGTTCGGCAGTCCCATCCGGAGCGCGATGGACGCTCCCTCGAGCGCCGCATCGGACAGCTCGGCGAGCTGCTCCTCGTCGTAGCCTCCAGGGAACGCGAACGCCCATCCCGCCCGAACACCGAACAGCCGGATCCGCTCCTCCGAGTCACCCGGTGGCAGGTGGGTCATGCCCAGCTCCCACAGCTCCCGGACGGCCTCCTCGGACGGGGGCTCGCCTCGCATCGACCCCGGCCAGCGGACGGCCACCTCGCATCCAAGTGCAGCGAGGCGGGCCACCCGTCCACCGTCCGGCGGCTCCGCCGAGGCCCGCAGGAAGGCGGCCTCGCGGAAGTATCGCCATGCGAGGTCGCCCGCGTAGTCGATCTGGAACGCCTCCGCCAGGAGCTCCAGGGCGTCGGTGCGCTCGAGCTCATCGGCTGCCAGCTCCAGCGCCTCCTCGGCGAGCCGCTGCGCCTTGCGCACCACCAACCGGCGTCGGGCTCCGTCCGAGGCGCGCAGCAACCATCGGAAGGCGTCGAGCCGCAGCTTTTCGGTCGGTCCATCGGGCGCATCCCGTGACAGCGCGACCGCGGTCGACAGGTGATAGGCGAGCAGTTCGGACATCTCGCCCGCTCGGTCCCCGGCCGTCTCCTCGATCCATCCCGCGACCGCCGCGTGCGCGTCCGTGCGCTCGCGGCGGGGAAGGGACTCATAGGCGACGTCACGGATCAGGACGTGCTTGAAGATCAGTTCCTGCTGTCCCGCGAGTGACGAGGTCAGCCGGGACACGACCAACTCGCGTTCCTCGAGGGTCCGGAGGGCCGCGTCGACGGCCTCGTCGGGCAGGTGCGCGAGCAGCGCCACCGGGCCGGGCCAGAAGACGCGGCCCACCACCGCTGCCGCTTGGAGGACCCGCTTGTCGTGGGCATCGAGGAGGTCGAACCGGGCCGCCAGGACCGCCTGCACCGTGTCGGGGATCACGACCTGTTCGATCTCGTCGAGTGCTCGCCACCGATCGCCTTCGTGGACGAGGTGTCCTTCATCGATCAGCTGACGAACGATCTCCTCCAGGAAGAATGGGTTCCCTTCGGCTCGCTCGAGGATCCGGGCGTGCACCGAGGGCGGGAGATCGTCGATCGTGAGCAGCTCGTGAACGAGCTGGTCGGCCTGCTCCGGCGTCAGGGGATCGAGAGCGATCGAGGAGTGGTTGCGACGGCCGCCACCCCACGCGGGACGGGTCGCGGTGAGGTCCGGCCTCGAGGGGCAGACGAACAGCACGGGCCCGACGACGCGCTCGGCCGATTCATCGAGCAGGTCCAGGAGCGCGGGATCCGCCCAATGGATGTCCTCGACGATCACCACGAGCGGCGCCTCGGCGGCGAGCGCGGAGAAGAACGACCGCCATCCTGCGTGGACCTCCTGTCGCACCTCGCGGGGCTCCATCGTCCCGAGATCGAACTCGGGATCGGCGACGTTCATCGTGTAGGCGAGGGCCGCGGTCGCCCGACCGGGATCGGAGGTCACCTCTCCTGTCAGCAGCTCGTGCCCGGCCTTGCGGATCTTCTCGAGCGCCAGCCCGGGCGCGTCCGAATCGAGGACCCCTGCGAACCCCTTGAGGATCTCCGCGAGCGGCCAGTAGGTGATGCCCTCGCCGTAGGGGAGGCAGCGTCCACGGACCACAGCCGCGCCTTCTCGCTCCGCCCGAAGGACGAACTCGGAGGTCAGACGGCTCTTCCCCACGCCGGCGTCCCCGTAGAGCGTGACGAGATTCGGTCGGCCCTCCGTCGCCGTTCGTCGGAACATCGTCCGGAGCAACGAGAGCTCCTCATCGCGCCCAACCATCGGCGCGTGGAGCCCGGGAACCCCGCGCCGCTGGACGGCGGGGGAGCTCTCGAGCAGCTCCCCTGCGCGCACGAGCTGCCCCTTGCCCTTGAGGTCCAGTCCCCTGAGCTCGCCGAACCGGAATCCTCTCGCCGCGCGCGCGGTGCGCTCCGAGGCCAGGATGCCGCCGGGCTCCGCGGCGGCCTGGAGGCGTGACGCCACGTTCACCGCGTCACCCGTGACCATCGGATCGCCGGGCTGCGGATCGACGGACGCGAGGACCTCACCGGTGTTGACCCCGATCCGGATCTGAAGCGTGACACCCCGGGCCGCCATGAGTTGGTCGTTGACGTCGTCCAGTCGCTCCCGCATCCGGAGCGCGGCGCGGAGGGCGCGGATCGGGTCGTCCTCGTGCACGGCTGGGACCCCGAAGACGGCCATCACGGCGTCGCCGATGAACTTCTCGACGGTGCCGCCCTCGGCTTCGATCTCCTCGCGCATCGCCGCGAAGTAGCTGGCCATCACCTCGCGGAGATGCTCGGGGTCCAGACGCTCGCCCAGCTGCGTGGAGCCCGTCACGTCCGCGAAGAGCACCGTGACGAGCCTTCGCTCGTCCGCCCGGTCCTCGGTGTGGATCGCGAACCCGCACGACGAGCAGAATCGAGCCTCCGCCGAGAGGTCGGCGCCGCAGCGCGGACAGGCGCGAGCCGCCACGGCGAACCCGTCAGCTGACGGGATCGTGCTCCACTCGCCGCAGTCGCGCGCAGAGCTCCACGAGGAGCGCCCGGCTTATCGACGGGTACTCATCGAGGAGCGGCAGGAACTGCCACGAGGTCAGGGCGAACGTGGTGGTTGGCTCCTCCGCCTTGACGGTCGCCGACCGGGGCAGCCCGTCGAGCAGCGACATCTCCCCGAAGTAGTTCCCCGCGCCGAGCCGGGCGCGCTCGTGGCCGTCCACGTCGATCGAGACCTCGCCGTCCATGATCAGGTGGAACCCCGCGGCGCCGCCGTCCTGCTGGGCCACGACCGCCCCCGGCTCGAAGTGGACCTCCTTGCCGACCTCGACGATCCGGTGGAGCTCCTTCGTGTTCAGGCCACGGAAGATCGCGACCGTGCCCAGACGATCGATCAACGCTTCCTTCGCCATGAGATCCCTCCTCCAGGCGGGTGGCTGTCGCGCGAGTATAGGACGCGCTCCCGGCGCGGCGTTCGCGCTCGGGCGCTCCGAGGTGGGTCGATACACTCGGCCGCATGGCCGGTCCAGGAACGGAGATGCCGCCGCGCTACGACGCGGCAGCGGTCGAGCCGCGATGGGCGGAGAGGTGGCTCGAGCGCGGTTCCTTCCACGCCCAGGTGCCGGACGATCCCTCGGAGGCGTATTGCATCGTGATCCCGCCGCCGAACGTCACCGGCCGGCTCCACGTCGGTCACGCGCTCGGACGGACGCTCGAGGATGTCCTGATCCGCCGAGCTCGGATGCGGGGCCAGGAGGCGCTCTGGATGCCGGGGATGGATCACGCCGGCATCGCGACCCAGGTCGTGGTGGAACGGGAGCTGCGCAAGGAGGGGATCGATCGGCGCGAGCTCGGCCGCGATGCGTTCGTGGCGCGCGTCTGGGAGTGGAAGGAGCGATACGGCGGAGAGATCATCGGCCAGCTGAAGCGGATGGGTGCTTCGCTGGACTGGGATCGCGAGCGGTTCACGATGGACGAGGGTCTCGTCCGCGCCGTGCGGATCGCGTTCGTCCGTTGGTACGAGCAGGGGTTGATCTACCGCGGCGAGCGGCTCGTGAACTGGTGTCCCACCGACCAGACCGGATTGTCCGATTCCGAGGTGGAGCACGAGGACGTCGACGGCGAGCTCCTGACGTTCCGGTACCCGCTCTCCGACGGGAGCGGTCACGTCGACGTCGTGACCACCCGCGTCGAGACGATGCTGGGCGACACCGGGATCGCGGTGCATCCGAACGACGACCGGTACCGCGACCTGATCGGGAAGACGGTGCGGCACCCGTTCGATTCACGCGATCTTCCGATCGTCGCCGACGAGGTGGTCGATCCGGCGTTCGGCACGGGAGCCGTGAAGGTCACGCCGGCGCACGACCCCACGGACTTCGACATCGCGCAGCGCACGGGTCTCCCCTCGCTGAACGTCCTCGATGCCGAGGCGCGGATCAACGAGCATGCGGCCGAGGAGTTCTACGGGCTGGGCCGCTACGACGCACGTCAGGCCGTACGCGAGGAGCTCGAGAAGCTCGGTCTGTTCGTCGGCGTCGAGCACCCGTATCGACACTCCGTGGGGCATTGCTACCGATGCCACAGCGAGATCGAGCCGTGGCTGTCGGGGTTGCAGTGGTTCGTGGCGGTCGAGGACCTGAAGCGCCCCGCGATCGAGGCGGCCCGCGACGGGCGGATCACGTTCTGGCCGCAGCGGTGGCGGAAGGCCTACGTGAGCTGGATGGAGGGTCTGCGCGACTGGAACATCTCGCGGCAGCTCTGGTGGGGCCACCGGATCCCCGCGTGGTACTGCCCGGATGGGCACATCACGGTCGCCCTCGACGATCCCGACGACTGCGCCACCTGCGGATCGGCGGAGCTCGAGCAGGACCCGGACGTGCTGGACACGTGGTTCTCGTCCCAGCTGTGGCCGTTCTCGACGCTCGGCTGGCCGGACGACACGCCGGAGCTGCGTGCGTTCTACCCGAACGCCGTCCTCGTGACGGGCTACGAGATCCTCTACCTCTGGGTCGCGCGGATGATCATGTCCGGCATGTCCCTGGCGGGGGACATCCCGTTCCGCGACATCGTGATCCACGGTCTCGTGCGCGACGGCCACGGTCGCAAGATGTCGAAGTCGCTCGGGAACGTGATCGATCCGAACGAGATGATCGATCTCCACGGAGCGGACGCCCTGCGCTTCTCCCTCGCGCGACTCGCGACCGGCGGCCAGCAGGACATCCCCTTGTCGGTCGATTCGATCAAGGGCGGGCGCAACTTCGCGAACAAGATCTGGAACGCTGCCCGACTCGTCCTGCAAGAGTTCCCCGGCGGCGAGCCTGAGCTCCCGCCGGGGGAGCGGCTCACGGCGCCGCAGCGGTGGCTCCTCGCGCGCCACCAGCGTTGCGTCGCGGAGGTGAACGCGGCGCTCGATGCCTTCGAGTTCGCACCCGCCGCGCAGGCGCTTTACCGCTTCTTCTGGTCCGAGTTCTGCGACTGGGGTCTCGAGATGGAGAAGGACCGCCTGCGGTCCGAGGACGAGGCGGTGCGGACCGACACCGCCAATGCCCTCGCGTGGATCCTGGAGCGAACGCTCCGGCTCCTGCATCCGGTGATGCCGTTCGTGACGGAGGAGATCTGGCAGCGCTTCGCCGTCGGCGAGACGATCATGCGCGCGCCGTGGCCGGAGGCGGACGAGTACCGCAGCCACGGGGACCTCGGCGCAGACGTGGAGGCCGTCTGGCCGTTCGTCGAAGAGCTGGTGACCACCGTGCGGCGGTTCCGGAGCGAGCACAGGATCGCCCCGAAGTCCCGGATCGAGATCAGGCTCGTCCGACAGGAGGGGGGCGACCCCGCGTTCGGGAGCCTCGAGCAGGAGATCCTCACGCTCGCGGGAGGTTCGCGGATCGAGCTCGTGACCTCCGCGGACGCTGCCGGGTCCGCGCGCCTCGTGGTGCAGGGCGAGACGGTCCTGCTGCCCGTCGGCGACCTGCTGGACCTGGACGTGGAACGGGCCCGGCTCCGCAAGCGGCTCGGGGCCGCCGAGGACGAGCGCGGCCGTGCGGCGAGGAAGCTCGCGAACCCCGCGTTCCGAGACAAGGCGCCGGAGGACGTCGTCCGTGCGGAGGAGCAGAAGGTGGAGCGCTTCGAGCGGGAGGCGGCCTCGCTCCAAGAGCGGCTCGCCGAGCTCGGGTGATGCGGTTCGACGAAGCGGTCGAACGGCTCGAGCGGCGCCAGCCGGAGCACATGCCGGAGCCGAGCCTCGACAGGATCCGCGCGGTGTCGGCGCTCCTCGACGACCCGCAGCTCACGTACCCCACGATCCACGTGACCGGCACGAACGGGAAGACCACGATCGCGCGCGCGGCCGCAGAGCTCGCGTGCGCGCACGGGCTCACGACCGGCCTCTTCACCTCGCCGCACCTGCACTCGGTCCGGGAGCGTCTGAGCCTGTGCGGCGAGCAGATCTCCGAAGAGGAGTTCGCCGAGGAGTGGCGCCACCTGGAGCCGTTCCTCGACGTGATCGACGATCAGGGGAACGGAGCGGCCACCTACTTCGAGGCCGTCACGGCGCTCGCGTTCCTCTGGTTCGCCGACAAGCCGGTGGGGCTGGCGGTCGTCGAGGTCGGCATGGGTGGGTCGTGGGACGCGACGAACCTCGTGACGGGCGACGTCGCGGTGATCGGCGAGGTCGGCCTCGATCATCCGGAACTCGGCTCGACGATCCGGGAGGTCGCCACGGAGAAGGCGGGGATCGTCAAACCCGGCAAGACCGTGGTGGTACGGGAGCAGTCGGACGACGCGCTCGAGGTGATCCAGGCGCGTGCGGACGAGGTGGAAGCGACGGTCCTCCTCGAGGGACGTGACTGGGAGCTCGCGACACGGGTGCCGGCCGTGGGGGGCCAACAGTTCCGCGTCGACGGCGTGCATGCGGCCTACAACGACCTGTTCGTCCCGATGTTCGGCGAGCACGCGGTGCTGAACGTCGTCGCCGCGATGGTGGCGGTCGAGTCCGTCCTCGGGCACGCGCTCGATCCCGATGCCACGCGCGGCGCGATCGAGGCGCTCCGGATCCCCGGCCGGCTCGAGGTGATGTCCCGGTCGCCGCTGCTCGTCGTGGATGGCGCGCACAACCCGGGCGGCGCGGCGGCGCTCGCGCGGACGCTCGCAGAGGCGTTCACCTGGAACCGGATGCACGTGATCCTCGCCGTCTCGTCGAACAAGGACCTCGACGGCGTGGTGGCCGCGCTCGCGCCGATCGCCGACGTGTGGTTCGCGGCTAGGAACGACAACGCGCGGAGCTTCCCCCCCGAGCACGTCGCGGAACGGATCGCCAGTGCCGGGGGCCGGGTCTCCGACCTGGGCAGCGTGGACGAAGGCCTCGCGTGGGCTCGCGATGCGGCCGTTCCCGACGACCTCATCCTCGTGACGGGCTCCCTCTACACTGTCGCGGACGCCCGCCGGGCGCTCGGAGGATCCGCCTGACGATGGCCCCAACGGAAGCGTCAAGCGACGGGAAGGAAACGACGCTGCTGATCGTCAAGCCGGACGGCGTACGTCGCCACCTGATCGGTGAGGTGCTCCGCCGGGTCGAGCAAGCCGGGCTGACGATCCAGGCCCTGCGGATGGAGACCATCCCGAGGGAGCGCGCCGAGGAGCACTACGGCGAGCACCGCGACAAGCCGTTCTACGGGGAGCTCGTCGACTTCATCACCGGTGGTCCGGTCGTCCTGGCCAAGGTCGAGGGAGACAACGCGATCGCGCTGTGGCGCGAGCTCATGGGCCCGACGGACCCAGCGGACGCACCCGCCGGCACGATCCGCGGAGACCTCGCGACGGAGATCACGGAGAACCTCGTGCACGGCAGCGACTCTCGGGAGTCGGCGGCTCGCGAGCTCAAGCTCTTCTTCGGCGACTAACAGCGGGATGGCGGGGCTCCAGGAAGCGTTCGACCGCGTCGGTGCGAGCCTCGAGCACCACCTCACCGCCTCGCACGCCGCGGGGGCTGCGCTAGCCGTCACGGATCGCGAGGAGATCCTGGGGGTCGCCGTCCGGGGGATGGCCGACGTCGCGTCGGCGACCCCGGTTCGTCCGGAGACGCGGTTCCAGATCGGGTCGATCTCGAAGTCGTTCGCGGCGATCGTCGCGATGCAGGAGGTGGACGCGGGGAGGCTGGACCTGCACGTCTCGGTGAACGAGCTGCTCCCGTGGCTCGCCCTTCCCGAACCGTTCGGTCCGATCACGATGCATCACCTGCTCACGCACACGGCGGGGCTGCACACCGGCACCGAGGACGCCCCGGGATTCGCGGGCGCGCTCCACCTGCTTCGGGGACACCCGGCCACGTCGTCGCCCGGCGACCGGTTCCACTATTCGAACGACGGCTACAAGATCGTCGGCGCGGTGCTCGAGGAGATCACCGGCCTCCCGATCCACGACCTGCTCGCGGAGCGGTTGCTGGGCCCGCTCGGCATGACGTCATCGGTGGCCGCGATCACCGACGAGATCTGGACGGACCACGCCACGGGGTACGAGCCGATGCTGACCGACCGGCCGGCGCAGCTGCGACATCCGCTGGCGGTGGCCCCACGGATCGTGTCGAACACGGCGGACGGCTCGATCGTCTCGACCGTCGTCGACATGTGCGCCTACGCGCGCCTCCTGCTCGCTCGCGGCGACCGCCCCGACGGCCGTGGGGGCCGGATCCTCTCCGAGGACGGCTTCGCGCGCCTGATGGCGAGCGCCGTCGACGACACCGATCACGGGCGGTACGGGTACGGCCTGTGGACCGAGGAGGTCGAGGGGCGAACCTGGTTCGGTCACTCCGGCGGCATGGTCGGCTACACCGCGCTGCTGATCACGCTCCTCGACGAGGGGTTGGCGTGCGTGATCCTCCAGAACGGAGGTGGGGACAAGCGCGGTGTGATGGGAGCCGCGTTGGCGGCGGTGCGGGCAGGCCTGGCGGGCGACGAGCTCCCGGCGACCTGGGCTCCGCCCGCGGCCACCGCGATCCCCGCGGCGGACGACTTCGTCGGCACGTACGCGGGTGAGGACGGCCGAACGCTCGAGGTCCGGAAGGACCAGGACGGCCTGTCGATCTCGATCGGCTCGGTGTCGGCTCCCCTCGAGCGGGACCCCCTCGTCGCGGATCCCGGTCAGTCCTTCCTGGCCGCGCACCCGGCGTTCGAGCGGTTCCCCTTCGAGTTCCGGCGCGATGAAGCGGGAAGGGTCGTCGAGGCGTTCCACGGAGGCACCTGGTTCCGCGGCGAGGCGTTCGAGGGGCCCGACCCCGAGGAGCCTCCTGCTGGGTGGGAACGGCACCCGGGGATCTACCGCAACGACGACCCCTGGAGCGCGGTGCTCCGCGTCGTCCTGCGGAAGGGCCGGCTGGCGATCCTCTGGCCCACCGATGCGAGTGACGAGGAGGGGGGCGAGCTCATCCCGCTCGACGACGGGTCGTTCGCGGTCGGCGATCCCGCCGTCCCACTCCGTGTCCGCTTCGAGGGGGACGTCCGCGGGATGACGGCGGTGGTCGTGTGCAACGGCGGTCGGTGGTTCCGCTCGTTCGAGGAGTGACCGGCTCGATCAGGCGACGCGGCGGAACGCCACGCACGCGTTCTGTCCGCCGAACCCGAACGAGTTCGACAGGGCCAGCGTGACGTCCAGCTCGCGCGCCTCGTTCGGGACGTAGTCGAGGTCGCAGTCCGGATCCGGCGTCTCGTAGTGGATCGTGGGTGGAACGACGCCGCGCTGGATCGCGAGCGCGCAGACCGCGCCCTCGACCGCCCCCGCGGCACCGAGCATGTGGCCGGTCATCGATTTCGTCGACGAGATCGCCACCTCGTGGGCGATCTCGTCGCCGAGCACCGCCTTGATCGCGACGGTCTCGCTCGCGTCGTTGAGCGGCGTGGAGGTCCCGTGCGCGTTCACGTACCGGACCGACGCCGGTTCCTCGCCGGCGTCGGCGAGCGCCCACCGCATCGCGAGCGCCGCGCCGGAGCCCTTCGGATCCGGCGCGGTGATGTGGTGGGCGTCGTCGGACATCCCGTAGCCCGCGACCTCGCAGTAGATCCGCGCGCCGCGCGCCCGCGCGTGCTCCTCGGACTCGAGGATCAGCGAGGCCGCCCCCTCCGACAGCACGAAGCCGTTGCGGTTCGCGTCGAACGGACGGGACGCGCGCTCGGGATCGGGGTTCTTCGTGAGCGCGGTCATCTGGGCGAACGCGGCCACCGTGAGCGGAAGCGTCGCGGCCTCGGATCCTCCGGTGATGCAGACGTCCAGGTAGCCGTCGCGGATCAACCGCATCCCTTCCCCGATCGCGTGGTTGGAGGACGCGCAGGCGGAGACGGTGCAGTAGTTCGGACCGGTCAGGCCGAACTTCATCGCGAGGTGACCCGCGGCGGCGTTGGCCATCAGGGCCGGCACCATGAACGGGGACACGCGCCCCGGGCCTTTCTCCAGCAATACGCTGTGCTGGACCAGGAGCGTCTCGATCCCGCCGATCCCGGTCCCGAAGACGATGCCTCCTCGCTCGGAGGGCACGTCGGGCGTTCCGGCGTCCTCCCATGCGAGCTTCCCCGCGGCGATCGCGTAGTGCGAGAAGCGATCGGTCCGCCGGATCTCCTTGGGGTCGAGCCAGAGCGACGGGTCGAAGTCGTGCACGTCACCGGCGACCTTCACGGGGAGGTCGTCCGTGGCGAACCGCGCGATCTCCCGGACCCCGTTGCGCCCGGTCGTCAGCCCCGTCCAGAAATCCTCGACGCCCGTCCCCACCGGCGTGACCGGGCCGATGCCGGTGACGACGACCTTCCGCCGATCTGGCCGCCGGTCGCGCGTCGTGGGGGCTGGCACGTCCGTCGTGAGCGCCATGGACGGCCTACGACATCCCCAGCTTGCTCGCGACGAGGTCGACGGCCTGGCCGACCGTCTTCACGGACTCCATCTCGTCCTCGGGGATCTCGATGCTCCATTCCTCTTCGAGGGCGAGCACCGCCTCGACCAGGTCGAGGGAGTCGGCGTTCAGGTCCTCGGCGAACCGGGCGTCGGGGACGACCTGTTGCTCGTCGACGGCCAGCTGCTCGGCCAGCACCTTCTTCACCCTGGTCTCGATCTCCGCACGATCCATGCTTCCTCTCCTCTTCTGTCTCTGGGTTCTCGTCTTCTTCTGTTCGCCTGGCTCGTTCCGGGCGAGCCTATCCGCGGACCGGAGCACCGACTACGCGGTGAGCCCCCCGTCGACCGGGATCACCGTGCCGTTGACGTAGGACGCTTCCTCCGACATCAGGAATCGCACGACGGCCGAGACCTCCTCGAGCGTGGCCGCCCGGCGCACCGGGGTCTGGTCGAGATAGAACGCGCGAGCGTCGTCGGTGAGGTGCGCGGTCATCTCGGTCTGCAGCAACCCGGGACAGAGCGCGTTCACCGTGATGCCCTTGCCGCCCACCTCCCGAGCCAGTGACTTCGTGAGCCCGAGGAGGCCCGACTTCGTCGCCGCGTACACGGTCTGCCCCGCGTTGCCGTGGATCGCCACCGCGCTCGACATGTTCACGATCCGCCCCCACTTCTCGCGCAGCATGGTCCGGACGGCGGCCCTCGAGCACAGGAACGATCCGCGGAGGTTCGTGGTCATCGTCCGTTCGTACTCCTCCATCGAGTACTTCAGGAGGAGCCCGTCCCGCGAGTACCCCGAGTTGTTCACGAGGCCGGTGACCGGACCGATCTCGTCGTTGACCCGTCGGAACGCCTCCTGGACGCTCGACTCGTCGGTCACGTCGAGGTACACCGTCATGCCCGGCGTTCCGGCCGACTCCAGGGCTTCGAGCGTCTCCTTGGCGTCGGCCTCGCGGGTCCGGTAGCCGACGGCGACCGTCCATCCGGCGGCGGCGAGCGCCTCGGAGCACGCGCGCCCGATCCCGCGGGAGGCGCCCGAGATCACGGCGACCTTGGAGGTCACTCGGGCTCCTGCATCGTCCACCGGACCAGGGTGGCGCCCCAGGTGAGACCGGCGCCGAACGAGGTGAACAGGACGAGGTCGCCCTCCTTGATCCGGCCCGCGTTCCATGCCCGCGCGAGCGCGATGGGGATCGAGGCGGCGCTCGTGTTACCGACCTCGGCCACGTCCAGGATCGAGCGTTCCGGGGGGACACCGAGTCGTTCCGCGACCGCGACCATGATGCGAGCGTTCGCCTGGTGGGGGATCAGGACGTCGACGTCGGCGGGCGTGTGCTCGGACTTCTCGAGGAGCTCCCGGCAGGCGGCGGCCATCTCCGTCACCGCGCGCTTGAACACCTCCCGCCCCTTCGGCATCCGGATCGAGTGGTCGCGGGCGTCGACGGTGGCATGGGACGCGGGCACGCGCGTGCCGCCGGCCGGCATCTGGAGGATGTCGGCGGCCGTCCCGTCGGCGCCGAGGACGGTTCCCTCGATCCCCGGTCGGTCGGAGGCCTGGACGATCACGGCGCCGGCCCCGTCGCCGAAGAGGATCGACGTCGTGCGGTCCGTGAAGTCGAGGATCCGGCTGAAGATCTCCGCCCCCGCGAGGAGGACCGTGTCGGCCATCCCCGCTTGCACGAACGCGGTGGCGCTCGCGAGGCCGTAGCTGAAGCCGGCGCACGCCGCGTTCACGTCGAACGCCGGCGCACGCACGCCCAGCTTCTCCTGGGCCCAGACGGCGGTCGCGGGGAACGGTGTGTCGCCCGTGACGCTCGCGACGACGATCATGTCGAGCTGTTCCGGCGTGATCGCCGCCGTGGTCATCGCTGCCCGCGCTGCGTCGACCACGAGGTCCGACGTGTCGACGCCCTCCTCGACGAAGTGGCGGGCCTCGATCCCGGTCCGCTCCCGGATCCACTCGTCGTTGGTGTCGATCTTGTCCTCGAACCACGTGTTGGGAACGAGACGCGGAGGGAGCGTGGACCCGACGCCGGTGATGGTGGCGCTCCTGGTCACGGGCCGAGTGTAGTCGGTCGGCGGCCCACAGTCGGTCGCCTAGGGTGTGCCCGACACGGCGGCCCGTGCCTCCTCGGGGGAGCCGACCGCAAGGGCGACCGCATCGGGCAGGATCCGCTTCATCAGCTTCGTGAGCACGTCGCCGGGACCCGCTTCGAGGAACGCGCCGGCTCCCGCCCCGCCGAGGGCGAGGATCGAGGACGACCATCGCACCGGTGACACGACGTGTCGCTTCAGGAGCGAGTGGAGCTCGTCCGGGTCGGACACGAGGGTGCCCGCCACGTTCTCCGCGACCGGGCACCGCGGCGTGGAGAACCCGATCGCGTCGATGCGCTCGTCGATCGCCGCGCGCGCCGGCTCCATCAACGGCGAATGGAACGCACCGGCGACCGGGAGTCGAATCGCGCGGATCCTCCGCTCCTTGGCGAGCGTCTCGGCTCGCTCGATCGCCGCGACCGACCCGGAGATCACCACCTGCGCCGGGGAGTTCTCGTTCGCCACCACGAGCTCGTCGTCGTCGCGGACCTCGTCGCAGAGCGACGCAGCGTCTCCCGCGCCGACGCCGAGCAGCGCCGTCATGGCTCCGGGACGCTCCTCGCCGGCGCGCTGCATCGCGGCGCCCCGGATCACCACCAGATCGAGGGCGTCGGCGAGGGAGACGACGCCGGCCGCGACGAGCGCCGCGAACTGGCCGAGGGAGTGACCGGCCACGCCGACAGGCGCGACGCCTTCCGCTTCGAGCACGTGGAACGCCGCGACGTCGCACGCGAGCAGCGCGGGCTGCACGAACTCCGTGGTGGCGAGGGCATCGTCGTCGTGGCAACCGGCCACGATGTCGCGACCCATCGCGTCGGACGCCTCCTGCAGGATCGAACTCCCGGCGGGATGGCCGACCCACGGGTCGGCCATCCCCGCATACTGGGATCCCTGGCCCGGGAAGACCACCGCGGATCGCGTTCCCGTCGTGTCCACGCCCCCAGGTTGCCACGAGGAGGCGAACACTGTTCAATCAGGGCGAGCCCATGGCCGAGAGGGTTCAGAGATCTTCTTCCCCCACGCCCCGAGCACAGGGGTCGGAGGGGGTATTGGGGTTCCTTGGTCGCGACATGGCCGTCGACCTCGGGACGGCGAACACGCTCGTCTACGTGCGTGGACGCGGAGTCGTCCTGAACGAGCCGTCCGTCGTTGCGATCAACACCCTTACTGGAGCCATCCTGGCCGTGGGTGCCGAGGCCAAGCGCATGATCGGCCGAACTCCCTCGCACATCCAGGCGGTTCGCCCATTGAAGGACGGGGTGATCGCCGACTTCGACGTGACCGAGAAGATGCTCCGCTACTTCATCCAGCGGGTGCACAAGCGCCGGCTCCTCGCGAAGCCACGTGTGGTCGTGTGCGTGCCGTCCGGCATCACCGGGGTCGAGCAACGCGCCGTCGAGGAAGCCACGATCGCCGCCGGCGCGCGCCGCGCGTACATCATCGAGGAGCCGATGGCGGCCGCGATCGGCGCCGGTCTCCCGATCCACGAGCCGACCGGGAACATGGTCGTCGACATCGGGGGCGGTACCACCGAGGTCGCCGTGATCTCACTGGGCGGCGTGGTGACGTCGACCTCGATCCGCATCGGCGGCGACGAGCTCGACGAGTCGATCATCCAGCACGTGAAGAAGGAGTACTCGCTCCTCCTCGGCGAACGGACGTCGGAGGCGATCAAGCTGGCGATCGCGTCGGTCTATCCGATGCCCGAGGAGCTCGTCGCCGAGATCAAGGGGCGAGACCTCATCTCCGGCCTCCCGAAGACCATCACGATCGCCGCGGAGGAGATCCGCCGGGCGATCGAGGAGCCGGTGAACGCCATCATCGACGCCATCAAGACCACCCTCGACCGGACCCCCCCTGAGCTCGCCGCGGACATCATGGACCGCGGCATGGTGCTGACCGGCGGCGGCGCCCTGCTCCGCGGTCTGGACAAGCGCCTCCGCCACGAGACGGGGATGCCCGTGCACATCGCCGACACCCCGCTCCAGGCGGTCGTGCTCGGCTCGGGAAAGTGCCTCGAGGAGTTCGAGGTCCTGCAGCGGGTCCTGGTGACGTCGACCAGCCGGCGGTAGCCCGCCGTCGTGGCGATCCGGCAACGAACCCGCTCCGCCAGGCTCCTGGTCGTCACCCTGGTCGCCGCCTCCCTCGCGATCATCACCGTGGACTATCGCGGCGGCGAAGACGGACCGCTCGATTCGGTGGGCGAGGCCCTCAGCAGCGCCCTGGCCCCGATGCAGCGGGCGGTCTCCGGCGTGGTCCAGCCGATCAGCAACTTCTTCAGCACCCTCGCGGAGCTCCCGTCCCTCGCGGCGCGGAACGCCGAGCTCGAGCAACAGGTCGAGGATCTGCGGACCGCGCAGCAGCTCAACCAGGAGCTCGCTCGCCGGATCGAGGATCTCGAGGGACTCATCGGGCTGCAGGCGATCCTCCCTCGGACGATCCCCGCCCAGGTGATCGCGAGCGGCGTCTCCAACTCCGAGTGGACCGTCACGATCGGCGCGGGGTCCGACCACGGGATCGCGGTCAACATGCCGGTCGTGACGGGAGCTTCGGACGGGCCGAGGCTCGTCGGCCGCGTGATCCAGGTCACGCCGATCTCCTCCATGGTGCAGCTCCTGATCGATCGCGACTTCGCGGTGCCGGCGACCCTCTCCACGTCGCACGAGGCCGGGATCGTCGAGGGGCGCGGCGAGGACGAGCTGCGGATGCGATTGGTGGGGCCCGGCCTCGAGGTCAGTGAGACCGAGCCGGAGTCCGTGTTCACCCTGGGCTATCGGGTCGAGGGTGAGGCGGGGCTCTATCCGCCGGGCATCCTGATCGGTACCGTCTCCCGCGCGTTCAGCGAGGCCGGCTCGGTCGAGTCCTTCATCACGATCCGGCCGGCGGTCGACTTCTCGACGCTGCAGAACGTCCTCGTGATCGCGCGGCGTCGTGCCGCGGCGGAGGGCGCGACGTGAGACGGACCGTGATCCTCGTGGCCGTGATCGTGACGGCGCTCCTGCTCCAGACCACGGTCTTCCCCGAGCTCACGTTCCTCGGGGTGAAGCCGGAGCTGCTCTACCTGGTGACCGTCGTGTTCGCGGCGCTCCGAGGGCCGGCCGAGGGCGCCGTCGTCGGGTTCGTCAGCGGCCTGTCGCAGGACTTCCTGCTCAACACCCCGAAGGGGATCACGGCCCTCACCCTCACGATGCTCGGGTACACGATCGGTCTGGCCCGGCAATACATCACGTCGCCGTCGCCCCTGCTCCCGGCGTTCCTCGTGGCCGTCGGGACCGCGGGCGGCGTGGCCTTCCAGCGGGTCGTGGCCTTCCTCCTCGGCGAGGAGGAAGGCCCCTTCGGGTACGTGGCGAAGGTCGTGGTCCTCACGGCCCTCTACGGCGCGGTGCTCACGCCGATCTTCTATCCGGTGCTGCGGCGTGCGGTCGCCGCGACGCACGCCGGCAGGGTGGTGCGCTTCTAGATGGAACGCGCAGGCTCCCGGCTGCGGATCCTCGCGTTCGTCGTGACGTTCATGTTCGTGGCCCTCTCGACACGGCTGTGGTTCCTCCAGGTCCTGGCGGGACCCCAACACGAACGGGACGCGCGCGACAACTCGTTGCGGACGGTGACGACCGACGCCCTGCGCGGCGACATCCTCGATCGGGACGGTCGACGGCTCGTCCACAACCGGCAGAGCCTCGAGGTCCGCATCAACCGGGATGAGCTGGGGGACGAGGCGGAAGCGACGCTCGCGCACCTCTCGGAGATCCTCGGCGTCTCCGCGCAGGAGCTCGGCGAGGAGCTCGATTCGAAGCTCTACTACAGCTACCAGCCCGTCCCGGTCGCGGAGTTCGTGCCCGAGGAGGTCTACTTCAAGGTGCGCGAGGAGCCGGAGCGGTTCCAAGGCGTCGAGGTCGTGCAGCAGAGCGTCCGCACGTACCCGCAGGGGCCGCTCGCCGCCCACCTCGTGGGATGGGTCGGGCAGATCAACGCGGAGGAGATCCGCCAGCGGCGGTTCGAGGGATACGGGCCGTCGGATCTCGTGGGCAAGGCCGGGCTCGAGGCGACGTACGAGCGCTGGCTGCGCGGCTCGCCGGGGGAGGAGCGGTTCCTCGTGAACTCCGACGGCGAGGTCCTGCGGGAGTTCGATCCGAAGCCCGCCCAACCCGGTCACGACCTGCGGCTGGCGCTCGATCTCGACATCCAGAGGATCGCCGAGGAGGAGCTCCTGACGGGCATCGAGAACGCGCGGACGGTCTTCGACGAGAGCTCCGGGACGAACCTCGTCGCGAATGCCGGCGCCGTCGTGGTGCTCGATCCCCGAACTGGCGGCATCGTCGCGATGGCGTCGTGGCCGTCGTTCCGGCCGGCGTGGTTCGTCCGGGGGCTCACGGAGGGCCAGCGCTCCCTGCTGTTCGAGAGCGAGCAGGCGCCGATGCTGAACCGCGCCACCCAGATCACGTACGCCCCGGGCTCGACGTTCAAGCCGTTCGTTGCCCTCGCCGCGGTGAAGGAGAACATCGCCTCGTTCGGCAGCTACTACGAGTGCCCGGCAGAGTACGTGCACCCGGGCGACGAGTCCGGCACGATCTTCGAGAACTGGAGCGGGCTGAGCGGCGGCACGCTGTCGATCGCGGGCGGGCTCAAGGTCTCGTGCGACTCGCAGTATTACGCGTGGGGAAGCGAGTTCTACGAGAGGGATCTCCGCACCGGCCAGGAGGAGCTCCCGCGCCGGATGCGGCAGTGGGGCTTCGGCCGGCAGACCGAGGTCGACCTCCCCGCCGAGGCGGTCGGGACCGTTCCGGATCATAAGTACGTCGCCGAGCATGCCGAGGTCTATCCGGACGGCTGGATCCCGGGGATCGACATCCTGCTCGCGATCGGCTCGGGCGAGATGAAGGCGACGCCGCTGCAGGTCGCGCAGGCGTACGCAGCGCTCGCGAGCGGGCGGCTCTGTCGGCCCCACCTCGTGGCGAGGATCGAGACGGGGGACGGCGAGGTCGCGAAGAGGATCGGCGGCAGGTGCCGGCCGGTCGACTATTCCGCGGGCGAACTCGACTACATCCGCGATGCTCTCCGGGGCGTGACGACGACCGGCGGGACGGCGGGATCGGTGTTCGCGCAGTGTCCGCTCGACGTCTCCGGGAAGACCGGGACGGCGGAGCGCCCGCCGTTCCAGGACACGTCGTGGTTCGCCGGGATGGTTCCCGCGGAGGATCCCGAGTACGTGGTCGTGGCCACGGTGGAACAGGGAGGATTCGGGGCGGAGACCGCAGCGCCGATCGTCCGGAACATCATGAGCAGGATCTACCGGACGCCTTGCGAAGGACCCGACCTCGGGGAGGCCGAGGACTGATGGACCTCGTCGCGGGACGCGTCTACGCGGACGAGCGCCGGCCGATCCGTCACATCGACGGGCTCCTCCTGCTCGTGACGGCGATCCTGATCGTCATCGGCTTCTTCCTGCTCTACTCCGCGACCAACCAGACACTCCGCCAGGATCGGCTGGATCCGTTCCTGCGCGTCAACAAGCAGGTCCTGACCGCGGCCTTCGGGGTGATCCTGATCCTCGCGATGGCAACGTTCGACTACCGCTTCCTCAAGGTCTATGCGGGGTTCGCCTACGCCGGAGTGGTCGTGGCCCTGCTGCTG
This sequence comes from Actinomycetota bacterium, assembly GCA_035696925.1. Lineage (GTDB taxonomy): Bacteria > Actinomycetota > UBA4738 > UBA4738 > HRBIN12 > JAJNBA01. The sequence goes on from DASSDW010000190.1 coordinate 20,075, forward strand.
GTTCGCATCCCCTTCCTCGGCTCGTCGCAGGCGGGCGCGCAGCGCTGGTTCGAGATCGGCGGCTTCCAGGTGACGCCGTCGGAGTTCGCCAAGATCGGCTTGATCATCATGCTCGCCGCGAGCCTGTCCGAGCTGAAGCACGGCTTCCCGAGCGCCCAGGACATGATCCGGATGTGCGGCGTGGCGTTGGTCCCGTTGGTGCTCGTCTTCATCCAGCCCGACATCGGGACGTCGATCGTGATGGTGGCGATCACGGCCGGGATGTTCCTGGTGGCCGGGGTGCGGGGCCGGCACCTGGCCGCGCTCGTCGTGGTCTGCCTCGTGCTGATCGCCGCCGCGTTCCAGCTCGGGGTCGTGAAGGACTACCAGCTCGACCGCCTGCGCGCGTTCCTCGACCGGGAGAACACCCCGGCCGACGTCCGCTACAACCTGGATCAGGCCGAGATCGCGGTGGGGAGCGGCGGGCTCCTCGGGCAGGGATACCTCCACGGACGCCAGACGACGCTGGACTACGTCCCCGAGCAGCACACGGACTTCATCTTCACGGTGGCGGGGGAGGAGTTCGGGTTCCTGGGGTCGACGTTCGTGCTGGCCCTCTATGCCCTGCTGCTGTGGCGGTCGATCCGGATCGCGTTCCTGTCCAAGGATCCGTTCGGGACGTTCCTCGCCTCCGGCGTCGCGATCATGTTCGCGATCCAGATGTTCGTGAACATCGGCATGGTGATCGGCATCATGCCGATCACGGGGATCCCGCTCCCGTTCCTCTCCTACGGAGGGAGCTCCATGCTCGCGAGCTGCCTGGGCGTGGGGATCCTGTTGAACGTGCACATGCGCCGGTTCAAGTAGCGCCTCCGGACCTTCGCAGCTTCAGGAACCGGCGCCGTTCATGGAAGCGGCGCCGTTCAAGGGACGTCGGAGAACGGACCCATGGAGACGCGCCACAGGAACACCGAGCCGTGGGGCCCCGTCTCCTCGAGCGTCACGTCCCCGTCCATCGCGCGGGCGGACATGCGGGCGACGGTCAAGCCCAGCCCGACGCCCTGGTGGGTCCGGGTGTGGAGCTCCTCGGCCTGCTCGAGCGGTTCGAAGATCCGCTCCAAGGCGTCTTCGGCGACGCCGGTGCCGCGATCCACCACGCGGACCTCGATGCCGGCATCATCGGCCTCCGCGATCCGCACGGTGACCGGTTCGCGCTCGTCGGAGAACTCGAGACCGTTCTCGACGAGCTCCTCGAGGATGCGGAGGGCGGCGACGCGGTTCAAGGTGGCGAGCATCGGCCGGCCGGGCCCTTCGACGTGGACCCGTGGGGACATCCGGGCGATCTCCTCGGCGACGTCGATCACGTCCGTGTATTCGGTGAGACCCGCCTCGACCACCCCCTCCAGCCGGGAGACGAGCCGGGCCAGTCCTTGGGCGCGCATCACGAGTGCCGCGAGCATCTCCTCGCGTTGGTCGTGGGTGCCCGTCCCCTTCGACAGGGTCTGGGCCATCCCGAGGATCACGGTCACGGGGGTGCGGAGCTCGTGGCCGAGACGGCTCACGAGCTCGTGCCGCCGAGCGGCGCGTTCCAGCAACGCCTCTTGGGCGAGCTCGAGCTGACGGGAGCGGCGACGCTCGCGTTCGAGCGCCTCGGTGAGCTCGCCGATCACGCGGGGGGTCACCACCGACGAGATCACGCCACCGCCCGCGGCCGCCTGCCTGATCGCGTGGAAGATCTCGTCGCTGTCGGAGTCCTTCAGGACGTAGCAGGAGGCGCCCGCGACGAGCATCTCCCGTACCGCGTCCTGATCCTCGACACCGGTGAGCGCCACGACGCCGACGTCGGGGAAGGTCGATTTCAGCAGGCGCGTGGCCTCGATCCCGTTCATCTTCGGCATCCGGACGTCCATCAGGACCACATCCGGCTCTGTCTCGCGCACGAGGCCCACGGCTTCGGCGCCGCTCCCCGCCGCACCCACCACGATGAGCTCCTCGGTGCCCAGCAGCGACGCGAGGGTCTCTCGGAAGCCCGGATTGTCATCGACGACGGCCACCCTGATCTGGGGACGCACGGATTGAGCCACGGGGAGGGTGTGCAGCGCCATCACCTGGAAGTGTCGGCATCCGAGGGGGGACAGCGGTATCCCACACCTGCGGGGTTCCCTCGGGGGGACTCCATGCGTGGTTTCTTAGCTCGGAATGACTAGCTCACAACGAGGATGAGTGGTTCCGAAGGGGGAGGCCATCGGGTGGGAGTCTGCCCGCGTGGTGGGTTCCGGGGCGACGGCTCCGTCCGATCGGCCGAGTGGCTGTTATCCTCGATGCACAGACGTGCCCCAGCAGGGCCGGCAGCCAGAAGCGCCGCTCGTGGTGGGGAAAGAAGCGAGTGAGGTGGCGCGCGACGCCGCCGGCGGCCCCGCAGATGGGATCGCCAGGCAGGCGGCGCGGCCCCGGACAGGACCGACAGTTGTACGAGCAGGTCTTCATCCCGGTGCGTGGCGATCGCCGCTGCGCCGGCGACGGAACGCTCATCGCGCAAGACCGCGCCTCCACAGCCGTTCGTCTCGGATCCGGATCGCCCCCTCGCTCCGAGCGAAGGGAGTAACACATGGATCGAGAGACCGAGGCCGCGCCGCGTCAGGCGCCGCCTGCGAACGGCCTCCCCCCGATCTTCCAGCGGCCGACCTACCCGTCGGGTGAGCCGGCCACCAAGGCCCCCGAGCGCGCACCGGAGGAGCCGAGCGAGCCGAGAGCGCCTCGCGAGCCGAGGCAACGCCGGGAGCGGACCGAGGACGAGCGAGCGGACGATCGGACGCCGGCGAGTCGCCCGCCGAGGAGCAGGACGGCCGCCACCGAGGAGGCGCCCGCGAAGCGGAGGACCGGATCGTCCGAGGCGGAAGACGGCGCCTCCGGGACTCCCGGCGAGATCGATGCACCGGCCCCGCGGCGTCGCAGCCGCGGTGGTCGCAGCCGCGGTGGTCGCGGCCGAGGCGGACGCGGAACCACCACACAAGACGACGCGGCGGTCGAGGCCGCCGAAGCGCGTCCGGCCCGGGCCCGCACCGAGCCCGACGACGGAGCCGAGGACGGTCGGCCACGCCGCCAGGGCACGCGCGGAGGGCGAGGCCGGAGCGCCGCCGAGAAGGAGCCCGAGCAGAGCCCCGAGAGCCAGCGCGACGACGCGCAGCCCGATTGGGCCGGCGTCGCCGCCGCGAGCGGCGAGGCGACGGACGGAACCGACGCGCCAAAGCGGCGGCGCCGCCGTGGCGGACGGGGCCGGAAGCGGTCCGGAGCCGCCGAGGGAGCCGAAGCGCCCGCGAGGCCGGAGCGGCCCGCGAGGCAGGAACAGGAGCGGCAGGAGCGACCGGAGCGGTCCCGTGGACCGAAGACGCTCGAGGAGCAGGTGGCATCCGGGGGACCGACCCGTGGCCTGCGGTCGCGCACGCTCCGAGGACGGAGCGGTCGCCGCCAGCGGGAGCCCCAGATCCTGCCGCCGCGGATCACCGACAAGCTCATGGTGATCACCGAGCACGGCGAGCGGGATCAGATCGCGGTGCTGGAGGAGAACACGCTCGTACAGCACTACGTCACCCGCCGCGGGTCGCACTCGATGGTGGGCAACGTCTACCTCGGGAGGATCCAGAACGTGCTGCCCGGGATGGAGGCCGCCTTCGTCGACATCGGGCGCGGGCGCAACGGTGTCCTCTACGCGGGTGAGGTCAACTACTCGCCCGAGGATCTCGAAGGCGGCCGGCCGCCCCGCATCGAGCGCGTGCTGAAGTCCGGACAGGCCGTGATGGTGCAGGTCACGAAGGATCCGATGGGCGGGAAGGGCGCGCGTCTCACCGCGCAGATCTCGCTGCCGGGCCGGTTCCTCGTCCTCGCACCCGACCAGGACGTCTCGGGCATCTCCCGCCGGCTCTCGGACGAGGCGCGCAAGCGGCTGAAGGCGATCCTGAACAAGGTGAAGCCGAAAGCGCACGGCGTGATCGTCCGGACGGCCGCCGAGGGGGCCTCCGAGGAGGAGATCACCCACGACCTCCAGCGCCTGATCGCGCTCTGGGACCAGATCCAGAGGACGGCCAAGAAGGTCAAGGCGCCCGATGTCCTGTACGAGGAGCCGGAGCTCACGGTCCGCGTGGTCCGGGACCTCTTCACGGACGAGGAGTTCCGAGGTCTCGTCACCGACTCCGAGCGCGTCCACGACAAGGTGATGGAGTACGTCCGCGACGTGGCACCCGACCTCGCGTCGAAGATCACGTTGCACCGCGGGCCCCTGTCCGCGTTCGAGGAGTACCGCATCGTGGAGCAGATCCACAAGGCGCTCGACAGGAAGGTCTGGCTGCCGTCGGGTGGCTACCTGATCATCGAGCAGACCGAGGCCATGACGATCGTCGACGTCAACACGGGGAAAGCCGTCGGCAAGACGAACCTCGAGGAGACGGTCCTCACGACGAACCTGGAAGCGGCGAAGGAGGTCGCGCGCCAGCTCCGCCTCCGGGACATCGGCGGCATCATCGTGATCGACTTCATCGATCTGCTCCTGGAGCAGAACAAGCGGAAGGTCGAGGACACGATGCGCGAGACCCTCGCGATCGACAAGACGAGGTCCCAGGTGTTCGAGATCGGCCCGCTGGGGATCATGCAGATCACCCGCAAGCGCGTCTCCGGGGGTCTGGTGGACTCCTTCTCGGAGACCTGCCCCGAGTGCGAGGGGCGGGGCATCATCGTGAACTACGACGCGAGCTGACGACCACGGCCGAACCACGCCAGAGAGGAACGAGCCATGTATGCGGTGATCAAGACCGGCGGCAAGCAGCACAGGGTGCAGGTCGGCGACGTGATCGAGATCGAGAAGCTGGTCGTCGACGGGGAGACGGTGGAGTTCCACCCGTTGCTCCTCGTCGACGATGACGGCAAGACGCACGTCGGGACCGAGGCCGCCAAGGCGGTCGTGATCGCCAAGCCCCTGGGCGAGAAGAAGGGCGAGAAGGTCAAGGTCTTCAAGTACCGGCCGAAGTCCGGCTACGCCCGCAAGGCCGGGCACCGGCAGCTGCTCACGATGCTCGAGATCACCGAGGTGAAGCTGCCGGCGAAGCGGGCGGCCTCCACGAAGAAGGATGCCGCGGCGGCCTCCGAGTAGCTGGTAGCCTCGTCGGACCATGGCGCACAAGAAGGGTGGCGGCTCGTCCCGGAACGGTCGGGACTCGACCTCGAAGCGACTGGGGGTCAAGGCGTTCGGCGGTGAAACAGTCACCGCCGGCGCGATCATCGTGCGTCAACGCGGGACGCGGATCCATCCCGGGGACGGCGTCGGCAAGGGCGGGGACGACACGCTGTTCGCCCTCCGAGACGGCACGATCGAGTTCCACGAGTCGCAAGGCCGCAAGTACGCGTCCGTGCTCGCCGACGCCTAGCCCGCTCGCCGCATCCGCTCGGACACCGCCTCCGCCCACGCCTTCACGACCTGCCTGTTCGTGACGCTCGTGGAGCGCAGATACCCGAGGTTCATCCTCGCCACCTGACGCTTCGACGGCGTCGCCCGCGTGAACGGCCCGAGCGGCCCCCGTGGGTCGATCGTCGCGGAGCGGGGGACCGGCTCCAGCGGAGGCGGCTGCGAGAAGTAGAAGGCCGTCTTCCGGTTCGCCTCACCCGTCGTCCAGTCAAGCAGGAGCACGGGAGAGCCTCGGAGACGCTTCGCACGACGGATCGAGGCGTAGTCGAAGCGAACGTCCGCCCCGCTCTTGCGTTCGACGAACTCCAGTCCTTCCTCGCCGAGGGTGAGCGTTCCCCGCACCTCGGGCGGCTTCGTTCCGGCCTGGAGACCGAGATGGACCATCCAGACGGTGACGGGCTCGACCACGCGGCAATCTTCGCGGCTGGCGGCGCGGTCGACCACCTAGGCTGTTCGGCATGACGTTCGTGGACGAGGTCGACGTGGAGGTGCGCGCCGGTCGCGGTGGTGACGGGTCCGCCGCGATGCGCAGCGAGCCGTACAAGCCGAAGGGTGGACCGGAGGGCGGCGACGGTGGCCGTGGCGGCGATGTGGTGTTCCGCGCGACGCGGAACCTGCACGACCTCGCATGGTTCGCGGACCACCCGCACCTGCGCGCCGAGCCGGGTACCCCGGGAGCTCGGGCCCGCCGCGACGGCGGGAACGGCAAGGATCTCGTCGTTGCCGTGCCGGACGGTACGGTGGTCTTCGACGAGCAGGGCTTGATCGCCGACCTGGTCGGCGAGGGCGCCGAAGCCGTGGTGGCCAAGGGAGGGCGCGGTGGGCGCGGCAACACACGCTTCGCGGGTCCCAAGAACCGCGTGCCCAGGACCGCCGAAGCCGGCGAGGAGGGCGAGGAGCGCCGCCTGCACGTGGAGCTGCGGACGGTGGCCGATCTCGGCCTCGTGGGACTCCCGAACGCGGGGAAGTCGACACTGCTCGCGAAGTTGACCGCCGCGACCCCGAAGATCGCGGACTATCCCTTCACCACGCTCACGCCCAACCTGGGTGTGGCGGATGCGGGCGACGATCGGTTCGTCGTCGCCGATATCCCCGGGTTGGTCGAAGGTGCCCACCAGGGCAAGGGCCTCGGGCACCGGTTCCTCCGTCACGTCACCCGATGCCGAGCGCTCGTCCTCGTCGTCGACCTCTCGTCCCCGGACGCGCCATCCGACCTGGAGACCGTCCGCGCGGAGCTCCGTGCGTACGATCCGGAGCTCGCCGAGCGTCCGTCGCTCGTGGTGGGGACGAAGGCGGACCTCGTCGAGGATCCGGCGCGCGCGGCCGACGAGATCCGCGGCCTGCCGGTGTCGGCCGTGACCGGGGAGGGACTCGAGCTCCTCGCGACGCAGCTCGAGCAGTTGTCGCGGCAGGGGGCCGCGGAGCTCCCTCCTCGCGCCCCGTACGTGGTGCTCCGTCCGGGCCGCGCGCGGTTCACGATCTCCAGAGAGTCCGGAGGGTGGCGGGTCGTCGGGCGCAACGTCGAGCGGTGGGTGCACGAGACGGATCTCGACGACGAACGGGCGCTCGTGGCACTCCAACGGAAGCTGATCAAAGAAGGCGTCGAACGGCAGCTCGCGAAGGCCGGGGCGCGTCGCGGCGACGAGATCCGGATCTCGGACCGCACATTCGAGTTCCTTCCTGAGGTCCATCGGCCCGAGGTCGATCGGCCTGAGGTCGACCCCGAACAGGATCGGCGGGAGGCGTGAGTCGGAGCCCGAACGTCGACGAGCTCCTTGCCGATGAGGATCGGCTCTGGCTCGAGCTCACGGAGGTCTTCGGTGACGTGTCGCCCGAGCGGTTCGACGAGCCCTCGGTCACGCCGGAGGGATGGTCGCCGAAGGATGTGATGTATCACGTGGCGGCGTGGGCGGACGAGGCGGCCACCGTCCTCGGCAGGATCGCCGCCGGCACGCACACGGGCGGCGAGCCGGATACCCAGGCCCTCAACGAGGAGTGGTTCGAGATGGGGCGTGGCCTCGACGACGACGTCGTGCGGATCCGCTTCGCCAAGGGGCGGACGGCGATGCGGCAGGCCCTCAAGAGGCTCGCGGAGGTCGACGCGACCGCGTGGGAGTGGTTCGAGGAATCCGGACCCCGCCATTACGAGGAGCACCTGCCCGATCTGCGGGCCTTCCTGGAGCGAGGCACCCACCGGCCGTAGGATTCGGACGTGGGACGACGCCTGGGGGTGATGGGCGGGACGTTCGATCCGATCCATTACGGCCACCTCGTGACGGCAGAGGAAGCGCTCGAGCAGTTCGAGCTCGAGGGCGT
>DASSDW010000191.1:0-5530 GCA_035696925.1 Actinomycetota bacterium
CACGTAGTTCAGCGCTGCCGAATCGAATGGTCCCTCGACCGGGAGTGGCTTCATCACGTCCGCCTCGACGGTGAGCGGGTGCATCGCCGCGAGCCTGCGTGACGTCTTCCTGAGCACGTTCGGGTTCGGATCGAGCAGGAAGAGGGCGCCGATCGCGATCAGCGTCGCGCCCATGACCACCCGGTCCCATCTCATGGCGGAAGCGTCTCCGCTGGGATCGACCCGGTCAAATCCGTGGACGTCTGGCCGTGAAGTTCGCGGCCGACCCGACCACCTCGACGTCCACCATCTCGAACGACTCCTCCAGGATCCGACGGAGCCCCTCGGCTGTGTCTCCGAGGTTGTCGAAGTCACCCAGCCGGTTGGCCGCGCGCAGGAAGGCGCGAGCCTGCGGCCGGTGCCGTTCCTCGAGGCCGAGGACGGTGCCGCCGAACAGCACGCCATCGGGTGTGAGGACGTTGGCGATGTTCCGGATCGCGACGGCCTTGTTCGATTGGGGTCCGTGGAGGCAGTGGAGCACGTAGTTCAGCGCCGCCGAGTCGAACGGACCCTCGACCGGGAGTGGCTTCATCACGTCCGCCTCGACGGTGACCGGGTGCATCGCCGCGAGCCTGCGAGACGTCTTCCTGAGCACGTTCGGGTTCGGATCGAGCAGAGTGATCTCGGTCCCTGCCGGCGGGGCGGCCTTCGCCAGGAAGTAGCCCGTGCCGGGGCCGACGTCCAGGTGCCGGCGTCCCATGAGCCGGCGATATTGGTCGATGCCGGGCGGGACCGGGACCTTCCAGACCGCGCGGGTCATGAAGCCGAGCACCCACGGGTCGTAGATCGCGAGGAGGAAGCGGTTGTAGCCGCGCTGGCCCTTGTACGAAGGGTCGCTGCGATCCATCTCCTCCTCGAGCCACCTCCCCGCGCGAGCCGCGCGGGACCTAGCCTACGGGGCGCAGGAACCGGCTCACCGCGAAGTTGCCGATCCTGCGGCCGTGTTCGACCCCATCGTTGACGGCGTTCCGGAAGTGGAACCCGACGTAGATACGAGAGAGCGCGTTCTCCCGTGCCGCTTGGGACAAGCTCGAGAACGAACGTGTCACGGGCGACGCGTCGGTGCACGTGCTCCCGGCCGGGACCGTCAGGCTGCAGGTCTCGAAGCTGATCTGGTCGGTTCCGAAGAACCGCCGCATCACCGCTGCCGCCGCGCCTCCCTCGACGCTGTGCGCAGAGTCGTGGTCCGGGACGGGAGGAGTGGGCACCAGCGGTGTCCAGGTCGGGTCGGCGGCCGTGTCGGGGTTGCCGTCGGTGGCCGCGAGCTGGATCGCCGTGACGGGTCGCCAGAAGTTGTAGAGGTACTTCGTCTCGAACGAGCCGATGTAGCCGTCCGCGAGGGCCATGTTGAGCAGGCCGAAGAGCCGCGCGTTCCCCCACTCGTCGAGCCCTTGGTCGGCGGAGACGATCCTCGCGATCCGGTTCCACTGCAGCGGGGAGCTCTCCACCCAGAACAGGGCGATCTCCGTCTGCTCGTCCGTGCGCTGGCTGGGCGTGGTGATGTCGTCGCCACCGAGGCGCTTCACCTCTCTGTAGTCCGCGGTGTAGGCGCTCGAGGTCACGTCGTACGGAGGGTCCGCGCGGAACTGGGAGCTGTCGCTCAGGACGAAGGGGGTGACATCTTGCCATCCCGGCGCGAACGCGAACGGGGTCCCTGGCGTGAACCGGTACTCGCCGGGCTCGTCGCCCTCCGGGTAGGTCGTGTCCACCATGAGGGTGTCGGAACCGTCGTCGGCGCGGAGCGCGAGGATCGCGGCGGCGGACGCCGCTCCCACCCGTATGCCCCTCCGCTTCTGTCGACCGTTCGGGATCGCGTCGAGCGCGGCCTCGTAGTCCTCCTCAACGCTGGCGATCCCCGCGTCGATACACGTCTGCGGGAGCGGCGGGGACGGGAGCTGGCCGAGGACCGGGACCAGGACGTGGTGCGCTGCCGTGGCCACCGCGGCATCGATGGATGTGCGGCGCCTCGCGTGTCCGAAGAAGGCGTATGGCTCGTAGCGCCGGTCGATCGCGTTCAGGGCGTCGTGGATGGCCACGTGCGCCATGGCATACATGCGCGATTCCAGCAGGGGGTTGCCGGTGGGGGCGAGGCATGCCGCGAGGGCCGCGTCACCCGCGTTCGCGCTCCAAGTCAGGACGGCATCACCTGATGCGTCGGGTTGCAAGAGTGATCGGTTGATCACGCTCCGATCTGACCTGGCGCCCGCGGGCGCAACCGCCCCGGCGATCGCGAGCGACACCACGACGAGGGCGAGAACGACACGCCGGGCCGTACGCTTGACGCTCCATCGGATGTGGTGCAGGGAGACGAGCTGCTCGTCTCGGGTCACGTTCCGCTGCCAGACGCTGCGCCCCATCGGGACACCCCCTCGACCAAGTGTTGCTCCGAGGGTGAACCTCGTTTCGCTCCGAGTCAAATCGAGCCGGTCTAGCTCCCTACGTGTTGAGCAGGCGCCCGAAGAAGGACCGATACGCCTGGAGGGCGAGGCGAAGGCTCTCGGTCGACGTCTCATCGCCCTCTTGCCAGCCCGCTTCCAGGGAGTCCCTCCGCGAGCGGAATGACGATTCGAGCTCGCCGATCACGGTGCTCACGAGCTCGTCGGCCTCCCCTACGGCGCCACGCGGATCGTCCACGAACCGGGCCTGGATCTCGTCCCATCGGCTCCGATACCGGGCACTCTCCTCCTCGGCGAAGAGCGGTCCGGCCTCCGTCCCGCTCTCCGGGAGCTCGAGGACGTCCGCCCGGTCGCTCTCCTCGGACATGTCCTCCGTCGTCGTCGTGGTGATCCCTTCCGGCTCTGTCGTTCGCTCGTCCATCTCGTGCTCCTCCCGCTGAAGTCGTCCGACCTCGATCCGATCCTCGACAGGAGGTGTGCCCGCTGGACGTGAGGCGCAAACGCGTTCGCCTCCTCTCGACGAGGCTGCGTGGTCCTCACCGGCTGTACGGGATCGCCGTACCGCGCTACCGTGCGCGGGGCGATGTGGTATCGGCTTGATCTTCGTGTCCGCGCGGACGTCGACGACGAGTCCCTGCACGAGGTGGGCATCCTCGCGAACACCTACGCGATCGTCGACGAGGTGATGGCGTCACGTGACCCCGAGAGCGGGGAGCCTCGCATCATCGCCAGGATCGATGCTCCGAGCGCAGAAGCGGCGCTCGGCGCCCTGCTCACCGTGATCTCCCAGACCTCCGGGCATGCCGGGTTGGCGGAAGAGGGCTCTCTGAACCGGGTTCTCATCGAACGCGAAGCGCCCATCCGGTAGTCCGCTCGTACCGGAGCTTCTCCTGACCGCGGCTTACACTCGCGCGCATGCAGCGGCGCACCGTCGGGAGGGGACTGGGCGCGGTGCTGTTCACCGACATCGTGGGCTCCACCGCGATCGCTGCCGAGATCGGCAACACCCGGTGGAGCGAGCTCGTCTCGCGTCACCACAGGCTGATCCGTGGGGAGCTGCGGCGCTTCGGCGGACGCGAGCAGGACACGGCGGGCGACGGGTTCTTCGCGACGTTCGAGCGTCCGGTGGACGCGATCCGATGCGCCTTCGCGGCCGCGGAGGCCGTACGAGTGCTCGGGATCGAGATCCGCGCGGGCGTGAGCTTCGGGCAGCTCGAGCTCGTCGAGGGCAAGGCGGGGGGCCTGATCGTCAACACGGCCGCCCGGGTGATGTCCGTGGCCGGGACCGGCGAGGTGCTTGTGCCGGCCGCCGTGAAGGACCTCGTCCCGGGGACCGGGATCTCGTTCGACGACCACGGGACGCATCAACTGAAGGGCATCGAGGGTGACATCCGCCTCTTCCGGGTGACCGAGGTCGATGGCCGGATGCCGGCGGAACCCCTGGGGGCCGAGGAGGCGGCCGAGCGCAGAGCGGCGATCGTCCCGGCGACGAGCCGGCGAGCTGGCATCGTCGTCGGCGGCTTGGCGGCGGCGGTGGCGGTCGTCTTGGGGGTCTGGGCGTTCGCCGGCGACGACCCGAACCCGCCCGGTGCCCCTGCGTCACCCCCGCACTTCGGGGTCGAATTCGACGCGGAGACGGGAGAGGAGGTCCAGCGGATCGCCTATCCCAACCCGGGGCGACCTGAGGTCTCCCATTTCGGCACCCAGATGGTGGCCGGCCAGGGTGCGGTGTGGGTCGAGGATTCGACGGCGTACGTGCCCACGGTCCTCCGCGTGGACCCCGTGCACGGCGACGTCGAGCGCGTGATCGTGCGGGGGAACGCGTTCACGCTCTCGCTCGCGGAGGGCCTCGATGCGATCTGGGTCTCTTCGAACAAGCTGATCCGGATCAACCCCGGCACGCGCGAGTTCCGCGAGGTCCTGCAGATCCCGCTCCCGGCCGGCGGATCGGGGGAGACGTCCGTCGCCACCGACCGGACGCAGCTGTGGATCGGGACGGCGCAGGGGGTCTTGCGCCGGGTGGACCCGACGGGCGCGGTGACCGCGGAGCGGACGGTCACCGACGGTATCCAGCTCGTCACTGCGAGCGACGACGGCGTCTGGGTGGTGGACCAGCTGGGCGGGGTCGTTGTCCGCATCGACCCAGTGTCGCTGCGGCGGGCCGCCGCTCCGATCTCGCTCCCTGGGACGATCGATGCGATCGACGTGGTGGGCGACCACGTCTGGGCGCTCGACTTCGGCACCGGTCTGCTCACGCGGATCTCCGTCCTCTCGAACCGGCAGGTCGGGCTGGTGACCGTGCCCGCGGGAGCGACCTCGCTCGACGCCGGACTCGGGGGCGTCTGGGTCGGTCATGCGGACGGCACGATCACGAGGGTGGATCCGGTCACCACGACGGCATCGTCCTTCACGCAGGTCGACGGAACGATCCGGGCGCTCGCGGTCGACGCGGCGAGGGGGAGCATCTGGGTCGACGTGCGGCGCACGTAGTCCGGGACCGGCTTCGACGATCGAGGATGGAGATGGCGTTGAGAGATGCCATATCACGGAGCGGCTTGACCGCGCGGCTCGTCCAGCTGATCGCCGGCCTCGTGCTGTTCGGCGCCAGCCTCGCGCTCCTGGTCCGGAGCGAGCTGGGTCTCGATCCGTGGGACGTCTTCCATCAGGGTCTGTCGGTCGCCACCGGTCTCTCGATCGGGGTGTGCACGATCGTCGCCGGTGTTTTCGTCCTGCTGCTGTGGATCCCGCTGCACCAGCGTCCCGGGATCGGGACCGTCGCCAACGTCGTGCTGGTCGGGCTCGCGCTCGATGGCGTCCTGTTCCTGATCCCTCCGACCGGCGACATCGTGCTGCGATGGACCTACCTCGTCGCGGGGATCGTTCTGAACGGGATCGCGACCGGCGCCTACATCGGAGCGGGCCTCGGCCCGGGTCCTCGGGACGGGCTGATGGTGGGCTTCGCGCGAAGCGGCCGGTCGCTCCGCGTCGTGCGGACGGCGATCGAGGTGTCGGCGCTGATCGTCGGATGGCTCCTGGGAGGGACCGTCGGGATCGGGACCGTGCTGTTCGCGCTGACGATCGGGCCGATCGTCCAC
>DASSDW010000192.1:0-5733 GCA_035696925.1 Actinomycetota bacterium
GCCCGCCTCGCGCGCCGCGCCCGCCGCCTCCTCGGCTACTGGCGCTCGGAGCGCAGGACGCTGCGCCAGGGCATCGTGGCCCTCGCGCTCAGCACGTGCGCCGGCTTCGTGGCCGGACTCGTCCTCGGCTCGATCACGGGCACGCTCGAGAAGCTCCCGGGCCTCCTCGTGCTCATCCCGGCCGCGGTCGGTATGCGCGGAACGATCTTCGGCGCGATGGGTGCCCGCCTCGGCACGGGCGTTGCCGCCGGCCTCTTCGAGCCGACCCTCCGTCGCGGGAGCCTGCTCTCGAACAACGTGGTCGTCGGGATCCTCTCGGCCCTGCTGACGTCCTTCTACCTGGCCGCCCTCGCGAAGCTCGTGGCCGCCGCCTTCGGGGAGGAAGCGGTGATCTCGTTCTGGGACCTCGTGACGATCTCCGTGATCGGCGGGGTGCTCGCCTCCTCGATCACGCTCGTCGTGACGATCGGCATCGCCGTGCTCTCGTTCCGCAGGGGATGGGACCTCGACGCCGTATCGACACCGATGGTCACGGCGATCGGCGACATGGTCACGCTCCCCGCGCTCTTCCTCGCGAGCCTCCTCGTCGCGAACGACACCGTGAGCGGGGTGACCGCGGTGATCTGCACGGCCGCGACGGTCGCGGCACTGCTCGCCGCGTTCCGCGCGGGGGCGGCCGTCCGACGGATCCTCCTGGAGATGCTGGCGGTCGTCGCGCTCGCGCCGCTCCTCGACATCGTCGCCGGGGCCCTGCTCCAGGCGCACGACGGCGAGCTGCGGGCGGTCCCGGCCGTCCTGATCTTGATCCCTCCGTTCATCTCGCAGGCGGGCGCCCTGGGTGGGATCCTCTCGTCCCGGCTCTCGTCCAAGCTGCAGCTCGGCGTCATCACCTCCCGGGGGCGGCCGGAGATCCCGGCGCTCGTGGACGGCGCCATCGTGGTCGTGCTGGGAGTGGCGGTCTTCACCACGATCGGCGCCGTGTCGTGGGCCCTGTCGAGGCTCACGGCCGGCCCGGATCCGGGCGCCGCCGCGTTGATCGGTGCGACGATGCTCGCCGGCGCGATCGTGCTGCCGATCACGTTGGTGGTCGGCTACTACCTCGCCGTGCTCACCTCGCGCTTCGGCGTCGACCCCGACAACCAGGGCGTTCCCTTCATCACGTCGCTCCTGGACCTCGCCGGCGTGGCGGCGATCCTCCTCGTCATGAGAACATCCGGGGTACTCCCGTGATGGACGACCAGCCTCGCAACGTCAAAGACCTCCTCGTCGAGCTGAAGGACGCCTCGGAGCTCATGGTCGACCTGGCCTATGCGGCCGTCTTCTTCAACGAGGAGAAGCTGGCACAGGAGGTCGAGCGGCTCGAGCAACGGATGAGCGGGCACCTCCACCGACTCCGGATCACGGCGATGCTCGCGGCTCGCAGTCAGGAAGACGCCGAGGGCATGGCCGCAGTGCTGTGGATCGCGCACGCGATCGAGCGCGTGGGCGATGCAGCCTCCGACATCGCGCGGGTCGTGGCCGCGCGCCTCGGGATACCGGACGCCCTCCGACAGGATCTCCGCCACGCCGACGAGGTGACGGCGCGGCTGAGGATCCGTGAGGACGGCCCCGGAGCCGGAAGGACGCTCCGCGATCTGTCCCTGCCCACGGAGTCGGGGATGTGGGTGGTCGCGATCCGCAGCGGCATGGACTGGCGGTTCGATCCCGGCGCCGAGGACGTGATCTCGGTCGGAGACGTGTTGCTGATCCGCGGGCCCGAGGAGGGCGTGAACCACGTCCGCGAGCTGGCCGGCGCGCCCCCGCTCCCCGAGGCCCCCACAGAGGAGCCGCCACCGCTCTCCGAGCTCGATCGGGCCGTCGACATCCTCGTGGAGATGAAGGACCTCGCCGAGGCCGCGGTCGGGCTCGCGTACTCGGCGCTCTTGTTCAACAACCGGTCCCTCGCAGCGGAGGTCGGCACCCTTGAGGCGCGGTCGGACATCCTGCACGACGAGCTGGAATCCTGGGTCCTCCGTGCGGCTCCCGAGGCCCGCGATCCCGACGCCCTCCGCGGCCTCCTCCGGCTCGGCGCCGCCTCGGAGCACATGTGCGACGCCGCACGCGACATGACCTGGTACGTGGAGCAGGGCGAGCCCCTCCATCCGGTCGTCCAGCTCGCCCTGGAGGAGACCGAGGAGACGAGCTCCGAGGTGGTCGTGGAGCGCGGGTCCCGAGCGACGGGCCACTCCCTCAAGGAGCTGCGCCTCGAGACCGAGACCGGGATGTTCGTGCTCGCCGTCCAGCGCGGCTCCCGCTGGATCTACCGTCCCCGAGCGCGGTTCACCGTCCAGGAGGGCGACCGCCTGATCTCCGTCGGACCCGAGGAGGGCGAGGAGGCGCTCGCGGCGCTGACCCGGGCCCCGGCCGTCGCGCACGGCTAGAACCGGGTCCTTGTTCGGCCTTCGGGGCTGGCCTAGCCTCCCCTCATGGAGGCCTTCGTCTACCTCCGCGTGCATCCCGGCAGCATCGTGCCGGTGCGGAACCAGCTCACGTCCTCGGCGGTCGCGCGCCGCTCGATCGTCGTGATCGGCGACTGGGACGTCCTGTGCCTGATCGACGGTCCCGACCTCGCCTCGATCGGGACCGGCGTGCTCTCCGAGATCCAGATGATCGACGGGATCGCCCGCACCTACACGGCGCCGGTGGTCCCCCCCGACCGGCTCGGGGTCGTGGGGTTCGGGGGGCTTCCCACGCCGCAGATCATCCGAGGGGCCTGCTACGTCCACATCGCGGCCGAGCCGGGAGCGGCCGCCGGGCTCTACGAGCGGCTCTCCGAGATCGGCGGCGTGTCCGGGGCCGCCGTGCTCGGCGGCCGATGGGACCTGATCGTGTGTGTGCCGGAGCCGTGGGAGGTGGCCTCGGGGATCGTGATCGACAAGATCCACGCGCTCCCGGGCGTTCGGACCACCAGCACGCTCGTCTCCGTGGACTACGAGGAGCCCGAGGAGGATCGCGACCAGTTCAGCTCCTGGTCGTAGACCTCAGCGAACGGTCGTAGACCTCAGCGAACGGATGTCGCTCGGACCCCCGGAGGGAGCGCGAACCGCACGCGCTCCAGCGTGATCAGCGCCTGCTCGACCCGATCGAAGCCTCTGGCGGCGAGCCACTCGATCATGTCCGTCACGAGCCACTCCGGGGCGGAGGCTCCGGAGGTGAGACCGACGACCTCTGCACCGTCGAGCCAGGCCGGGTCCACCTCACTCGCGTCGTCCACAAGGTAGGCAGGGGTTCCCCGCTCCAGGCTGACCTCGGCCAGTCGATTGGAGTTGGAGGAGTTCTTTGAGCCGATCACGAGCACGACATCGGCCAGCCGAGCGACCTCCTTCACCGCGTCCTGCCGGTTCTGGGTTGCGTAGCAGATGTCTTCGCGAGGTGGGGCCTCGATCGCCGGGAACCGCGACCGCAGGACGTCGACGATCTGGCTGGTCTCGTCGACCGAGAGCGTGGTCTGGGTGAGGTAGGAGAGCCGATCCGGGTCGGGGATCTCCACCGCACGGGCCTCCTCGACCGACTGCACCAGGGTCGTGCGCTCCGGCGCCTGCCCGCTCGTCCCCTCGACCTCCTCGTGCCCCGCGTGCCCGATCAGCAGGATCGTTCGGTCGTCGTCGGCGAACCGGCGCGCCTCGAGGTGCACCTTGGTGACGAGCGGACACGTGGCGTCGATCAGCGAGAGCTCCCGGCGCTCCGCATCGGCGTGGACCGTCGGGGACGAGCCGTGGGCCGAGAGCACCACGACCGCCCCCTCGGGCACCTCGTCGAGCTCGTCGACGAAAACGGCGTCCTTGTCCTCCAGTCCCCGCACCACGTGGAGGTTGTGGACGATCTGCTTGCGGACGTACACGGGTCCCCCGTGCTGCTCGAGCGCTCGCTCGACGGCGTCGACCGCGCGCTCGACACCGGCGCAATAGCCACGAGGAGCTGCCAGGAGGACCGTACCCACCCCTTCATCGTACCCAGCGCGGCCCCTTGGTCCGCTCGAGACCTCGTCGCCCGGCCCGGGAGCGCGCCGAACACCCACCCCTGGGCTCGGTTGCCGACCGTCGGTCGGTCGGGCTAGGGTGGTCGCTGTCGGCTTCGGACCGAGTGGCCCGGTCCCCCTGCGCACGACGCGCGCTTCCCACCTTCCCAGGGTGTGTTTCGGCGTGCGCCCGTGCGTGGGAGAGGGTCCTTCGGACCGAGGTCGACACAGGTCACACAGGAGAGGACGAGACCAGGAGGTGATGCGTACACCCGCGACCTAGCGCGGAGGCCGGGTCCGAGGCGGTGTGAGCCGCGGACGGCTCGGCGGGACGTGGCAGCCGGCCATGTTCGCCGCGTGGGTGATCCAGCCCATGACCACGATGATCCGGAAGAGCCGCGGCCTCGTCGCGGCATCGATCCTGACCGCCGTCATCATGAGCTTCCCCACTGCCACGACATCAGAGGCGATGGTGCAGCGCGATCAGGCGCGCGTCGTCTCGGTGAACAAGGTCTGCCCGATCGACTGGCGACAGAGCACCTGGCACGTGAAGCAGCTCATCCGCTGCGCGGCATGGCATCACGGCGTGAGCACCGAGACGGCGCTCTACGTCGCGTGGCGCGAATCGCGCTACCGGCCGAGCGCCTACAACGCCGCGGGAGGAGCGGCGGGCATCTACCAGCACCTGCTCAAGTACTGGCCCGGCCGAGCCGCGGACTTCGGATTCAGGGACTGGTCCGTGTTCAACGCCCGCGCCAACATCATGGTCACGATGCGCATGGTGAAGCACTACGGCTGGGACCCCTGGGCCCTCTGAGCTCAGGGCTGCTCGAGGATCGGACCGCCCGGGCGCGCGAGCGATCGGAGCGCCTCCCGCACGTCATCGCGGGAGATGGCGACGGCGCTCGCCCCGGGTGTGTCCCGGTCCGTCACGATCCGCATCGCCGGGAACCGTTCACGGACGAGCGAGACCAGCTGCTCGTAGGGACCGAAGGCCACCATCGCGTGCGGGCGTTCGGCATCCACCACGCCCAACGCATCGGTCACGCTCGTCGCGCCCGGGGTGAGCTCCCACTCCGCGGCGGTCGTCGCGAGCCGGAGCGCCAGGAGCTCCTCCTCGTCGACGGCGACGCAGAGCACCTTGACCGCCCGACACACGGCTAGAGCCACCCCCGCTTCCGGAACCCCAGGTACAGCCAGAAGGAGGAGACGGCCATCAGTCCGAGGGCGAGCGGATAGCCGACGACCCAGTGGAGCTCCGGCATGTGCCGGAAGTTCATCCCGTAGATCCCTGCGACCAGGGTCGGGACGAGGATGATCGCCGCCCACGCCGTCAGCTTCTTCATCACCTCGTTGAGTTGGTGGGCCGACTGCGCCATCCGGATGTCCACCACCGTGGTGAGGATCTCGCGCACACCGTCCGTGAGCTCGATCGTGCGGAGCAGGTGATCGGTGATGTCCCGGAGGTACGGGACGAGCGGCGCCGTGACCAGGTCCGAGTCGTCGGCGAGCCGGTCGATCAGCTGGCGCATCGGGACCGCATGCCGCCGGAGCTGCACGGCGTCGTGACGGAGACGGAGGATCTCGAGCTGGAGCGCGGGACCGGTCTCGGGCTGACGCGGCGCCGGGTCCGATCGGAAGACCTGGTTCTCGAGCTCGTCCGCGCGATCCTCCAGCTCCTCGACCACCTCGAGGTAGTCGTCCACGATCTCATCGGCGATCGCATAGAGCGCCGA
>DASSDW010000193.1:0-5475 GCA_035696925.1 Actinomycetota bacterium
AGCTACGGGAGCGGTGCGACGTGCACGGGGGCAGCCGCCCTGGCCGCCTCGGCCCCGTCCTGGTGATCCGTTCAGCCTGAGCCCGGAGGCCTCAGTCCCGCGGCCCCGGCGCCGATACGAGGGGGATGGACGACTCTTTCACCTACCGGACCACGCTGCCGCAGGGGCCGCGAGTCGAACCGTGGCTGGTCAAGGGTGCGGCCGCGCTCGTCGTCCTCGCGCTCGGGATCGGGCTGTTCGCACGGTGGGTCGTGGCGAGCGAGCGTGCGAGCTTCGCCCGTGGACACCAGCGGGTGTTGCCGTCGATGTCCGTCGGGCACCTCCGCGGCTCGGATCCCGTCGGGACCGACGCCGAGGCTGAGGAGGCGACCCGCATCGCGCTCGCTGCCGCTCGCGTCGCCCTCGCGGGATCCGGGAGCTTCCTCGCCGCGGAGCCCGCGAGGCTGAGCGCGCTGCAGCCCGGCTTCACGTTCGTGGATGGCCCGTCGACGACATCGACGATCGTCTCGGTCGCGGCGGATCGGCGCGTGTGGGCGGCGGCCGTGCTCGGGCCGAGCGGCACCTGCTTCTGGGTCCGCGCACACCGCGATGGCGCCGTGGAGACGGGCACGTCGTCCACCTGCATGGGGGCTTCGGTCCTGGCGCTCCGGTCGTTCCGGTAGAGCCTTCCCGATTCGACCGCTCCGGGCGCCGGGTCTACACTCCGGGCTGCGTGCCCGTCTCCCACCACGAAGCCCCAGAACGGGCAGAAGGAGGCCCCCGTGACCCACGTCTCGGTCACCGTCAACGGGGCGATGCAAGAGGCCGATGTCGAGCCTCGCACGCTCCTCGTGTACTTCCTCCGCGAGACCCTCGGGCTCACCGGCACCAGCGTCGGATGCGACACGTCGAGCTGCGGCTCCTGCACCGTGCTCCTGGACGGAGAGTCGGTGAAGTCGTGCACGCTGCTCGCCGCGCAGGCGGACGGCCGTGAGCTCACGACGATCGAGGGGATGGCCGAAGGCGACCAGCTCCACCCGCTCCAGGAGTCGTTCCGTCGGAACCACGGCCTCCAGTGCGGGTACTGCACGCCCGGGATGATCATGGCCGCGGCGAGCTACCTGAAGGAGAACCCGATCCCGTCGGAGGACGACGTCCGCCTGGCGCTCGAGGGCAACCTCTGTCGCTGCACCGGCTACCAGAACATCGTGACGTCGATCCTCGACGCGGCCGGCTCGATGGCCGGCGCCGAGGCCTAGGGGGCGGCGATGGCGACCACAGAGACCTTCATCGGGCAGCCGGTCCTCCGCAAGGAGGATCCCGAGCTCTTGACCGGACATGCCAGCTACATCGACAACTGGACGATGCCGGGGATGCTGTGGATGGCCCTGGCCCGCCCGCCGTACGTGCACGCCACGATCGACGGGATCGACACGACCGAGGCCGCGTCGATGCCGGGCGTCGTGGGTGTGTACTCGGCGGCCGACTTCGAGTTGGGTCCCTTGCCGTTCGTCTGGCCGATCACCGAGGAGATCAAGGTCCCGGTCCACTACCCGCTCGCGTCCGACAAGGTTCGGTTCAACGGGGACGCGGTCGCCGTCGTGCTCGCGGAGACCCGCGAGCAGGCGCTCGATGCCGCCGAGGCCGTCGCCGTCACGGCGACGGAGCTCCCCGCCGTGATCGACATCGAGGAGGCCGCGAAGGACGAGGTCATCGTGCACGACGACCTCGGGACGAACGTCGTCGTGCACTGGAGTCACGGGGGCGGCGGCGACCAGTCGGTCTTCGACTCGGCGCCGGTGATCGTGCAGGAGCGGTACGTCCAGCCGCGGCTGATCCCGAACGCGATCGAGCCGCGCGGCTGTCTCGCGTACGGCGTGCCGCCCGTGGACGAGTGGACGCTCGTCACGGCGACCCAGATCCCGCACATCGCCAAGGTCACGCTCGCCGGGACCACCGGGATCGACGAGCACAAGCTGCGGGTCATCGCTCCGGACGTCGGCGGCGGGTTCGGGTCGAAGCTGAACGTGTACGCGGAGGAGGCCCTCGCGCTGGCCTTGGCCAGGAGGCTCCGCCGACCGGTGAAGTGGATCGAGGGCCGGCGCGAGAACTACGTGGCCACGACCCACGGTCGCGGCGTCCTCCACGACTGCACGCTCGCCGGCACCGAGGACGGCACGATCCTCGGGATGAAGTTCGTCGAGCTCGCGGACATGGGCGCGTACTACCAGCTCCTCACCCCCGGGATCCCGGAGCTCGGCGGCTGGGTCTACATGGGCCCGTACGATCCGAAGGCGTACTGGTTCGAGTTCAAAGGGATCGTCACGAACACGACGCCCACCGATGCGTACCGGGGTGCCGGACGGCCGGAGGCGACCTACGTGATCGAGCGCCTCGTCGACTCCTTCGCCCGGCGGATCGGCAAGGATCCGGCGGATGTCCGACGGATGAACCTCCATCCGCCGCACGAGGACGCACAGACCTCGATCATGGGGTTGAACATCGACTCGGCGAACTACGAGCCCCTGCTCGACAAGGCACTCGGTCTCGTGGAGTACGACAAGCTCCGCGCCGAGCAACGCGACCGGCGCGAGCGCGGGGACCGGACGCAGCTCGGGATCGGCCTGTCCACGTACATCGAGATGTGCGGGCTCGCGCCCTCGAACATCCTGGGGGCGCTGCGGTACGCGGCCGGCGGCTGGGACGGCGCCACGATCGAATGCCTGCCCTCCGGTCACGTGATCGTCAAGACCGGCACGTCACCCCACGGCCAGAGCCACGAGACCGCATGGGCCCAGATCGTGGCCGACGGGCTCGGCGTCTCCCCGGACGAGATCACGGTGCTCCACGGGGACACCCATTCGACCCCGCTCGGCATGGACACGTACGGATCGCGTTCGGTCGCGGTCGGTGGCGTCGCCCTGCACTTCGCGGTGGAGAAGATCAAGGCGAAGGCCCGGACGATCGCCGCGCACGAGCTTGAGGTGGCCGAGGACGACCTCGAATGGGGCGACGGCGCGTTCCGGGTGAAGGGTGCCCCCGATTCGGCCAAGACGATCCCGGAGCTCGCCGTCTCGGCCTGGCACGCGCACGCGCTGCCCGAGGACGTGGAGCCGCACCTCAACGCGACGGCCGTCTACGACCCGCCGAACTTCACCTGGCCGGCAGGGGCGCACGTCTGCGTCGTCGAGGTCGACACGGAGACCGGTGCGACGGAGATCGTGAGGTACGTGGCCGTCGACGACTGCGGCACGATCATCAACCCGATGATCGTCGAGGGACAGGTCCACGGCGGCGTCGCCCAAGGGGTGGCCGAGGCTCTCTACGAGGAGGCGATGTACGACGAGTCAGGGAACCTCACGACGTCGACGATGACCCAATACCTGATCCCAAGCGCCACGGAGATCCCGGCGATGACGACGGATCACTCACAGGAGACGCCGTCGACCACGAACCCGCTCGGCGTGAAGGGGATCGGCGAGGCCGGGACGATCGCGGCGCCGCCCGCCGTCGTGAACGCGGTGATCGACGCGGTCTCGCATCTGGGAGTGACCGCGATCGAGAAGCCGGCGTCGCCCGAACGCGTCTGGCGAGCGATCCAGGAGGCGAGGGCCAAGGGTTCGCCCGCTCCCGGAGACGGTCGAGCGGGAGCGACCCCGGGAACAGAGGGAGGGGCGTCATGATCCCGGCGGCGTTCGACTACGAACGGGTCGACACCGTCGATGCCGCGATCGCGGCCCTGCAGGCCGACGAGGGCGCCAAGCTGCTGGCCGGGGGACACTCGCTCCTGCCGCAGATGAAGCTCCGGTTCGCGATGCCGACGAAGCTGATCGACATCGGACGGCTCCACCATCTGTCCTACGTCCGCGAGGACGGTGACGGCGTGGCCATCGGGGCGCTCACGCGCTATCACGACCTGGAGGCATCGGAGGAGCTCCGACAGCTCGCTCCGATCGTGGCCTCCGTGGCCGGCCAGGTCGGCGATCCGCAGGTCCGGCACATGGGGACGATCGGCGGCTCGGTCGCGCACGCCGATCCGGCCGGCGACATGCCGTCGGTGCTGCTCGCGCTCGGTGCGACCTTCGTGGCGACGGGGCCGGGAGGGATGCGCGAGATCGCGGCCGCCGACATGTTCCCGGGTCTGTTCCAGTCGGCGCTCGCGAGCGACGAGGTGTTGACCGAGATCCGCGTGCCGAAGACGCCGGGAGGTTGGAGCTATCAGAAGTTCACCCGGCGGGCCCAGGACTGGGCGGTCGTGGGAGTGGCGGCGGTGCGGATGAACGGCAGCGCGAACGTGTCGCTCACGAACATGGGGCTCACCCCGATGCGCGCCGCCGGCGTGGAGGAGGCTCTGGCGGGCGGGGCCGACCCCGCGACCGCCGCCGAGCGGGCCGACGAGGGTTCGGCCCCTCCGTCGGACTCCTTCGGATCCGACGAGTACCGACGAGCGCTCGCGAAGGTGCTCGTCCGCCGGGCGCTCGAGGAGGCCCTCGCGTAGCACGTCTGCCCGTCGCCTCGGTTTGGGGGCGACGGCGCCACGGGTACGCCTCCTCCGTGGAGGCGGTCCAGGGCGTGGTTCGACGCGCCGACGACGTGCAGCGGCGGAGGCCCTTCCTGGCGTTCCCGCTCGCGGTCCTCAAGAAGTTCGGTGAGGATCGGGCCGGTCAGCTCGCCGCGCTGATCGCGTACTACGGGTTCTTCTCCCTGTTCCCCTTGCTCCTCGCGTTCGTCACGCTCTCGGGGATGCTCTTCGAGCGGTCGGGCATGCAGGATCGCCTCGTCGACGCTGCCCTGTCGCAGTTCCCGGTGATCGGCGATCAGCTCCGTCGGAACGTCCAAGAGCTTCCGGACAAGGGCGTGGCCCTCGCGATCGGGGTCGCGGGTGCGCTCTGGGCCGGACTCGCCGGGATCAAGGCCGCCCAGAACGCGATGGATCACGTCTGGGACGTCCCGATGAAGCGGCAGCCGAGCTTCCCGATCGCGGTGCTCCGCGCCGTGCTGATGCTCCTCACGCTCGGCGTGTTCGTCCTGCTCGCCAGCTTCCTCGGTGGCATCGCCGCGGGTACGGAGGACGCACCGATCGCGGTCCGCCTGGGCGGGATCGCGGGGACCCTCGTCCTCAACGTCTCGATCTTCCTTGTGGCCTACCGGGTCCTGACCGTGGAGGACGTGCGGTGGCGGGACGTCGTCATCGGGGCGCTCTTCGCCGGGATCGCTTGGACCGTGCTCCAGGCGCTGGGCGGGTACGTGATCGGACACAGGCTGGAGTCGGCGAGGGAGACCTACGGGTTCTTCGCGGTCGTGATCGGACTCCTCACGTGGATCTACCTGGGAGCCCAGGTCACCCTGTTGGGAGCGGAGATGAACGTCGTCCGTGCGCGGCGCCTGTGGCCACGCGCGCTCGACCCCGACAGACTGATGGAAGCAGACGAACGAGCGCTCCGCGACCACGCACGGGTCGAGGAGCGGAGGGAGGAGGAGACCGTGGACGTTCAG
>DASSDW010000194.1:0-4889 GCA_035696925.1 Actinomycetota bacterium
GTGCCCCTCCAAGGCGATCCCGCGATCGAGCAGCTCCTGATCAACCCCGCGTCCGAGGAGGAACTCGACGAACGGGTACGCCTGGAAGGCTTCGGCCATGACCCGTGGGTCCTGCAGCTCCTCGGCCAGCTCCAGCGCGGCGCGAGCGTGTCGTTCCGATGCCGCGAGGTCTCCCCTGAACAGCCAGGCGTACCCCAGGTTCTGCTCGATCAGCGCCCGCAGCGCGAGATCGTCCCCCGCCTCGCCCCGAGCGGCTTCGAACACCGCCCATGCTCCCCGCCACCCTTCGGCCTCGGCGATGCCCATCCCCAGGTCCAGCAGCACGCGGGCCCGAGCCGGCCCGGCCTCCGAGAGGTCAACCGCTTGCTCCAGGACGCTCCGCGCCAGCGAGGTGTCGCCGCACTCGAAGTGAGCCACGCCCGCCTGGTGGGTCCGACGCACCAGGTCCTCGTCGCGATCCTTCGGGGTGGCTCGGCGGGCCATCTCCCAGAGCTCGGCCGCGGACTGCGGTGCTCCCCGGGAACCGGCGAGCGACGCGGCCTCCTCGAGAGCGCTGGCAACGGCAACGTCCGGGCCCTCGACGGACAGAGCGAGGTGGCGGGCTCGTTCCTCCGGATCCTGCACGATCGTCGCGAGCCGCGCGTGCAGGGCGCGACGCCGAGCCAGCGGGATCTTCTGATAGACGGCGGAAGCGAGGAGGGGGTGGGTGAACCGAAGGCGGTCGCCGACGACCTCGACGACGTGGTGCTCGATCGCCGGCCCCAAGGGACGGTCGACCTCGGAAGGATCGGTCGCCGCAGCGATCGCATCGAACGTCGGAGCCGACAGAGCCGAAACGACTTCCAGGGCTTCGACCGTCCGCGCAGGGAGCCCCCCGAGGCGATCCTCGATGAGCTCTTGAAGGCGGTCAGGGATCGGGAGCCGTTCGCCGGCCGCCACGTCACCTCCACGGCGGATGAGCGCCAATCCGATCTCTCGAGCGAAGAAGGGGTTGCCTCCAGACATCTCGTGGAGGCTCAGGAGCGTCGTTCGGGAGAACCCTTCCCCCACCTTGGCCCGGAGCACCTGTTCGAGGGCGTCCTGCGTCAGCGGGCCGACGTGGACGGCGTGCACGCGATCCTCGGCGAAGGCCGACACTACGCCCAGGGGGTCGTCATCGGCACGGGCACCTCGAGCGGCCGTCATCCAACCCACCTGCTCGTCCTTCAGGCGCCGCACGACGAACTGGAGCACCCGGACCGAAGGGAGGTCCATCCATTGGATGTCATCGACGGCCACCATGACCGGAGAGGTGGAGGCCACCGACCGTAGGCATCCGAGGACGGCCAGGGAAACGGCGCGCTGATCAGTCCGGGTGCCCGAACTCGGGGACCGCAAGAGGGCCACCTCGAGGGCCCGGCGCTGCGGCTCGGGCACCGCAGGAAGTGCCTCGTCGAGGAGCGGCTCGAGGAGGTCACCGAGCGCGGCGTACGACAGACGCGTCTCCGCCTCGACCGGGCGGCATGAGAGCGTGCGGTAGGGCCGTTGCAGAGCACCCGCCACGCCTTCCTTCCAAACGGTGGTCTTCCCGATACCGGGATCACCGGAGAGGAGCAGTGCGCTCGGCCCGGCCGGGATCGAGTCCAGGAAGCGATCGAGGATCGCGAGCTCGGACTCGCGCCCGAAGACGTCACCTGCCAAGAGGCGCTCTACCCCCGCGTCGGTGGACGCCAGGATTGTAGGGATGGCGGAGCCGAGTATCGCTCACCCGTCGAGGCTCGCACGGTCGGCCGTCCCCGCCGACACGTGAAGCCATGCGTGGGACGCGATCGACCAAGATGGCCTCTACCAGGGGCCCTGAAGTGGAGACGAGCGGACTCGAACCGCCGACCCCCTGCTTGCAAAGCACGCCCGTTGCAACGCTCTGACCTGCGCCCCTTCTGGCATCAGAGGGCAGCGGTCGGAACGTAGGGTCTTCGAGGGTGCCGAAAGACGCGATAGAAGGCTGAGACGGTACACATCGGGTACACGATTCCGTGTCGGTATCCATCGAGATCTGCTGATCGGAACTATCCCTGATGCCTTCCGATTCAACGTAGCCGGGAAGCGCTCGATCTTGCGGTCCTCTGCGGACGCCGCGGGCAGTGACGAGGTGATCGATCCCGTTCTTCCGGCAGATACGAACGGACAGGACCTCGGCGTCCTTCACTCCGAACCGCCCGGGGGCTCGCCCGGAGCATCAACCCAGCGCAGACGATGAACCGCGAGTAATCGTCGATCCCGGTGAGGAACGGCGCCGAACGCATCGTCCCCCGTGTCAAGATGGGCGCTTGGAGATCCTCCGTATCGAAGACATCACGAACGACCCGATCGCCGCGATCTTCGTGGGCCGCGACCACGGCGCGAACGTGTCCTTCTTCATCGTGAGATGCGGCCGAGGGCAAGGCCCGCAGCCACATCGACATCCCTACGAGGAGACCTTCGTCGTGCTGGAGGGCAGGTCGGCATTCTCGGTCGGCGAGGAGACGTTCGACGTAGAGGCTGGGTCCATCGTCGTTGCCCCGGCCGGAGTGGTCCACAGCTTCAAGGGCGCTATCGACGGCGTGACCCGCCAGGTCAATATCCACCCCGTGGCTGAGATGGTGACGGAGTGGGTCGACGAAACGTAGGCGCGGCGCTGCGGGCGAAGCGCCGTTCAACCTCGATCACCGGGACCCGATCCGGAGCACCGCCATAACCGCCTCGTACCTCTGCTCGACGGACATTCAGCTTCACCAGCACCGTCCACCCCCTTCGCGCCATGTCCAGTGTCAAGCATCAGCCGGAGCCACCGTCAAGGATCAACCGGAGCGGTGTCAAGGATCAGGTGACGCCGGAACGTCCAGTATGACCCGGAACACGACAACGGCCTCGAAACCAGCGACGCCGAGGGTGTCGGATAGACCCCAGGAGAACGCCGAGACGGTATACATCGGGTACACGAACGATTCGTCGTGGACTCGTTCATGCGACGCTTCCAGACACCCACTCGGGCCAACCGTCGATAGCCGGCCCGCGTGGGACCCTGGTGGCGTCTGTGCCGTCGACGTCCACCATCCAGATGTCGCCACTCTGCCGTGTCGGCCACGTAGTCATTCGTGAAACCCTCCAGCAGCAGCTCCGTCCCTATCATCCGGCTATCTTCGAGCTTGCTCCGCGCCGACGAGCCATCGCTCCGCGTCGACCCGAGTGACGTTGCTGCCGCACAGCACGGTCGCCACTCGTCGACCTCGGTACCGCTCAACGTCGGCGAGGATCGCAGCGATCCCAGCGGCTCCAGCGGGCTCGATCAGCAGGCCAGCCTGCTCGTGGAGCAGCCCCATCGCCTGGAGGATCACATCGTCCCCGACCAGCACGACATCGTCGACGGCATGGCGCATGTCCTCGACCGCCTCTGGGATCGGAACGCGCACCGCGATGCCATCGGCGATCGTGTCGACGGTCCGCCGGTCGACGACGCGACCTGTCCGCCAGGATCGCTCCATAGCGTCGGCCCCGCGGCTCGAGACTCCCACGACCTCTGTGGACGGCGACGCCGCCTTGAGCCAGCGGGCGATCCCGTTCAGCAGGGCGCCGTTCCCCAGGGGAATGGTCACGACGTCGATGACGTCGTCGCGCTCGAGCAGTTCGACGGCGATGGAGCCGGCGCCTTCGCTGATCTCGGGCTCCCGGCCGTCCTCCACCATGCGCGCGCCCGTCTCGGCGGCGAATCGTTTGGCCTCGGCCTTCGCGGCGTCGAAATCGTCCCCGGTCGATCGGAGCTCGGCCCCCAGCGCACGCATCCGCTCCACCTTCAGCGGATTCGCGTGCTCGCTAGCGTAGACGACGAGGGATCGTCCGCGCTTCCGACAGGTGTAAGCCATGGCCTGCCCGAAGTTCCCTGCGCTGGCGCACACCATGGGTCGCTCGTCGCCGGCGGCGGTCGTCCGAGCGATGAAGTAGTCGGCCCCCCGGCCTTTGAAGCTCCGGATCGGATTGACGGTCTCCACCTTCAACGTGAGCGCGCAGCCGAGCTCCTGCGACAGTGGTTCGCACTCGTACTGCGGGGTGTGCACGAACACCGGATCGATCGTGCGGGCAGCGTCCGCGATAGCCGCAAGGGACAGCCGATGGGCTGGTCGTGTCGCCTCGACGAGCGCCGCGTGGTCAGAGATCGATCGGACGGCCTCGACCTCGCCGGCACGGGCGGTCATGAGCACGCCATCGAGATGGTCGATCTCGTGCTGCAGCAGCTCGCTCATGTCCGGCGGAAGGCACCGCCACTCCCGGCGTCTCCCCTGCCCGTCGAAGTAGCGGATCGAGATCGATCGGTGGCGTCGCACTCGGACGACGCGATCGGGAACGCTCATGCAGTCGTCCCACAGCTCGATGGTCTCGTCGCTGCGCCAGGACACCTCGGGGTTGATCAACGACAACGGTCGAGCACCCAGGTCCATCGCGATCACGCGCTTGGGGATCCCGATCTGCGGAGCGGCGATCGCCCGACCGAAGCCCCTGCGCTGCCGGAACCCGGCGAGCGCTCGATGGAGTGCCTCGAGCTCAGGGACGAACTCGGGATCGGGCCAGACCACTGGTGCGCTCGGCCGCTGGAGCCGAGGGTCGCCTTCTACGAGGATCTCCGACATCGCGCCGCGACATCATGTCGAAGATGAGGGGCTTCCGACCTGCGGAACGTGGAGACGAGCGGACTCGAACCGCCGACCCCCTGCTTGCAAAGCAGGTGCTCTACCAGCTGAGCTACGTCCCCGCGTTGACCTGCGGAAACGGGCCCGGGCCTTGACGCACACCGCTCGCAGAGCAGATAATTCGTCCCGTCATGAGCCGCGTCGAGCAGGTCACGGGCATCAGCGTAAAGGACCTCTCAGCGTCCT
>DASSDW010000195.1:0-5410 GCA_035696925.1 Actinomycetota bacterium
GATGGCGCGTGCGCAGGGTGAGCTGTTCGCCGTCTCGGAGGCCCTGCTCGACCACGACGAGAACGTCGCTCGCTGGCGCTCGCTGCATGTGCTGATGGTCGAGCGTGAGATCGGCGCGAAGCGGGGTACCGGCGGTTCGTCCGGGGTCGCCTACCTCCGGTCGACGCTCGACAAGCGCTTCTTCCCCGAGCTCTGGGGATTGCGCGGGGACCTCTAGCCGGGCGCCACTCGCCCGTGCCCCTGCCTGGGTGTACCGTCGGGAGCGAGATGCGATGGATCCGGTTCGCCCTCATATCGGTTCTGGTGGCCGGCGCCTGCACGGAGCCGCCCGCCGACGACGGCTCGCCGTCCCCGTCGGTTTCCCCGACGCCATCGGACTCTCCGTCGGTGGTCCCCACCGGCGCGAGGCTCGCCGACGGCACGCCGCTCCCCGACGGGTGCGCGGGCGCGGTCGTCGCGTCCCAGACCGTCGCGTTCGTCGCGGACGGCCGCGCGTGGGCGCTCGACCCCGACACGGCCGAGCTGTCCTGCCTGTTCCCCGTGGAGGACGCCGGTCCCTTCTCATGGGGGCCGCAGGGCGATCGTGTCCTGCTCGGTGGGTTCGAGGTCCGTGGGTTGGGTGGCGACGCGCCCGACCTCCCCGCGATCCAGACGGCCGTGGGCGCCTTCGATTGGGGACACCCGATCGGTCTGGCCGTGGCCTTCGCCGACGGCAAGGGCAACCCGCGCAAGCGGTTCATCGATGACGGGCGCCTGATCAGGCTCGATGCGCTGCCGTCCGGCAGCTACCTCGAAGTGGCGTATCACCCCAGCGGTCTGGCGCTCTCATTCGTGGTGGAGACCGACGAGGGCCAGGAGATCTGGCTGTCGACGAACGAGGGCGAGGATCCGGAACGGCTGATCTTCTCCAAGCGGGGAACGACGTTCACCTCGCTCGCCTTCTCACCGAACGGAGAGACCCTCTGGTGGACCGCCCAGCACGCCGAAGGCTATCCCGAGCTCCACTTCATGCACCTCGACACACGATCCGGATTCGGCACGGCGTGGCGGGGGACGGAGGGATCGGTCACCGACGGGCTGAGGCTCCCCCCGGCCGGACCGAGGTCGGCGTTGACGGAGGGTGCGGCGTGCGAGGAGCACGAGGCGCTGATCCTCGATCGAGGGGAGACGACGGTCGCGCTCCCCGATGAGGCACGGCCCACCGAGGCGCTGGGGTGGATCGACCGATCGACGCTGCTCGTCTCGACCGGCGGGTGCGGCGAGACGATCGACCTCTACGCGGTGGACGCCCGAGGTGAGGAGGATCCCGCCCTGCTCGCCCTCGAGGTCGAGATCGCCGCCCCGCGAACCCAGGTGGTCGATCCGCCGGAGGAAGTGCCCGCTCCCGACCCGGAGGTGGAGCCGCCACCCGACGGCGTCGGCTGATAACGCCGTCGCGGGCGACCGGTCGGTCGCCGAGATGGGAGGTTCAGGGACACCCGCGTTCAGGTCGAGAGATCCTGCTCGGCCTCCTCGCGGGGCCACGCCGACGGCTCCGGGTCGCTCAAGAACCGGCCGAGCTCCTCGGCGTCGGACCCGGTGAGGCTGATCGCCGCGACCGGGCGATCGATGTGCCAGATCGAGATGCGAGCGTGGTCTCCGGGAACGGTGATCGTTCGGGCGCGGAGAACTCGTGATCCTCCAGGTACCTGCTGACCCGCAGGACGGGACCGGGCGGGTCACCGTCGCTAATCTGGATCCCGAGGTAGAGCCTCGTGATCTTCGGGCCACGGGATCCCTTGTCGCCGGCCGGAAGCGGCGCCCCGCACGAGGCACAGAAGCGGGACTCCTCGGGCGCCCCGACGCCGCATCTCGGGCAGCGCACGCACCGATCCTCGCCCCCGCGGCGAACGATGGCAAGCCCTGATGCGCATGGGGCTTGACGTCTGCCCGTCCGCGGGCGTACACCCCCCAAGGAAGGTGAGCAAGAGGAGGAAGGCGAGAGGGGGCCAGCGATGGCGACGGATCTGGCGGTCAGCGTGGCGGATCAACCGGGTGGGTTGGCCGACGTGGGTGAGGCGCTCGGCAATGCCGGTATCAACATCGAAGGGCTGTGCGGCGTCGGCCTCGGCGATCGAGGGGTGATCCACATCCTGGTCGAGGACGGGGCAGCGGCTCGCGCCGCGCTCGAGGGTGCCGGCCTCAACGTCGAGAGCGAGGCTGAGGCCATCGTGAGCGCGATCCCGGGGGACGTGAGGACGCCGGGGACGCTGGGGAAGATGGCGCGCGCGGTCGCGGAGGCGGGGGTCAACATGCGGGCCGTCTATCTCGCGACGGACAATCGCGCCGTCGCCGTGACGGACGACAACGCGAAGGCGCTCACGGCTCTCGGGATGTAGTCGCTCAAAAAAGAGCGATCGGAGACGTTCGGACGAAGGGAGGGATGAGCGGATGGCGACGGACCTGACCGTCATCCTGGACGATCGCGCGGGCCAGCTCGCGCACATGGGGGAGGCGCTGGGCGACGCGGGGGTCGCGATCGAGGGGATCAGCGCGACGACGAGCGACGGCGTCGGGATCGTGCACGTGCTCGTCGAGAACGCGATGGTCGCGCAGAACGCGCTGATCCTCGCCGACATCAAGGTCGAGGGCGAGGCCGACGCGGTCGTGATCGATCTGACCGCCGAGGAGGCGGGCAGGCCAGGGACGCTGGGACGGCTCGCCGGCAAGGTGTCGATGGCGGGGATCAACGTCTCGGTCGCCTATCTGGCAACCCGTGATCGGGTGGCGCTCGTGACCAACGACAACGAGCGCGCACGGGAGGCGCTCCAGGCCTAGGGACGAACTGCTCCCAGAGTCGCACGCGCCTCCCCAGGTCCTACCGCTCCGACGACCGCTCGTCGCCCTCGAACCGCAGCAGCATCAGCGAGTGCGCGACCAGGTTCAGCGCCTCGCGCCGGATCACCCGCGTCTGACCGGGGTTCGCCGTCTGGAGGATCTCGTGCCAGACGCCGCCCCCCTCGAAGCGGGGGAGGGTGACCTTCTTCGAACGGGTCCCACCGTTCAGCAGGAGGAGGACGGTGTCGCCGCGGATCCGCCGCCCTCGATCGTCTCGCTCGTCGGTGGCTCGTCCCGGGATCAGCATCCCGAGGACACGGTTCTCCGGGTCCGCCCAGTCCTCGTCGGTCATCTCCTCGCCGTCGGGCCGTACCCACATCACGTCCTTCCGGCCGCCGCCGTCGAACGTCCCGCTGAAGAACGAACGGCGCCGGAGCACCGGGTTCGATCGGAAGATCTGCAGGGCCGACCTCGTGAAGTTCAGCATCGCCTTGTCGCGGTGCTCCCAGTCGAACCAGCTGACCTCGTTGTCCTGGCCGTACGCGTTGTTGTTGCCACGCTGCGTTCGTGAGATCTCGTCGCCTCCGAGGAGCATCCGGACGCCCTGGGAGAAGATCAACGTGGCGATCAGGTTCCGCTTCATCCGCTCGCGCAGCTTCGCGACCTCCGGCTGATCCGACGGGCCCTCCACCCCCCAGTTGGCGGAGAAGTTGTCGTCCGAGCCGTCCTCGTTGCCCTCGCCGTTGGCCTCGTTGTGCTTCGACTCGAACGTGACGAGGTCCTGCAGCGTGAACCCGTCGTGCGCCGTGACGAAGTTGACCGAGGCGTACGTGTTCCGGCCGCTCGCCTCGTAGAGGTCGCTCGATCCGGAGAGCCGGAAGGCGAGCTCCGGCAGCTGGCCGGGATCGCCGCGCCAGAAGCGACGCACGCAGTCCCGGTACTTCCCGTTCCACTCCGCCCATCCCACGGGGAAGTTGCCCACCTGGTAGCCGCCGGGACCGACGTCCAACGTCTCGGCGATCAGCTTCACCTGCGAGAGCACCGGGTCCTGCTGGATGATGTCGAAGAACGTCCCCAGGCGGTTCACCTCGTAGAGCTCGCGAGCGAGCACCGGCGCCAGGTCGAAGCGGAACCCGTCCACGTGCATCTCCAGCACCCAGTGGCGGAGGCTGTCCATGATCAGCTGGATCGCGCGTGGATGGAGCATGTTGAGGCTGTTGCCCGTCCCCGAGAAGTCGATGTAGTACCGCGGATCGTCGGGAGAGAGGCGGTAGAAGGCCTTGTTGTCGATGCCGCGGAGGGAGAGTGTCGGGCCGAGGTGGTTCCCCTCGGCCGTGTGGTTGTAGACGACGTCGAGGATCACCTCGATGCCGGCCCGGTGCAACGCCTTGACCATCGACTTGAACTCGTAGACCTGCTGCCCGACGGAACGGGTGGCGTAGGCGTGGTGCGGCGCGAAGAACCCGATCGAGTTGTAGCCCCAGTAGTTCGCGAGGCCGCGCTCGACGAGGTGCCGGTCGTCGACGAACTGATGGACCGGGAGGAGCTCGACCGCGGTCACGCCGAGCGAGAGCAGGTGCTCCACCACGGGGTCGTGCGCGAGCGCGAGGTACGTCCCCCGGATCTCCGGCGGGATCGAGGGATGGGTCTTCGTCATGCCCCGCACGTGCGTCTCGTAGACGACCGTCCGGTTCCACGGCGTCTCCGGCCGGCGGTCCTCTCCCCAGGTGAACGCCCGGTCGATCACCACGCACTTCGGCATCGACCCCGCGCTGTCGCGCCCGTCGAACGAGACGTCCTCGTCCGCGTGGCCGATCTCGTAGCCGTACACCGCGTCGTGCCACCGCACCGGTCCGCTGACCGCTCTCGCGTACGGATCGAGGAGGAGCTTGTTCGGGTTGAACCGGTGGCCCTCCCGCGGCTCGTACGGTCCGTGCACCCGGTAGCCGTACAGGCGTCCCGGTCGCACGTCGGGCAGATACGCGTGCCACAGCAGGTCCGTGCGGTTCGTGAGCGGGATCCGCTCGGCTTCCACCGCGTCGTCCGGCCGCTCGTACAGGCAGAGGTCGACGCCGGTCGCGTGCTCGGAGAACAGCGAGAAGTTGACCCCCTCCCCGTCCCATGTGGCGCCCTGAGGATAGGGCGAGCCGGGCCAGACCCGGATCGTCACGAGGCCTGAGACCCCTCGCGCCGGTCGGTAACGGGCCGGAAGAAGAGACATGCCAGGGGCGGGAGCACGATCCGCGCACTTTGGGGTCGATCGTGCCAGGGCGTCGGCTCCGCCTCCACGCGGCCGAGGTTCCCGGCGCCCGACCCACCGTAGACTGCCGCGTCGCTGTTCAGTGCCTCGCGCCAGGCTCCACCGTCCGGGAGGCCGATCCGGAATCGCTCGTGCAGCATCGGCGTGAGGTTGATCGCCACGACCATGACGTCGTGCGCACCTTCACCGCGCCGGAGGAAGCAGAGCGTTCCGCCTTCGGCGTCGGCGGCGTCGATCCACTCGAAGCCGAGAGGATCCACGTCGAGCGCATGCAACGCGGGTTCCGACACATGCAGCGCGTTCAGGTCGCGCACCCAACGGACGATGCCCTCG
>DASSDW010000196.1:0-5033 GCA_035696925.1 Actinomycetota bacterium
TCTCCGGGTTGACCACGAGGCGGACCGACGACGTGGCCTCGTCGGTGAGGATCCTCTTCACCGCGTCGAGGTTGCGGTGGAGCCGTTCCACGGCATCGAACACGCGATCGCCCGCGATCGGCAGGGACGTCACCCGCGACACGAGCGGGCGAACCGTCTTCACGATCCTCCGCTCCACGGGGAAGATCCGTTCGATGTACCACTGCATCACGTCGGGGAGGGAGAGCAACCGGAGCGTCTCGGCCGTCGGCGCGCAGTCCACGATCAAGACGTCGTACGCTCCGCTCTCGACGTGGGTCTTGACGTCGATCAGGGCGAAGATCTCGTCCAGGCCGGGGAGCACGGTCAGCTCCTCCGCCTGGATCGTCTCCGTCCCGGCCCAGTTCATGAGCTGGATCATGTAGTCCTGGATCTCCCGCCAGTTGTCCTCCAGCCGCTCCTGGGCGTCGATCTGCT
Organism: Actinomycetota bacterium; assembly: GCA_035696925.1. GTDB lineage: Bacteria > Actinomycetota > UBA4738 > UBA4738 > HRBIN12 > JAJNBA01. The sequence goes on from DASSDW010000196.1 coordinate 457, forward strand.
GCGCCCAGAGCCGCTCGCCGATCTGCGTGGGGTACGACCCGATCTCCTCGTCGAAGGAGTCACCGAGGGAATGGGCGGGGTCGGTGGACATCACCAGCGTCCGCAGACCGGCATCGGCTGCGCGGACCGCGGTGGCGGCGGCGACGGTCGTCTTGCCGACGCCGCCCTTCCCGGTGAACAGGAGGACCCGCACCCTCAGCCCATCTCCACGCGCCGCTTGAGTCGCTCCAACGCGTTCTCGATGACCCGCTTGGCGCCCTCCGTCCGAACGAACCCGGGAACGAGGATGCCGATCTCGACCGCGAGCCGGTAGGTCACCCTGGTCTCGGAATCGGAGATCTCGTTCAGCAGGTACTCGCCGCGGATGTCGCGGATCGCGCCGCGGGCCTCCTTCGTGGTCCAGGACAGGCCGGTGTCGCCGGGGGCGTACCGGTAGGACAGGGTGTACGTCGCCTTCCCCAGCACCGGCACATCGACCTCGAACGCCACCTCCCTCGCTCGGCCGCCCTCTCCGCGTTCACGGATCTGCGCGGTCCGGACCTCCGCCCACTCCGGGTAGGCCTCGTAGTCCTCGAGGACCTCCATGACGTCCTCGAGGGGCGCATCGATGACGATCGATCCCTCCGCGTGCTCCATCGGCCGGAATCCTAGCGGGGATGTCTCAGCGGCTGTTGACCGTCACGACCGACACCGCCAGGAGGGACACGGTGAGCATGATGAGGGCAACCGTCGCCCACAGGAGGGCGCGCGACGAGACGAACGGCGACCCGCCTCCGGCGATCCGATACGCCTCGGCGGCCGACCCGAGGTAGAGCACCATCGCGGAGCCGAGCAGGAGAACGACAACGCCGAAGACCGGCGGGCTCGACACGCCCGACACGACGATCACGAGCGCCAGCCCGAACGAGAGGACGAACAACGTGCCGCGGGCGATGCCGTCGGGCGCCCGGCCGGCCTTCGCGTGTCCGACGCCCGGGAACGTGAGCGACCACAGGAAGGCGTCGCGCGGCGAAACGTTCGGGGCCGCCCGTTCCCCCCGCAGGAGCTGGCTGAAGGACGTGCCGCAGACGCTGCAGAGGTCGAGGGCGATCTCGTTCTGCGCCCCGCAGGTCGGACAGGGCCACGTGAGCTGCGTCGACGCCTCGCGCTCCCCCGGCCCCGCTCCCTCCTGCGGCCGTGCGACCACGGGAACGGAAGCCGGCTCCGGCTCCGGCATCGGAGTTCGTAGGGAGGAGAAGCACTGTCCGCACCATTCGGCATCCGCGCTCACCAGCGCGTTGCAGTTCGGACAGCGGTGTTCCTCCACAGGGCAAGCGTACCGCTGGCGCCGCGCCCGCCTGGGAGGTGCTCCTGCTCCGCCGGGAAGGACGAGCTGTCGCGTCAGGCTGCGGTTGCCTCCCGGAGCCATCCCGCGAGCCGTTCAGCGACCCGGGCCCAGGTGTGCTCGTGCTCGACACGGGCTCGGCCCGCTTTCCCGAGCCGACGGGCGTACGCGGGATCCTCCAAGAGGGTCGCGACCGCGTCCGCCACCCCGGTCACCTCCGCGCCGTCGACGAGCAGCCCGGTCGCTCCGTGCACGAGCGCTTCGCGCGAGCCGCCGGAATCGCCGACGACCACCGGACGACCACACGCGGCCGCCTCGATGAAGACGTTCCCCCACCCCTCCACCTCGAGCCCGGCCAGGCGGGTCCGGCACGGCATCGCGAAGACGTCTCCGACCGCGTAGTAGCGGGGCAGGTCCTCCTCGGACACCTCGCCCACGAACGTGACCGAGCGTGTGGGCGCGTGCTCCGCGAGCGACCGGAGGGTCGACTCGTAGGGGCCGGAGCCGACGATCAGCAGCCCCGCCTCCGGCACCCGTCGTTGGATCGAGCGCATCGCCCGGATCAACACGTCCTGCCCCTTCCGCGGGACCAACCGGCTCACGCAGACGATCAGCGGGCGGTCGCCCAGCCCGTGCCGTTCCCTGATGTCCGCCGTGGGCAGATCCGGGCGGAACCGCTCGACATCGGCCCCCGGATGGAGCACCGAGACCGGCACGTGCTTCGGCACGGCGGTCCGGACCCGGCGGGAGATGAACTCGCTGCACCCGGCCACCCGGGATGCGGGCGCCGTCATCCGCTTCATGACGGCATGGGCGACCGGGACCGTCGAGAGCCAGTAGTCGAAACCGTGCGCGAGGACGACCGAGGGCGTGCCCCGCACCTTGAGCTGGGACCCCATCAGGGCGAGCGGGAACGCGTCGCCGAACAGCACCACCTCCGCGCCCGATCGATCGACCTCGGCGCGCAGCCTGCGGACGACGCCGGGCGTCGGCCACACGAAACGCCGGCGCTCGCGGACCACGGTGAAGGGGACCGACGCGTCGAAGCGCTCCGATCCCTCGCACGACGGCGCGATGACCGAGATCCGGTCGGGGGGGAGCTCTCTGCAGAGCGACTCGAGCGTTCGCTGGATGCCGCCGACCCTCGGCGGGAAGTCGTTCGTCACGACGAGGGTCTTCGGGATGTCCACCGGCGGATATCCTCCCAGAGCAGGCTCGATGAGGGAGGTGCCGCGACGGCAACGACGCAACCGAGGGAGCGGCAGCGGGATGCGGTCTTCGCCGTGCTCTCCGGGTGGGGCGTCATCGCCGTCGGGGGGAACGATGCCCGATCGTGGCTGCACGACCTCGTCACGGCGGATGTCGAGGGGCTGCCCGATCGAGCGTCCCGGCGATGTCTTCTCCTCACCCCCACCGGCCGGATCCGCGCCGATTTCCACATCGCGGCGGTGGACGGCTCCTACCTCCTCCTCCAAGCACCGGACCAGCCCGACCGGGTGGATGCGATCCTGCGACCGTACGTGTTGTCGTCCGACGTCGAGGTCACCGATGTCGGCGACCGCTCGGAGGTGGTGGCTGTCCTCGACGGCTCCGCCGTCGAGGACAGCCCGGGGTCCGTCGTCCTGTCCCCGTCCGTCCTCGGCCCGGGCTGCGACGTCGTCGTGCCGTCCGGGAACGCCTCACGGCTCCGGGAACGTCTCCGAGCCAGCGGGCTGACCGAGGCGGATGCCGGGGATCTCGAGGCCCGACGGATCCGCCGCGGAGAGCCGCGGATGGGGGTCGACTTCGGGCCGGAGGCCCTCCCCGCGGAGGCAGGGCTGGAGCACACGATCGACTTCACGAAGGGATGTTTCCTCGGACAGGAGTCCGTGGCGAAGGTCCGCAACCTCGGACACCCCCCTCGCGTCCTCCTCCACGTCCGGTCCGGGTCTCCGATCGCCCCCGGGGCCCGGGTCGTCGCGGGTGCGACGGTCGTCGGGGAGGTGACGAGCGCCGTGGAGGACCCCGACGGCGTCGCCGCGATCGTTCGGGTCCGGTGGGATTCCGCCTCGGAGCAGCTCGCCACCGACGCCGGACCGCTTTCCCTACAGAGGGTTGAGTAGATACTTCGGCTCATTTCGCATCCGCCACCTGGGGGTTTGCCAGGACGCGACCCCGGACCCCTTCCCCGCCGTGGTCACTCCGTGCTATTCCTTCGGTCCCGGACCGAGGGGACCCCCGGGGGGAGGAACGGAACGGTGCGAATCGATCGTCTCCCGACCGTCGACGTCGACGTGTTGCCCGATGATCCCTCACCCCCCGATGTCTGGCAGGAACGGTCCGCGTGCTTCGGGATCGACCCCGACGTCTTCTTCCCGATCTCGGAGGAGGAGGCGGGCCCCGCGCTCGCGTTCTGCAGCGCCTGCACGATCCGGACCGAATGCCTCTCGTGGGCGCTCAAGAACGGGGAGCGATACGGCGTGTGGGGAGGTCTCACGGAGCAGCAGCGGCGTCGCCTGACCCGCCAGGTCGCCTGAGTCCCTTCCCGCGGTCCATACCCACTCCAGGGCAGTGGATCGCCCCAAGAACGGGTATCCATCAGTATCGGTGATCTGCCGATTCACTTCTCATGGATGCCGCCGTTCCCGCACCCCAGCGCCGGCGTTCGCCCTCACTGATCCAACTCGTCGCCGGGGCCGTGGCCGCCACCGTGCTCATCCTCTCCCTGCCCTCCCCCGCCGCCGCGGCCCCGACGCCCTCCGTGACCATCTCCGATGTCACCGTGACCGAAGGGACCGGGGCAGCTCCCGTTACGGCGTCGTTCACGATCCAGGCGGCGCCGGCCCCCAAAGTGTGCTGCCCCCTCAAGGTCAGTTGGGCCACGGCGCCCGGATCGGCATCCGCGCCCGGCGACTTCACGTCGTCCTCCGGCACCGTCTCGCTGACGAAGTCCGCCAGTTCGAAGGTCATCGGGGTTCCCGTCATCGGGGATGCCACGGATGAGCCGAACGAGACGTTCGTGGTGAACCTGACGACGCTCGCGGGCGCCCCTGGCCAGATCGGCGATCCCCAGGGCGCCGGCACCATCACCGACAACGATGCGCCGCCCACCCTCTCGGTGAACGACGTCTCCGTGACCGAGGGCAACGTGGGGACCACCACCGCCACGTTCACCGTGTCGCTGGGGACCGCCAGCGCGAAGACGGTGACGTTCGACTGGGCCACGGCCGCGGGCACGGCCACCGCGGGCACGGACTACGTGACCGCCAGCGGC
>DASSDW010000197.1:0-5077 GCA_035696925.1 Actinomycetota bacterium
TGCTCGACCATGAGGCGCCCCGCCGACTGGCACGCGAAGAACAACCCGCGGACGTTCACGGCGAACAGGTCGTCCCACTCCGCCTCCGTGGCGTCGAGGGCGTCGTGGTTCGTCCCGAGGCCCGCGTTGTTCACCAGGATGTCGATCCGGCCGAACCGTGCGACGGTCTCCTCCACGGCGCGCTCGATCGAGCCGCGGTCGGTGACGTCGAGCGTGACCGCGTCCGCGTCGCCGCCGGCGTGCCGCGCCTCGGCTACCACCCACTCCCCGTCGCTTGGCGATCGGACGCCCGCGGCCACCCGAGCACCGGCCGCGGCCAGCGCCAGGACGAGGTCGCGGCCGATGCCGCGGCCGGCGCCCGTCACGAGCGCCACCTGCCCGTCGAGGTCGAAGCTGGGCTGGTCCATCACGCTCTGATCCTCTCGCCGGAAGGGTCCCAGAGCGTGTCCTCGACGACCTCGGCGTCGACCCACTCCCCGAACACCTCGATCGAGACCTTCGTGCCGACCTCGTCGAGCCCGTCGGGGAGGTACGCGAACGCGATGCTCTTCTCGACGCGGTAGCCGATCCCGCCCGACGTGACCCGTGCGACGACCTCGTCGCCGACGCGCACCGGCTCGTTCCCGAGGGTGGAGGAACGAGCATCCGCGAGCGTCAGGCATCGGAGGCGCCGGGTGACGCCTTCGTCGCGGAGCCGTCGCACCGCGTCGCGTCCCAGGAAGTCCGCGTCCTTGTCGAACGCCACCGCGAACCCGAGCCCCGCCTCGAGCGGAGAGTCGTCGGGGGTGATGTCCGCGCCCCACGAGCGGTATCCCTTCTCGAGCCGCAGCGAGTCGATCGCCCGATAGCCGCCGGGCACGAGGCCGTGCGGCGCGCCGGCCTCGATCAGCCGATCCCACAGCCTCACCGCGAACTCGGTCGATGGGTACAGCTCCCAGCCCAGCTCGCCGACGTAGGTCACGCGCGCCGCGAAGCACGGCACGTCCGTGACCTCGACGTCGCGAGCGGTGAGGTAACGGAAGCCCTCGTTCGAGAGATCGTCGTCGCAGACCGACGCGAGGATCTCGCGCGCGGCCGGACCCCATATCCCGAGACAGGCGAGACCCGACGTGACGTCACGGACGAGGGCGTCCTCATCTTCCTGGTGCCGGCGGATCCACGCGAAGTCACGGCTCCCGGAGGCCGTTCCGGTCACGAGACGGAACCGGTCGTCGGCGAGCCGCGTGACCGTGAGATCCGATTCGATCCCGCCTCGACGGTTCAGCATCTGCGCGTACACGATGCGGCCGACGCGCACGTCCACGTCGTTCGCGCACAGTCGCTGCAGCAGGTCCAGCGCGCCGGGCCCCGAGACCTCGAACTTCGCGAAGCTCGTCTCGTCGAACAGCGCGGCTCGTTCGCGGACGGCCAGGTGCTCGGCCACGATCGCGGTCGACCACTGCTCGCCTGCCCAGCCGCGCGGCCGGCGGTCCTCGTGCGCGGCGTCCTCGTTCGACCGGAACCAGTTCGCTCGCTCCCAGCCGGCCTTCTCGCCGAACTCGGCGCCCAGCTTCTCCAGGCGTCCGTACGTCGAGGCCATCCGGAGCGGCCTGCCCGCCTCGTTCTCCTCGCCCGGATACCGGACGTCGTAGTGCTTCGCGTAGATCTCGTAGGCCTTCGCCAGCGCGTAGTCGCGGCTCCGGTACTGGCGCCCGAATCGTCGGACGTCCATCTTCGAAAGGTCCATCGAGGGCTCGCCCTCGACGATCCACTCGGCCGTCCACCGACCGATGCCCGCCGAGCCCGTCACACCGTGGGCGCAGAAGCCCGCCGCCACGAAGAACCCACGCACATCGGTCTCACCCAGGATGAAGTCGTCGTCGGGCGTGAACGCCTCGGGACCGTTGATGAACCGGTTGATCTCGGTCGTCTGCAGCGGCGGGATCAGCCGGAACGCGCCGTCGGCGATCGACTCGAACCGCTCCCACTTCTCGGGCAGGAGCCGGTGGTTGAATTCGGGCGGGATCGGACCGCTCACGTGCCACGGGTCCGGGTTCCGCTCGTAGCCCCCCACGACGAGGCCGCCGACCTCTTCCCGCACGTAGACGAGGTTGTCGGGGTCGCGGAGCGTCGGGAAGTCCGCGCGCACGCCCTCGATCGGCCGGGTGATCAGGTACTGGTGCTCCATCGGGACGACGGGGATCTCCACGCCCGCAAGCCGCCCGAGCTCGTGCGCCCAGATCCCGCCCGCGTTCACGACGACCTCGGCCTCGATCGCGCCGTGGTCGGTCACGACACCCGCAACGCGGCCGTCCCGCACGGTGATCTCCTCCACGCGCACGCCCGTTCGCACCCTCGCGCCCGCGGCCTTCGCGCCGGCCGCGAACGAGAGCGTGAGCCCGGTCGGGTCGATGTGCCCGTCGGTCGGGACGAACTGGGCGCCGAGCACCCAGGACGCGTCGATCAGCGGGAAGCGCTCGAGCGCCTCCTCGGCCGGAACGATCTCGACGGGGAGCCCGAATGACTTCGCCCACCCTGCCTGGCGGGCGAGCGCCTCCATCCGGTACGGCGAGGACGCGAGATGCAGCGTCCCCACCTGGTGCCACCCGGGGTCGACGCCGGTCTCCTCCGCGAGCGTCGGGTAGAGCTCCGCGCCGTACATCATCATCCGCGTGTGGCTCACGGAGTTCCGGAGCTGAGCCACGAGGCCGGCGGAGTGGAACGTCGAGCCGCTCGTGAGCTCACCCCGATCCAGAAGCAGCACGTCGGTCCAGCCGAGACGCGTCAGGTGGTAGGCGATGCTCGTCCCCGCCACGCCGCCGCCGATCACGACGACCCGTGCTCGATCGTCGGCCACGCCTCAGATCTCCCGCGACGCCTCGAGCCAGTCGTCGAAGCGCGGGTCGTCCATCGTCGTGGAGAGCCGGTCGAAGTGCTTCGTCGCGTACTCCACGTAGTCGATGTCGAGTGTCGACAGGCCCTGCTGCACGACGCCCCACATCGCCTCGCGGAAGTCGGACATGATCCGCATCAGCTTCAGCCGAGCACGGTGTGCGTCGGTCGGCTCGTCGAAGTACAGGGCAAGCAGTCGCTCCTGCGCGTCGTCCGACAGCGCGTTGTTGATCGAGAGGTTCCCAAGGTCGAAGAACGGGTCGCCCATCCCCGCGTACTCGTGGTCCACGACCCAGACGTGGCCGTCGCGCAGGAGGAAGTTCGCCTCGAGCAGATCGTTATGGCAGGGGAGCAGCGGCATCGGATCGCTCGCGAACGCGGACTCGATCCGGGACGCCTTCTCGTGCGCGCCGTCGAACGCGTCGGGCACGATCACGCCGCGCTCCTCGGAGATGCGCCGGTAGTCCTCCACGATCCGGAACGGGTCGAACGCCGAGGGGAGGGGCGGCCCGGCGTGGATCGCCTTGATGGCATCGACGACGGGACGCAGCACCTCTTCGCGCTCGAGATCTCCCTCGGACAGTGGGTCGGCGTCGATCCAACGGGTGACGAGGCAGCCGAGCTCCGGGAGATACGCGAACACCTCCGGCCCGACGCCCGCTTCGGCGGCCGCCCGGACGGAGTCCTGCTCCGCGGTTCGGTCGATCCCGAGCAGCTCGGTGGACTTCTCGGAGAGACGGAGGAAGAAGGCGTCGTCGTCGGCCGTGACGCGGAAGTTCCGATTGGTGCGACCCTCGGTGATCGGGATGACCTCGAGCTCCGCATCTTGCCACGCCGGGATCGCGCGGATCGCGGCGTCGAGCGCCGGGTCGGTGGACGCGTCCGTGACCATGGCGGCGAACGCTAGCACCGGTCCCGTGGAGGGTCGAACGCGGTCGCTACTCGGTGCGGAGGGACTCCGGGCGGATCGCGCGACCGAGCGAGGGAAACGTGGCGAGCGTTGCGAGCACGATCGCGACGATCGCGAACGCGACGACAGCGGCGAGTGATCGCCAGTGGATCGGTGGAGGCTCGTCCATCCCCTCGAACTCCGCGACGGCCATCCAGACCATCCATGTCCCTCCGATCGCGGACCCCAGGCCGAGGGCGATGCCGGCCAGCATCGGCAGCGCCGTCTCGACCGTCAGCGCTCTGCGGAGGACGCCACGGGAAGCTCCCACGGCGGCAAGCGCCGCCAAGGATCGCCGGCGTTCACCTACCGCGTCCACTGACGTGATCAGCAGAGTGGCCGCCGCGATCGCGAACGTGATCAGGAGCCCCATGGTGACGGCCTCACCGACCAGCATCGGGACTTCGTCCACGTAGTCCAAGGGTTCACCGCGCGGACGAACGCCGATGCCGATGCTCGGGAGCAACTCATTTCGGATCCTCTCCAGGGTCGCCGGGTCACCATCCGTGGCGACGAAGATCGCGCTCGGCGGCCAGCGCCGGATGCTCGGGTCGGCGGCATCGAGCGGGACGAGGACGTTGTACGCCCACCAGCCGAGGTGCGACCGGAAGCGGCCGATCCGGTTGGGGTCGACGCGCAGTCGGATCGACGAGCCCGTCTCGAGGCCAACTTTGAACGTCGGTCGCAGGCGACCGTGCAACGACCCGTTCACGAGGGCATCTCCCGCTCGGCACGGGGGCACCGTCTCTTGGAGTGCTTGATCGAGAGCGTCGCAGTTGGTGATCATCACCGTGTTTCCGATGTTCGTGTAGCCGCGCCAGATGGGTGCCACTCCCTCCACACCATGGAGACTCGCGAGCGACGCGTACTCGAAGCGAGGGGCACCCAGCGACTCCACGATGGCCGTTGAGGCCTCCAGCGAAGCGGGGAAGGACGAATCCCCTGCCTCCGCTTCGTAGAGCCCGACGTAGAGCGACGTGACCGTCGCCGCCATGACGACGATCACCACTCCGGCGACGGTGCGTCCCGCGGTGCGCGGGTCCGCTCGTAGCCGTCGTGCGCCGAGCATCACGCCGGTTCCCCTCGACATCCTCGCGAGCACGGTCGCGATGGCCGACCCGGCCAGCGGCGCGGACGCAGCGGCACCTATGCCGGCGAAGCCGTAGCAGATGACGACGAACGGCAGGGCGATCCGGTCGTTGGCAAGGATCGCTCGCCCGGACAGCATCACGACGAGGAGTCCGCCGAGACCCGACG
>DASSDW010000198.1:0-24121 GCA_035696925.1 Actinomycetota bacterium
CGCGCACACCCGCGCTCATCATCTCGCCGTGGACCAAGGCGGGCGACAATCGCGACGGTGGTTCGATCGACTCCACCGTGTACGAGTTCTCCTCCGTCCTCAGGTTCATCGAGAACCTGCACGGCCTGAAGCCGATGACCGACAGGGATCGACAGGCGGACCCGCTTTCCGGCGCGTTCGACTTCGAGCAGGAACCCCGGCTCGACCCGCTGATCATCGAACCGCGGGACTGCCCGTCCTGATGTCGCGCGCCGGGCCGGCGCGCCGCGCGGCCCTGATCGCGATCGTCCCGCTCCTCGTGACCGCATCCGATCCCACCGGCGACGTGGCCGGGTGCGGTGACGCGCCCAGCGCCGGGACGGCGCCCGACCTCGTGGACGCGCGCGGGGAGATCGTCGAGCTCGGCACCTCCGCTCGCTGGACGCTCACGTTCGCGGAGCCGCTGACGGTGCCGGATGCGGTCGGGCGGCCGTTCCGGGTGGACATCGCCATCCGGGACCCGGACGTTCCCCCGCTCTCCTTCGCGTACTACACGGACGTGAACCGGTTGGTGCGCGTCGACGCGACGGTGGTCCACGAGACCGAGATCTATCTCCTCCCGGAGCGCGGCGCGAGCGTGTTCAATCCACCGATCATCGAGGGCGCCACGATGACGATCCAGATCCCGGGTCGGACGTTGAGCGCCGACGAGGATCTCACGGGTACCTCGCCCGGGCTCGAGGCCCTCCGGTGGACCGTGATCGTGCGCGACGGCCGCGCCTGCGATGTCCTCGGGGACGGGAGGACGACGCAGCGGTTCGGCGTCGGGATCGACTCTGTGGGCGAGGACGAACCGGCGGCGGATGCGCGATCCGGTCTCTCGATGTGGTGGCTCGTCGCCGGTGCGGCCGTCGCGACCCTGGGGCTCGGCGGCTACGTGGTGCGTCGCGCCCGGTAGGGGCGGAGCACCACGTCCCGGGGCCCGTCGAGGAAATGCTGCCACGGTCGTGTCACGCCGCGGGTACCGCGACGGCGGATCTCGGCCACGCGCTCCATGTCCACGACCTCCACCAGCAGCTCCTCGCCCGCACCCGCCTCGAACAGGACTCTGCCCTCGGGGTCGACGCCGACGCTCCGCCCCGGCCCGAACGTCGAGACCATGTTGGGGTTGAACACGAAGACCTGGTTCACGATCGCGTTCGCTCGCGCGAGGACCACTTCTTCCTCGCGATCGGGCGTCGTCGTCGCGCTCGGCTGCGCGATCAACTCCGCGCCCTGGAGGGCGAGGCCCCGCGCCACCTCCGGGAACCAGCCGTCGTAGCAGATCATCATGCCGACGACGCCCTTCCCGGGGATCGCGAACGTCGCCGCCGGCTCGGCGCCGGGGTCGGCGTCCTCGAACGGCCGCCACGGGAAGAGCTTGCGGTGGACCGCAGCGATCTCCCCGTCGGGCGAGAAGGCGATCGCGGTGTTGTGGATCTTCTTCCCCCGCCGCTCGTTGATCGACCCGGCCACGATCCACCGCTTCGCCCGAGCGGCGATCTTCGCCACGCGGTCGGTCAAGGGGCCGGGGATCTCCTCGGCGACACGGCGCTCCCAATCGGCGGATCCTCCGGAGGTGAACCCGTCGATCGCGGTCAGGTAGAGCTCCGGAAAGATCATCAGGTCGACGTCCGGGAACGCACGGCGGGCCACGCGGACGTGATCCTCGAACTTGTCCAGCGTTGCCGCGGGGTCCCAGGCGACGGGTGCGACCTGGGCCGACAGCACGGTGAGGACGCGGCTCACGCCTCGGACCCTAGCAGCGCGGTTCGGGCTATGTGTGCTGGGGCTGGAGCTCCGCGATGAGCTCGTCCACGCCTCGCGCGAGCTGTTCCCGCCACCACGCCTTGCCCTCCTCGGGCAGGGTCGAGATCGGGTCGTAGTAGTGGTACCGGCGGGTGAACGCCTCGGGGTCGTCGCTCTCGATCCCGGTCCGGTAGTTCTTCGTCCATCCGGAGATCCCGCGGACACGGTCGTACTCGGCGACCTGATGCGCCCAGCGCTTGCCGACGAACGGCACGTCCACGACCATCCGGGGTGTCGCGAAGCCGGGCAGGTAGCCCATGATCGCGTGCTGGAGATCCTGGACCTCCCACACCGCCGTCCGCCAGTGCTCGGCGTTCGGGATCATGTCGCAGATGTAGAAGTAGTAGGGGAGGATCTTCGCGTGGTCCAGGAGCATGAAACAGAGCTCGAGGAGCTGCTGCGGGGCGGTGTTGACGCCGCGGAGCAGCACACCCTGGTTCCGCACGTCGCGGAACCCCGCGTCGAGGAACACCTTGGTCGCGCGGCCCACCAGCGGCGTGACCTGCTGCGCCGCGTTCACGTGCGTGTGCACGGCGATGTCCACGCCGCGTTCGTTCGCCCGTGAGGCCATCCGCTCCGCCGCCGCCTTGACCTCGTCCTGCAGGAAGTGCTGTGGGATCCCCATCAGTCCCTTCGTCGCGAGCCTGATGTCGCGGAGGTTCTCGATGTCGAGGAGACCCATCACGAACGTCTCCAATCGCTTGATCGGGACGTTGGCCATGTCCCCGCCGGACACGACGACGTCGCGGACGCTCGGCGTGCGCCGGAGGTAGTCGAGCATCGCGTCCCAGCGCTCGTTCTGCTTCGCCTCGAACTTGTACTTGAGGACCTGCACGGTGTCGTTGCCCACCAGGTCCATCCGCGTGCAGTGGCCACAGTACTGCGGACAGGTCGGGATCAACTCGGCGAGGACCTTGGTCGGATAGCGATGGGTCAGGCCCTCGACGGCCCACATGTCGGCCTCGTGGAGCGAATCACGCGAGGCGAAGGGGTGCGACGCGAACTCCCGATCCCGGTCGCTGAACGCTGGCGCCATGTACAGGCGGACGGGGTCCGCCCGGAGGTCGGTCTCGTCCATCGTGTTGATCATCTGGGGCGGGAGGAGCATGGACATCGTCGCCCGCTCCTGCTGGTCGCGTTCGATGTCCGCGAGCAGTTCGTCGTCGAGGTGCTCGCCGAGAGCCGCCTTGAACTCCTTGAGGTTCTTGACGGTGTGTGCCCGCTGCCACTGGGCCGACTCCCACTGCTCCGTGGTGACGTCCCGGTACGCGGCGAGGCGCGTCCAGTCCGGTTCCGCGTACGGACGTTGCAGGGGATAGGTGAACGGCTGGGCGGCCGCGTGGGCATGCGGATCGCGGTGCCCGGGCCGGCCCGAAGGGGGGCTGAGGAACTCCACGCTCATCAGGTCCTCGCAGGATCGTCGATCGGTCGAGGGACCGCACAGGATGTGCGGACCAGCGCATCTTACCCGAAGGAAGTCCGGTCAAAGAGTCTATTCACCGGAAGATATCCGGTGGGGCCTATCGGCTAGCGCCGGCCGCCTCTGAAGCCGCCGCCACGATTGTCGCGACGAGGTCGGCGTTCGATCTGGATCTCGGGCGCCTTCTTGGGGAGCCGAGCCCGCATCGGGGCGTGGCCCGTGCGCTCGAACCGGACCCAGATGTGATCGGGCTTGCGATCGCGCTCGGTCTCGCGCCATCCCGTGGCGACGAGGTGCTTCAGGCGGGCCGCAGCCGTCTTCCGGAGCTTGTCCGTGCCCGGAACGCGCACATAGAGGCGCTCGTGGAGAACCTGCTTGTAGTCGGCCATCGGCCCGGAAGGGTAGCAGGCACGCGTACCCGGGCGGCTCCTTCAGCGGCCCTCGGGGGCCGCCGATAGCAGGGAGGATGGACGTCTCGCAGGGCTCGTCCTCGCCCGCCGTGCCGGCGGTCGATCCCGGCGTGTCGAGCGCCGTGCCCCCGCTTGCCCAGGTGTCGGATGCGCTCGCGAACGTGGGGCGGGAGCTCGGCGCCGATCGGGTCGCCCTGTTCGAGAACATCCGCGACCCCGGCGGCCGCCTCTGGATGAGCCTCACCTCGGAATGGACGCGGAACGGTGTCCGGGGGGTCTTCGACGACCCGAGCACGACGCTGCACCCGTACTCCCCCGACTTCATCCGGTGGATCGAGGTCCTGGGGGATCATCGGGTGCTGAGCGCGTCCGTGACCGACCTCCCCGAGTCGGAGCGGCGGATCCTCGCGGCGGAGGGAACGGTGTCGTTCGTCGCGGTTCCCATCGCCGTCGACGAAGGCTGGTGGGGGTTCCTCAGCGTGGACGACTGCAGCGGCGGGCGTTCGTGGGGGACCGGCGAGATCGAGCTCCTGCGGGTGTTGGCCGGATCGATCGCGGCCGACGTTCATCGGCAGCGCCAGGCGTCCGCGGACGAGATCGTGGGCGACCGGTACCGCTCGATCGTCGAGCACATCCCCGCGGTCACCTACATCGACGCGCTCGACGACGCGGCGTCGACCATCTACATGAGCCCACAGGTGGAGCAGCTGCTGGGCTACGCGCCGGAGGAGTGGATCGGCGACCCGGATCTGTGGCTGCGGATCGTCCACCCGGACGATCGCCCGCGCGCGATCGCCGAGAACCAGCGTCACAACGAGACCGGCGAATCGTTCTCGCTCGACTACCGCGTCTATCACAAGGACGGGCGGGTCGTCTGGATCCGCGACGAGGCGAGGATCGTCCGGGACGAGCGCGGCATCCCCACGTTCTCGCTCGGGGTGATGTTCGACGTCACCGAGATGAAGCGCGGGGACGAGAAGGTCGCGTTCCTCACGTATCACGACGAGCTGACGGGACTCCCGACCCGCGCGATGTTCGAGGAGCTGCTCGAGCTCTCGATCGCGCGCGCGAAGCACCACGAGGACTCCGTGGCGGTGATCTGCGTGGACATCGACGATTTCCGCCTCGTGAACGACTCCCTCGGCCGGTTCGCCGGCGACGAGGTCCTGAACGTCGTGGCCGAACGGCTCCGCGAGGCAACCAGGGAGACCGACCTGGTCGCTCGCCGCTCCGGCGACACGTTCCTGCTCTTGCTCGCCGACCTCGAGCGCGACGGGGACGACGTCGAAGCGGCCGTCGCCCGAGCGGAGTCGGCGGCGCAGCGGATCCTCGATTCCCTCACCGTGCCCTTCCGCGCGGGTGGCACCGAGCTCTACGTCTCCGCCTCGATCGGGATCAGCCTGTTCCCCCAGGACGGCGACGCGCCGGGAAGCCTCCTCCGGAACGCGGACGCGGCGATGCTCGAGTCCAAGAAGGGCGGGCACGCGTACGTCGTGTCCAACCGCGGCGCCCTGGATTCCTCCGCCAAGCTCCGTTTCGTGACGAGGCTGCGCAAGGCCGTGGAGAGCCAGCGATGGACGCTCCACTACCAGCCCGTCCTCGACCTCGCGACCGGCCGCATGCGCGGGGTGGAGGCGCTGATCCGTTGGATCGAGGCCGACGGCACGATGGTGCCGCCGGGCGACTTCATCCCGGTGGCGGAGGAGCTCGGATTGATCGAAGCGATCGGCGATTGGGTCGTGCGCGAGCTCGTCTATCAGGCGCAGGCCTGGCGCGAGCTGGAGATGGACCTCTCGATCAGCTTCAACCTGTCTCCCCGCCAGTTCTGGCAGCCGGATCTCGCGAGCGGGATCCTCGATCGGATCCGCGAAGGCGGCATCGATCCCGCGAGGGTCATCGTCGAGATCACGGAGTCCTCGGCGATGACAGATCCGGACCGCGCGCAGACGATCCTCGAGACGCTGCACGATGGCGGCCTCCGGATCGCGATCGACGATTTCGGGACGGGGTACTCCTCGCTCGCTCGGATCCGAGACATGCCGGTCGACGTCCTCAAGATCGATCGTTCGTTCGTCAGCGGTGTCGACGTCGATCCGCAGAAACAGAGCATCGTCACCGCCTTCATCGAACTGGCGCGAGGGCTCGGTGTCACCACGCTGGCCGAGGGGATCGAGACGGAAGGAGAGCTCGCGTTCGTTCGCGAGCGAGGGTGCGTGCTGGGACAGGGCTTCTACTTCTCGAAGGCCGTGCCGCCGGAGGAGATCATCGCGATGTCCTTCGGCGGTCTCCGCGTGGCGAGCGAAGCCAGCTGACGAACCTCAGTCTCGGCCGAGCGCGCTCCGCACCGCCCCCACGATCGCGCCGGCATCGATCCCCGCCCACTCCCGGAGCTCCTCGGGTGCGCCGGACCCGGGCATCTCCGTCACGGCGAGCTTGATCACCCGCCCGGCGAGCGTCCCTCCCGCGGCCAGCGCGTCGAGCACCGCGTCACCCAGGCCGCCCTCGATCCTATGGTCCTCGACCACGACCAGCAGCCCGGTCGCGGCCGCGGCGTTCCGGAGCGACTCCGCGTCGATCGGCTTGACGCTGTAGCAATCGAGGACGCGCGCCTCGATCCCGTCGGCCGCGAGTCGGTCGGCGGCCTCGAGCGACTCGTGCACCGTGATGCCCGCACCGACGAGCGTCACATCGTCGCCCTCGCGGAGGGTCTTCGACCCGCCGATCGGGAAGTCCTCGTCCGGTCCGTACAGGGCCGGCGTGGCCTCTCGGGTCGTGCGGAGGTAGGAGATGCCGCGGAGGTCGGCCATCGACGTCACGAGCCTCACCGTGGCGTTCCCGTCGGAGGGGTACAGGACGGTCGTCCCGTGGATCGCACGGAAGGCGGCGAGGTCCTCGAGCGCCATCTGGGAGGGGCCGTCCTCGCCGATCGACACCCCCGCGTGCGACCCGCACAGGCGGAGATCTGCCCGCCCGATCGCCGCCATCCGGATCTGGTCGTAGGCGCGGGTGAAGAACGCGCCGAACGTCGCGGAGAAGGCGGTGACGCCGAGCGCGTGCAGGCCCGTCTGCGTCCCGACCAAGGTCTGCTCGGCGATGTACATCTGGAAGAAGCGATCCGGGGCGACGGCCTCTGCATCCTCCGTGTAGGTGGAGTTCCCGACCTCGCCGTCCAGGACGACGAGGTCGTCGCGCTCGCCGGCGAGCCACCGCAGGGTCTCTCCGAAGGCCTTGCGGGTGGCGATCGGCTCCGTGTAGGTGGGTGGGGGCACGCCTGCCGGCGCGACCCGGCCCGCCGGCATCCAGGGTTCGGGCTTCTGCGGCGTGATCGTGAGCGAGCGCACGCCCCCCAGCTCTTCGATCGCACGAACGGCCAGATCCTCCGGGAAGGCCTTCCCGTGCCAACCATCCTGGTTCGCCACCTCGGAGACGCCGTGCCCCTTCTCGGTCCGCGCCACGATCATCGTCGGTCGATCGGCCTCGGCGGCGGAACGGTAGGCGGCGTCGATCGCCGTCACGTCGTGTCCGTCGATCGAGAGCGCGTGCCACCCGTACGCCTGCGCGCGCGCGACGAAGACGTCCGCATCCCAGCCGTGCATCGTCGGGCCGCGCTGGCCGAGCCGGTTCAGGTCGAGGACGCACGCGAGGTTGGCGACGCGGTGATGCGCCGCCGCCTCCACCGCCTCCCAGATCGATCCCTCGGCTGCCTCGGAGTCCCCGACCAGGACCCAGACGCGCGCGGGGCTCTCCCACAGACGCATCCCGAGCGCCATCCCCAGCCCGATCGCCGGTCCCTGGCCGAGCGATCCCGTGGCCGCCTCGACCCACGGCAGCTCGGGGGCCGGCGCAGGGTGCCCCTGGATCGGAGAGCCGAGCCGCCGAAGGGACAGCAGCATCTCGTCGTCGATCGCGCCGATCGCCTTCAGCACGGCGTAGAGCAGCGGCGAGGCATGGCCTTTCGACAGCACGAAGCGGTCGTTCGCGGCACCGTGCGGGTCGGCGAGGTCGGTGCGCAGGTGATCGGCGAACAGGACCGCGGTCAGATGCGCCGCGGACATCGACGAGGTGGGGTGACCGGAGCCGGCCGCGGTCGTGGACCGGATGCTGTCGACGGCCAGCTGGGCGGCGAGCTCGGTCCAGAGCTCCGCGCGATCGTCCGTCCCGGTCCTGTCGCCCATGCCGTGCATCTCCTCCCTCTCGGCGTTCCGATCCGCGCTCGCGGAGCGCGGCGTCGAGAGCCTACCGGCAGGGCTCGAGGCGTCGCCGCGGGCGGTACCCTCGAAGGAGGAGGTGCACCGCACGATGATCACGTTCCGCGACCTGGGCGTTTCCGAGGCCGTCGTCCGCGCGCTCGAGGCCCGCGGGATCGAGTCGCCGTTCCCGATCCAGGTGATGGTGATCGAGGACGCCACCTCGGGGAGGGACACGCTCGCGAGGTCGAAGACGGGGTCCGGCAAGACGCTCGGGTTCGCGATCCCGATCGTCGACCAGATCGATCCCGGCGTGGAGCGACGCCCGGCCGCCCTCGTGCTGACGCCGACCCGTGAGCTCGCCCAGCAGGTCAGCGACGAGTTCGATGACATCGCTCGGGCGCGGAAGCTCCGGGTCATGGCCGTCTACGGCGGCACCAGGGTCAGGGAACAGTCGAAAGGGGTGACCTCCGCGCACATCCTGATCGCCACCCCGGGACGGCTGGACGACCTCGTGGAGCGCGGCCTCGTCGAGCTCGGCGGCGTGCAGATCTTCGTCCTCGACGAGGCCGACCGGATGCTCGACATGGGGTTCCAGCCGCAGGTCGATCGGATCGTGCGCCACCTGCCGAAGGATCGGCAGACGATGTTCTTCTCCGCGACCCTCGACGGCGCGATCGGCCGGATCGCCGAGGTGTACACGCGGAACCCGATGCGTCACGAGGTCGGCTCCATCGAGATGCGCTTCGTGGAGGAGGCCGACCACCGGTTCATCCCGGTGGCGCCGCAGGACAAGCTGTCTACGCTGGCCCGGCTCGCCTCGGAGGCGTCGGGCTCGACCCTCGTGTTCGTGAACACGAAGCGTGCCGTCGACCACCTGGCTCGGCAGCTCCGCGCCGAAGGGGTCACGGTCGTTGCGATGCACGGCGATATGACCCAGCAGGCTCGGGAGCGTGCGCTCAGCCGGTTCGAGGACGGACACGTCGGGATCCTGGTCGCGACCGACGTGGCGGCCCGAGGTCTCGACCTCGAGCGGATCACCCTGGTGGTGAACTACGACCCTCCCAAGGACGACAAGGGCTACGTCCACCGGGTGGGACGCACGGCTCGCGCCGGCAGGTCGGGGACGAGCATCACGTTCGTCACGCCGGAGCAGCTCGGCGACGTCAGTCGGATGGCTGCACGGCTCGACCTGCACGCGGAGTTCGAGCAGGAGGGGATGAAGGTGTCGCCCCCGCGTGTCGTGTTCAGCGGCGGCGCGCGCGGGAAGCGGAGCGGGCTCCGGCCGCGTCGCCGGCGCTGAGCGCCGACGCGTCCACGATCACCCCGCGGCGCCGTCCTCCACGATGTGGAGCTCGGCGCGCCGGTGGATCGCGAGGATCTCCGCGGCCGGCACGGGCCGGGAGAAGAAGTAGCCCTGCCCCAGCTCGCACCCGCGCTCGGTGAGCGCGCGCCACTCCGCCTCCGTCTCGATCCCCTCGGCGAGGGGCGTCATCCCGAGGTTCGAGGCCAGGGCGATCATGGCCGAGACCATGCTCGCGTTCTGCTCGTCGCGATCGAGCTCACGCACGAACGAACGGTCGATCTTCAGGATGTCGACCGGCATGTAACGGAGCCGGGCGAGCGAGGAGTAGCCGGTCCCGAAGTCGTCGATCGCGAGCTGGAGCCCCCGGGCGTGGAGCTCGTGGAGGATGCCGAGCGTCCGATCGGGGTTCGTCATGGCCGTGGACTCGGTGATCTCGACCGTCACGTGGCTCGGGTCCATCCCCGATCCGAGGATCGGATCGACGATCAGGTCCACGATGTCGGCCTGCCAGAGCTGCCGGGGCGACAGGTTGAACGAGATGTCGAGATCCAGTCCCTGCTCCCGCCATACGCGACCTTGCCGGCAGACCTCGTCGATCACCCAGGCGCCGATCGCCTCGATCAGGCCCATCTCCTCCGCGAGCGGGATGAAGTCGCCGGGCGGCACGAGGCCCCCGTTCGGTTCGGGCCAGCGGATCAACGCCTCGACGCCGTTCATCTCCGCGGTGCGCAGGTCGATCAGCGGTTGGTAGTGCAGCATCCACTGCTCCTGCTCCACGGCCCGCCGTAGCCGCGTGGACAGCGATAGCCGCACGATCGAGTCGGCGTCGTCCTTCGCGTGCAGGACGTATCCGCCCGGCCCGGACCGCTTCGACCGGAACATCGCCGTCTCCGCGTTCTTGAGGAGCGTCGGTGCGTCGACCGCGTCGTCCGGGAACGCGCTGATCCCCAGGCTCGCGGTCACGTAGAGCTCGGTCTCGCCCACGATGAAGGGGGTACGGAGCGCCTCCTGGATCCGCAGCGCCACCGACTCGGCGGAGACGGAGACGCTCTCGCGGCCCCCGTGGCCGGAGGACGCACGATCGAGGTCGGCGAGCAGGAGCAGGAACTCGTCCCCACCCGGTCGCGCCACGAGATCGGTTTCGCGTGTCGCATCGCTGAGCCGCTGCGCGAACTGCATGAGGATCGCGTCTCCGGCCTCGTGCCCGAGGGAGTCGTTCACGAGCTTGAAGTCGTCGAGGTCGACCGTCACGACGACGACGCCGAGCTCGTGGCGCTTCGCTCTGGCGAGGGCCAGCCCGAGGAGCTCGTCGAACATCGTCCGGTTCGGGAGCCCCGTGAGCTTGTCGTGGTAGGCGAGGAACGCGATACGCTCCTCCGCGATCTTGCGCTCGGTGATGTCGAGCATCACGCCCTGGATGTGCTCGGGGCGGCCCTGCTCGTCGGTGAGCACGATCGCGCTGTCGCGGAACCACACGGTCCTGCCGTCGTGCGCGATGAGGCGGTATTCGAAGACGAAGGGGCCCCCGGACTCCCGTCCGCGCAGGTATGTGGCCACCGCGTTCTCCCGATCGTCGGGATGCAACATGCGCTCCCACAGCTGCGGGTCGTCGATGTACTCCTGTGCGGTGTAGCCGAGGATCGCCTGGATCTGTGGGCTCACGTACGTCGTCGACATCTCGTCGTCGGCCGCGTCGACGTAGACGATCGCCGGGATCTGCTCCACCAGCGCGCCGTACTTCGTCTTGGCCTCATGGAGCTCGGCTTGCGCCTCGATCAGCTCCGTGACGTCGAGCATCAACCCGAGCCAGTGGAGCGGTGCTCCCGACTCGTCGTGGATCAGGACCGCGTCGTCGCGGACCCAGAGGATCCTCCCGTCGGGGT
Organism: Actinomycetota bacterium; assembly: GCA_035696925.1. Classification (GTDB taxonomy): domain Bacteria; phylum Actinomycetota; class UBA4738; order UBA4738; family HRBIN12; genus JAJNBA01. The sequence goes on from DASSDW010000198.1 coordinate 11,034, forward strand.
GGACGACGCGGAACTCCATGCGGAACGGGTCTCCGGTGACCGCCGATCGCTCGTTCTCCGCCATGACCGCGGCGAGGTCGTCGGGGTGGATCGTGTCGGTCCACGCGAACGGCCTGCTCAGGAACTCCTCGCGAGGGATCCCCAACAGATCGTGGACGCTCGGGCTCACATCGATCATCGGCTGGTTCTGGTCGACGGCGTCGACGTAGAGCACGGCCGGCAGCCGGTCGATGATCCCGCGATAGCGGAGCTCGAGCTCGCGGGTACGATCGGCGCTTCCCACGGCGGGCGGCTCGAAGAAGCCGTCGGTGGTCCTCGGTGGGTCCACGGCGGAGTCCTCGATCTCAGTCGTCATGGGTCGGCACAGAGGCCGCGGGAGGGCGGCCTGCTCCTCACGGAACCATCGGCTCCGTGAGCAGGGGACTTGACCGGCCGCTCAGGCCCCTCACGGAACGGGCTCAGCAGCCCCGCTCGTCCGGGAGCACGGGTCGGAACAGGATCGAGTACCGGTCGCCCGCGTCGGTCCACGGGGTGAGCTGGTTCGCTGTCGTCGCCGACCCGTGGAGGGTGTCCCATTCCTCGCCCTCGACAACGCCGCAGCGCATCTCGCCCGGCGGGATCGGATCGCCGAAGTCCGCGAGCGCGACGCTGAGCGGCCACGCCATAGGATCCTGCTTCAGATCCTCGACGGCGCGGTGATCCCCGACGTACACCCGGGCCGAGGAGGCCTCGTACTCGCCCTCGGGGCCGAGCGACCCCTCGGGGAGCCAGTCGGTCGGACCCGTCAGCGTGGCCACGAGCTCCTGGAGGCTGAGGCGCGCCTGGTACTCGCGCTCGGGCATCCCGTCGGGGCGTTCCGTCAGCTCGCCCAGCGCGTAGGCACGGATCGTCCGATCCACGCCCCCCGCCGAGACGGTGATCACCGTCGTCGAGGCGTCGGCGATGTTCATGAACCCGAGATCGTTCAGGTCGGCCGGGATGTTCCTGACCACGTCGATCGCCTGCTCGAGGATCGCCTGGATCCCCGCTTCGTCGACCTGCCGGCTGGAGATCGCGGGCAGCGCGGCGCCGGGATAGATCTCGATCTGTGCGCCGGGGACGACGAGGGTGCCGTCGCCGTAGAGGGAGTAGAACGGGAAGTTCGTGTAGGTCCATTCGACGGGGACGAAGCCGCCCTCGTACGAGATCTGCACCAGCGCGACGTCGGGGGCGGTGGGGTGTTCGATGCCGCCGGCCCCCGGATCGGCCGACGAGTCGGCACAGGCGGCGAGCGTGAGCAGGAGCACGAGAGCTGCGGGAAGCCGAACCTTCATGGGTTCCTCCGTGTCGGCGGTTCGGACTTGGACGGTGTTCGTCCGAGCCAGGTTCCCTGTGGGCGTCAGCCGCTTCGAGCAGCCTTGGCCTCGAGGCCCCTGATCAGCAGATCGAGGCCGAACTCGAACTGCTCGTCGGCGTCGCATTCGGCGAAGTACGGCGATACCGCCACGAGCGCCTCGAACTCGTCCGGGAGGGCCGACACCAGGTCCGCGTGGGCCTTCAGGTGCGCCTCGTCGGATCCGCCGGCGATCGAGCCGAGCTCCATCATCACGAACCCCTGGATGTAGCCGCCGAACGCGTGGAACGCCTGCGCGGTGTCACGGTCGGAGAGGCCGGCGCCGCGGAGGAGCCGGAGCGCGAACTCCATCGGGCGCATCGAGTCCACCGTGCGGACGGGGCCTCGTTGCTCGGCGAACAGTCGCATCACCGCGGGATGCGACTGCAGGAGGCGACGCCACGCGCGGGCTCCTCTCCGGCAGTTCTCCGCCCAGTCCTCGACGGGATCGGGGAATTCGAACCCCGCCATGACGTGCTCGCAGATCCCATCGAGCAGGTCTTCCTTGTCCTCGACGTGGTGGTAGAGCGACATCGCTTCGACGCCGACCTCGCGAGCGACCCGCCGCATCGAGACGGCTTCGAGCCCTTCCTCGTCCATGACCCGGAGGGCGGCCTCGACGACGCGTTCGCGCGTCAGGGGTTCCCTGTTTCGTGCCTCGTTCACTTTCATGCCCTGTCCCGTTCTTGCTCGCACCGTAGATTCCGGGTTGACAGACTTACGATGTACGCCTAGTCTCCGTACATCGTAAGCGTACGCCGTACGTTCGGCAATACCGTCAAGAGGGGGAGCCGCTGATGAGGATCAACCCGGAATCGTTCGCCAGAGCCAGCAGCCGTCATCCGTGGCGCACGGTCGTGGCCTGGGTCGTCTTGCTCGGAGGAGCGATCGCCCTCGTCACCGGCGGCCTGTTCGGCGACGCGCTCACGAACGCGATCGACTTCACGAACGAGCCCGAAGCGAAGGAGGCCGCCCGGCTCGTCGAGGAGCGCCTCCGTGGCGAAGAGCCCGACTCGGAGCTGATCCTCGTGGTGTCCGAGAGCGCGACGGTCGAGGATCCCGCGTTCGCGGGGTACGTCGGCGCCCTCCAGGACGAGGTGCAGGCGCTCGGGCCCGGTGTCGTGAGGAGCGTCGGGAGCTACCTCACCGAGGACGGGCCCGTCTCGGAGAGCGGCCGCGCCGTGCTGCTGCCGGTCCTCATGACCGAGACCGACGAGGACGCGCTCTCCGACGACGCGAAGCTCCTCGACGAAGCCGTCACGTCCGTCGAGCGGCCGGACGGATTCGAGACCCACGTGGCCGGGCCGGCGACCCTCTTCAACCAGTTCAACGAGATCATCGAGGAGGACATCGCGAAGGGCGAGGGCATCGGTTCGATCGTGGCGTTGATCGTGCTCCTCGTCGTCCTCGGCGCGGTGGTCGCGGGCCTCATCCCGCTCGTCCTCGCGGCCTTCTCCATCGCAATCGCGATGGGAGCGACGGCGCTCGCCGGACTCGTCGTCGACTTCTCGTTCTTCGTGCAGAACATGATCACGATGATCGGTCTGGCGGTGGGGATCGACTACTCGCTCTTCATCGTGGCCCGGTACCGGGAGGAGCGCCTCCACGGGCGCGAGAAGCTCGAGGCGATCGGCCGTGCCGGCGCGACGGCGAACCGCGCCGTCTTCTTCAGCGGGATGACCGTGGTCCTCGCGTTGCTCGGGTTGCTGATCGTCCCGAACACGATCTTCCGGAGCCTGGCTGGCGGCGCGATCTTCGTGGTCCTGATCGCCGTGGCCGCCTCGATGACGCTGCTGCCCGCGATCCTCGCGCTCCTGGGCGACAGGGTGAACAGGCTCCGCGTTCGGAAGAACGCCGGTCGGGTCGAGGCGGGGACGGGGTTCTGGGACCGCGCCACCCGCTTCGTGATGGGCCGGCCGGTCGTCAGCCTCGTCGTGGGCGCCGGTCTCTTGGTCGTCCTGGCGATCCCCTACTTCAGCATCCACACCGGGACGTCCGGTGTGAGCACGTTGCCGGACGACATCGAGGGCAAGCGGGCGTTCGTCCTGCTGGAAGAGAACTTCGCCGGAGGTCTCTCCGAGCCGGCGGAGGTCGTCATCGACGGCGACATCGCTGCTTCGGATATCCAGAGCGCGATCGACGAGCTCACGACGACCGTGACGAGCGATGCTGCGTTCGCCGCTCCGAGCCCGCTCGAGGTGAACGACGCCGGCGATCTCGCCGTGCTCTCCATCCCGTTCCGGGGGGACATCTACGAGGACGCGTCGGTCCAGGCGATCCGAGATCTCCGGGAGGAGTACGTCCCGGAGGCGTTCGCGGGCACGGATGCTCGCGTCCTGGTCGGCGGGGAGACGGCGTTCAACGTCGACTTCTTCGACCAATCCGATACGTACATGCCCATCGTGTTCGCGTTCGTGCTGGGTCTGTCGTTCCTGCTCCTGACGGTCGTGTTCCGGTCGGTGGTGCTGCCGGTCAAGGCGATCCTGATGAACCTGCTGTCGGTGGGCGCGGCGTACGGGATGGTCGTGATGTTCTTCCAGCAGGACGTGGGACCGGCGTTCGTGAAGGACATCGCGTCGGCGTTGAACTTCATCCAGGTCGAATCGATCGAGGCGTGGATCCCGCTGTTCCTCTTCTCGGTCCTGTTCGGATTGTCGATGGACTACCACGTCTTCCTGCTGACGCGGATCCGCGAGCACTACGACCTGACCGGGGACAACACGGGATCGGTCGCCTACGGCCTCCGGACGACGGCGGGGATCATCACGGGCGCCGCGCTGATCATGGTCGCGGTGTTCGGCGGGTTCGCCGCCGGCCGCCTCTCGCCGCTCCAGCAGATGGGATTCGGGCTGGCGGTCGCGGTCTTCCTGGACGCCACGATCGTGAGGACGGTCCTGGTTCCCTCGGCGATGAAGCTCCTGGGTCGGGCGAACTGGTACCTCCCGCGCTGGCTCGAGTGGTTGCCGAAGCTGGATGTGGAGGGCCACGAGGCTGCGGAGCAGCGAGTGGACATCCCGGACACGCCGGCAGAGCTCGTCGAGGCCGGCGAGCCCAGGAGTACCGATCTGGGATAGCGGAAGCGAGGCGTCAGCCCGGGAGCCGGGAGCGGGTCTTCTCGCTCTCGAGCTCCCGGAGGGCGTCCCGCGCGATCCACCGGGCGGGACGCGTGTCCAGGAGGAGGATCCGCTCGGCCTCGTCGATCGCCGCCGCATGCAGCTCGCGGTTCCGTTTGCCGATCTGCCGGAGCGCCCACGACACGCCCTTCTTCACTTCATTCCGCTCGTCGGTCGCGGCCTCACGGATCAGGGGCAGGTAGCCGAGGAACTCACGGTCCGGCGCCTCCTTCGCCCACACGGCTCGTCGAGCCATCATCGAGAACGCACAGCGCTTCACGAATGGCTCGGGTCGTCGAGCCCACGCCACGATCGCATCCGCGTAGGCCGGTGCGCGACCGAAGAGGTCCGCCGCCGAATCGCACAGGTCCCACGACGTGACGCCGAGAACCCATCCCTCCCTCTTGACGTCGGTCAGGGTCGCCGGGTCGGCCACGAGCGTGGCGAGGATGCGCGCTTCGTGGATCCCCGTCTCCCACAACTCGAGCGCGAGGGCATGGTCGACGCCGCATGTCTTCGCGACCGCGCGGAGGTCGGGCATCGACACTCCGAGCGCGTGTGAGACGTCGATCCCGACACGCGCCATGCCCGGCTTCCGGGACGGATCAGCTCGGTCTCGCAGCTCGGCCATCGCGGCGTGGATGTTCATCTCCCGGAGACCCTACGCGGGCTGGCGATAGGGTTCGGTCCCGTGGGCACGGAGCGCGAAGCGGTACGCGCACGGCTCGGTCGCGTGGGCGTCTGGTCGTTCGCGTTCGACGCCATCCAGGCCGTGGCGGTCCGCCGAGCGGCGACCGACATCGAACGCCTCGGGTATGCCGCGCTCTGGGTCCCCGAGGGCGGGACCTCTCGGGAGATCTTCTCGCACCTCTCCTTGCTCCTTTCGTCGACCGATCGCATCACCGTCGCCTCGGGCATCGCGAACGTCACCTCCCGCCATCCGGAGGCGATGGCGGGCGGGGCGAGGACGCTCGCCGACGCGTTCGGTGAGCGCGTCGTCCTCGGGGTCGGGATCGGGCATCAGTCCACGGCGGGCAGGCGCGGCCAGGAGTGGGCCGACCCCGTGGGGCGGATGGAGGCGTACCTGGATGCGATGGACGCGGCGCGGATGGGGCCGCCGCCCGACGTGCCGGTCCGCCGGCTGTTGGCCGCGCTCGGCCCGCGGATGTTGACGGTCGCGGCCGAGCGTGCCCTCGGCGCACACACGTACTTCGTTCCCGTCGAGCACACGGTGCGCGCCCGCTCGGTCCTCGGAGCCGAGCCGGTGCTCGCCGTCGAGCAGACGGCGATCGCTTCGGCCGATCCCGCGACAGCCCGTGGGATCGGCCGATCCTGGGCGGCCCACTACCTCGAGCTTCCGAACTACGCGAACAACTGGTCCCGGCTCGGCTACGGCGATGACCTCGGTGACGGGGGGAGCGACCGGCTCATCGATGCCGCGATCGCCTGGGGCGACGCGTCGTCGATCGCCGGCCGCGTCCGCGAGCATCTCGACGCGGGCGCCGATCACGTCTGCGTGCAGCTGATCTCCGGACGTGACGATGACGTCTGTCTCCCCGCCCTGCGCGAGCTCGCCGCCGCGGTGCTCGAGCCGTCGCGGTGATGCGGAGGCTGCTCGCGGGTCGGCCCGGGGTCACCTGGTACGTGATCGCCGATGCCGCTGCGCTGGTGGTGTTCGTGCTGATCGGGCTCCGCGGCCATCGCGTGAGCACGGTCGATGGGTTCCTCAGGACCGCGGTCCCGCTCCTCGGGGCCTGGTTCCTCGTCGCGTCGCTGTCCCACGCCTACCGGAGACCGGGATGGCGGAGCCTCCTCCGGACCTGGATCGTCGCGGTTCCCGTCGGGCTGCTCATCCGGACGCTGATCGTCGGGTCGCCGAACGGCGTGAGGATCCTCGTATTCATCGCCGTGGGGCTCGCCGTCACCCTGGTGTTCCTGGTCATCGGGCGCCTGCTCGCGCGACTCCTGTCGCGCGCGCGATGAGTGTCGCCTCGGACCTAGTACCGGTCATCGTGGGACGGAAGATCCCGCGGAGGATCCGATCGGCGCGTGGACCACGTCCGGACCCGGGTTTCGCCACCGATCCCGTCCCGCTCCCAGCGGCGGAGCTGGCCCTTGAACGAGTACCAGGCGATCGCGACCAGCGCCGCCACCGCGAGCAGGATCGTCAGGACGAGGAACGCGGCCGCCTTCACGACGGCGCCGAGGACGCCGAACGCGGCCGCCAGGAGGACCAGGATGAGGATGACCCACGCCATACGGTCATCGTACGAGCCCGTCGAAGAAACGTTCGATCCTGCCCGCGAGGGCGTCGGGATGCTGCAGAGGCAGGTCGTGGATGCCCTCGAGCCAACTGACCCGGATCGGGGCGCCGGATCGGCGGGCACGCTCCGCGAACCCGCGCTTGTGAGCCTCCGCGTCCGTGTCATCCCCTCCGCGAGCGAGGACGGCCAACGTGGGGACCGAGAGCCGGGCGAGCGCCTCGTCGGGATGGCGGAGCCAGATCGCTCGGAGGATCCGGAAGTGGTTCGCCCTCGACAGGTGCGGCCGGATGCGCCCGTGGCGATCGACCCGCATCAACGACAGGGCGATGTCCTCGATCTGGGGGGTGATCTCGACCTCGTCGCCGAGGAACGTCCGGATCGATCCGCGGAACTCCTCGACCGGCATCCCGGCGAGCCGCGGTGGGGCCAGCACGTCCTTCACGGTGGCCCAGTCCATCGCGTCGCGGAGGGCGCCGAGGCCGCCGTCGACGAGGACCGTTCCGCGGATCGATCGCGGATGAAGGGCGGCGAACTCGAGCGCCACGCTCGCACCCCAGGAATGACCGACCATGAGCGCCCGGCGGAGCCGGGTCGCCTGAAGGACGGCGAGCGCGTCGGCGATGACCATGTCGAACCCGTAGCCGCTCGCCGGCTTCGCAGAGCGTCCGTGCCCGCGGGCGTCGTACGTCACCACATGGAACGTGCGCGTGAGACGCGGGAGCATCAGGTCCCAGATCCGTTGTGATGAGGCGAGTCCGTGGAGGAGGAGGAGCCCGGGTGCCCCGGCGGACGGCGCGTCGTGGACGCGCACCGCGAGCCTGACCCCACCGGCTCCACGGACGTCGATGTCCTTCACTCTGGTCTCCGGCATACTCGGACGCGCATGCTAGAGGAGTTCCGGTCCCCGCTCGCCGACGATGCCCTGTCCGGCCGGGTCGCGATCGTGACGGGCGGCGGCACGGGGATCGGGCGCGCCACGGCCCGGGAGCTGACCCGGACCGGCGCGAGCGTCGCGATCTGCGGGCGGCGGCCGGAGCCGCTCGAGTCCGTGCGCACCGAGCTCGAGGCCGCCGGCCGTGAGGTGCTCACGATGCCGTGTGACGTTCGGGAGCCAGCGGAGGTCGAGACCTTCCTCGATGCCGTGGGGGAGCGGCTCGGCCCGGTCGATGTCCTCGTCAACAACGCCGGCGGGCAGTTCGCCGCTCCGTTGGAGCAGATCGGGTTGAAGGGGATGCGCGCCGTGCATCGGCTGAACGTCGACGCGCCGTGGCACCTGACGAACCGCGTCGCGGAGCGTTGGATGATCCCCGGCCGTCGGGGGTTCGTGTGCTTCGTGGGCTTCAGCCCCAGGCGCGGTGTCCCGCTGATGGCGCACTCGTCGGCAGCGCGAGCCGCGCTCGAGAACATGGCCTCGACGATCGCGATCGAGTGGTCGAAGTACGGGATCCGGGCCGTGTGCGTCGCAGCCGGGCTGATCCAGACCGAAGGGATGCTGCAGTACGGCGGACAGGAGCTCGTCGACGAGTACGCGAAGACCGTGCCGATGGGTCGGCCCGGGCGGGCGGAGGAGGTGGCCGCGACGATCGCGTTCCTCGCGAGCGACGGCGGTGCCTACGTGACCGGTTCCACCGTCACGATCGACGGAGGGGCCGACGCCTGGGGGATCGGTGCGCCGCCCCCGCCCCTCGAGTGATGCGATGCCTCACCCCGGTGGTTTCCGGCGGGCGAAGAAGCCCGTGATCGTGATCCCCAGGGTGGCCAACACGATCACCCCCATCGCGGCGCGGAGATCGACCGTGTCCGCGATCCATCCCAGCAGTGGCGGGGACCAGACGAACCCCGTGTAGCCGACCGTCGCGACGGCGGCGATCGCGGCCGATGGGTCCCCGCTCGTCCCCTCCACGAGGCTGAACCCCGCCGGTCCCGCGGCGGACATCGCGAACCCCATCAGCAGGAAGGCGGCCGCGACCACCACCGTGGTGTCGGAGAGCACGGCGATCGCCCCGCCGATCCCGCCGCCGATCCCGGAGATGATGATCGTCCGACGGGCGCCGAGTCCGAAGAGGACCTTGGCGGCGAAGAGTCGGCCGACGAAGAGCGCTCCCGCGAACGCGACGAACGCCGCCCCCGCCGCGCCCGCGGACGCGCCGAGCTGCTCGCGGAGGTAGAGACCGGACCAGATGTCCATCGATCCCTCCACGAGGAAGCAGAAGAGCACCGTCAGTGCCGGGATCCAGAGCGTGGGGTTCCGTCGCAGGGCCGACACGGACAGCAGCGCCGCCGCGCCCTCGGCGGCGGGCTCGTCGACCGCTCGCCGCGCGTTCCATCCGGCGGTCGCGAGCAGGGCGACGCCCGCCGCCGCCAGCCCGAGCCGGTGATCGAGGCCGACGGTCCGGAGCGCCCCTGCCGCGGCTGCCCCGGTGACGCCCCCGAGCGCGTAACTCGCATGGAGCCACTGGAGCACGGGTCGTCGCGACCGCGACTCCTCCCGCTGCGCCGCGACGTTGAGATACACGTCGATCAGTCCGTTCCCGACCCCGATGACCACGAACGTGACGAGCACCAGCGACGTGGGCTGCACGGCGAGACCGATCGATCCGACCGCGAGGCACGCGAGCGATGCCGGAACGCTGATCCGCAGCGACAGACGCTGCAGGCGCGGGGCACCCGCCAGCATCGTCCCGAGCGCGGCCAGCGAGAGGAGGGAGTACATCAGCCCGAGGCGGCTGTCCGTGAGGGCGTGTTGGCGCTGGTACTCGAGCACGAGGATCACCCAGACGCCCCAGAACTGTCCGAAGCTCCAATACCCGGCCAGGAGGGGCAGGGTCCGGCTCCGCACCAGCGGCTCCCTACCTCGTTCCGCCTCGGCTCGCGCCATGCACGGATGATGCCAGGGCGACCCGCGCGCGGAAGGACCGAGACGGCCGGTCACCGCGATACACTCCGGCCCTCATGCCTGGTGGAGAAGTCCAGTTGGTCGACCTCGTGAAGCGGTTCGGGGACTTCACGGCCGTCGACGGGATCAACCTGAGGGTCGACTCCGGCGAGTTCTTCTCGCTCCTCGGCCCGTCGGGGTGCGGGAAGACCACCACCCTCCGGATGATCGCCGGGTTCGAACGGCCCACGGACGGTCAGGTCGTCCTCGACGGCATGGACGTGGCGACGGTTCCGCCGCACAAGCGGAACGTGAACACGGTCTTCCAGAATTACGCGCTCTTCCCGCACCTGAACGTCGAGAAGAACGTCGCGTTCGGTCTCCGGTACCAGGCCACTCCGAAGGCCGAGAGCGCGCGGATGGTCGGCCGATCCCTGGAGCTCGTCCGGTTGACCGGTTTCGAGAAGCGTCGCCCGAACCAGCTTTCGGGTGGCCAGCAGCAGCGGGTGGCGCTCGCGAGAGCCCTGATCCTGAACCCCGCCCTCCTCCTGCTCGACGAGCCGCTCGGGGCCCTCGACGCGAAGCTCCGCAAGGCCCTCCAGATCGAGCTGAAGGCGATCCAGGAGGAGGTCGGGATCACGTTCATCTACGTGACCCACGACCAGGAAGAGGCCCTGACGATGTCCGACCGGCTCGCCGTGATGTCCGACGGGCGGATCGAGCAGATCGGACCGCCCCGGGAGGTCTACGAGGAGCCGTCCACGGCCTACGTCGCGGACTTCCTCGGCGTGTCGAACCTGATGGACGCCACCGCCTACGGACCGACCGACGGCGGGTGCACGGTCCGGTTCGGGGAGTTCGAGCTCGTCGCCGGCCAGGGCGAGCCGGACGCCCACGGCGAGGTGAAGCTGTCGATCAGGCCCGAACGGGTAGATCTCCAGCCCTCGGGAAGCTCCGGCGCCAACCGGATCCCGGGGATGGTCGAGCGCATCGTCTATGTGGGCTCCACGATGCAGGTCATCGTGAACCTCGCGCCCGGCGAGAAGCTCCAAGCGCTCGTCGCGAACGAGGGCGAGGCGATCCCGTTCGCACAGGGCACGGCGGTCTCCGTCCACCTCCCTCGCGAGGCCCTCCGTGTGCTCCCGCAAGGTGAGGTGTCCGAGGAAGGCTTCTCGGCCGCGGCCCGAGCCATGCGCTGAGCCGGCTCATATCTCGAATCGGGCGAAGTCCTCGACGGCCGAACGCCCCGTCCCTTGGCGCTTGTTGAACACCCGGAGGATGAGCACGGCGACCGTGATCGACACCAGCGACAGGAGCATCATGATCGTCGCGAGCGCGTTCAGGCTCGGGTTCCCCGCGTTGCGCGCCGCGCTGTAGATCTTGATCGGGATCGTGGTGCAGTCCTGGGCGCAGAGGAACTGGCTGATCACGAAGTCGTCGATCGAGATCGCGAAGACGATGAAGAAACTCGAGAGGATCGCCGGGGCGAGCAGGGGGAACAACACCCGACGGAGGGCATCCGCCGGAGACGCGCCGAGATCCATCGCCGCTTCCTCGTAGTCCCTCCCGATCGCGAACAGCCGCCCTCGGGTCACGATCACGACGTAGGACAGCGAGAACGTCACGTGGCCGAGCAGCTGCGCCGTGGTGCCCAACGGGATGTGGTACAGGTTCGAGAAGATCAGGAACATCGAGGCGCCCATCACGATCTCGGGCGTGACCAGCGGGAAGAGCATCAGGAAGTTCGCCGCGCCGGAGCCGCGGCCGCGCCACCGGGCCAGGCCGATCGCCAGGCCCACACCGAGCGCGGTGGCGATCGGCATCGTGAGCAGCGCGAGCTTGAGGCTCTGCGTGAGGGCCGGAAGGAGCGTGTCGTCGAAGCCCTGGGAGGCCTCGTTCCAGATCGCCTCGTACCACTGCAGGCTGAACCCCTGGAACGTGCTGCGTGAGCGCCCGGCGTTGAACGAGAACTGCACGGCGATCACGACCGGCGCGATCGTCCAGATGATGTACAGCCACGTCCAGACCGACAGGAACCGCGGCTTCCCCCACGGGTTGGAGAGGAACGAGCGGAGCCAGCCGATCTTCGGGGCGGCGGTGGCGCGTGGCACGGTCGCCTCGACGGTGGTCACCGTTGCGCCTCCTTCGCAGCCCTCGACACACTCACCAGGTAGTAGATCATCAGGGCGCCGATGAACGCCGACAGGAGCAGCGTGAGACCCGCTCCCTTCGGCTGCGTACCCTGTGCACCCTGGAGCGCGAGGTCGATCGCGTTGCCGATCATCGTGTTCTCGGGGCTCGCTGTCATCAGGTTCGGGGTGTAGTAGTCGCCGAACATCGGCAGCGTGATGATCACGGCTCCCGCGAGGATCCCCTGCTTCGAGAGCGGCAGGGTGACGCGCCAGAACGTGCTCGCCGGGCTCGCGCCCATATCGCGGGACGCCTCGAGCTGGGACTTGTCGATCCGATCGAGTGCGGCGTAGAGGGGCAGGATGAAGAACGGGATGTAGCCGTAGACGAGCCCGAGGATCACGGTCATGTGGGAGACCGGCCCGCTGTTCCACGCGATCGGATCGTTCACGAAGGGGCTCAGCTGGAGGAACCGGTTGAACAGGCCGGGATCGTCCGGTTTCACCGCCAGCAGGTTCACCCACGCGAGCATCCGCATCAGGTAGCTCATCCAGAACGGCGCGATCATCAGGGTCAGCAGGAGGACCTTCATCCGTCCGCCGTAACGGGCGATGTAGTAGGCGACCGGATAGCCGACCAGCAGGCAGAGCACGACCGCCGTGAAAACGTAGACCAAGGTGCGGGTGAACTGCGCCTGGATGCCCCCGGACGCGAACAGCTCGCGCGCGGTCTCGGAGAACGTCTCGAACTGCCACTCTAAGGGGTTCCAGGCAGGGATCGGCAGCGCGAAGATCTGATCACGGGTGCCGAACGCGACCGCCGCGATGGCGTAGAAGGGCATGATGAAGAGGAGCAGCAGCCAGACGATCCCGGGCGTCGCGAGCGCCGGGTAGTACCAGCGCCGCTGCCCGACGGTCCCGCCCGCCGGAGTGGACATCCCTGGGAGGTTATCCTGCCTTGAAGTCCGCGTACGCCGTCGACCAGAGCTCGTCGACCTCGACCGGCAGACCCGTCGCCCGCTTGCCGATGTCGAAGTCTTCCTCAGTGACGATGGTCGACTTCAGGTTGTCCCAGTGCTCGCCCTTCGGTGCTCCGTAGTCCCAGGAGAACCAGCCCTTGAGCCCCGGGTAGCTCTCCTCGAAGATCGTGTCCACGTTGACCGCGCTGAACGGCACCTGGTAGCCGACCCAGGTCCAGTTCTTGATCGCGTTGAACTCGTCCATCATGAAGTTCAGGAACAGGTGGGCGAGCACGGGGTTCTTCGCGTTCGTGGGGATCGCGTACGTGTCGTTGTCGATCGTGCCGCCGAACCCGTCGCGGGCGGGCCAGTAGTA
>DASSDW010000199.1:0-27075 GCA_035696925.1 Actinomycetota bacterium
CCCGTCGGCGGTCACCTCGCGGGCGCCGTCCAGATAGGTGACCACGTCATCGACGGCGATCGGCTGCGAGCGGGTGTCCACCCACCTCGGGGTGATCATCGCCGGCAGTCGCCGCACAAGGTCATCGAGCATCTGGAACGACGCGCTCCCCGCCCCGATCACCATGCCGGCCCGGAGCTCGACGACCGCCGGGCCGTGCTCCGCGAGCAGCCGGCCGGTCTCGTGGCGGCTGGCCAGGTGCGGTGAGAGGTCGGGATCCTCGTCGTCGCCGAGACCCCCGAGGAACACGATCCGCTCGACGCCGCTCTGGACAGCGGCTCGGGCGAAGTTCGTGGCGGCGCTCCGGTCCTTCTCCTCGAAGGGCGCGCCGCCTTCCTCCATCGAATGGATCAGGTAGTAGGCTGTCGTCACGCCTTCCGTCGCAGGCCCGATCGTCTCGGGCCGCATCACGTCGAGCTCGACCGCATCGACCCCGGGCCAGCGGTCGGTGAGCTTCTCGGGGTCGCGTCCGGCGACCCGGACGTGGACGCCCGAATCGACCAGGTGCTGCGCGAGGCGGCCCCCGATGTAGCCAGTCGCGCCGGTGATCAGGATCCCGCCCATCACCTCAGGCTACGCGGCGCGATAGGACGCAGGCTCCTGTCTTGGGATCGATCGGACAGTCGGCGCCGCGCTCTCTTGGTTCTCGGTCGGCGCGCGTCCTGGCTCTCTGGGAGCTCAAGCAGCGGGCGACCGCCCGGCGCCTCCTGTTCGATCAGGCCAGAGGCGCGATCGCGTTGGCGCTCTCGACCAGTGTGACCGGCTGCCTCAGAACCGTCCTGGGCTGTCTCTTGCGTTCCAGGTTCCGCCCGCTAGGCATCCCCGTCCTTGCCGCCGCCTTTCCCCTTGTCCTTGTCGTCCTTGTCGTCTTTGTCCTTGTGCTTGCCGTCAGCGTCCCCGTGATGATGATCAGGGCAGCACCGGTACTCTTGCGACTTGTCGAGCAGCTCGATCTGTCGCTCGAGCAGCCTGAGTTCGAGGTCGATCTGGCGTTCCATCTCGGGTTCACAGATGCTGCATTCGTCCAAGCACCCCTTGACGATCACGCCGGCGGTGGGAAGCGAGGACGTCTCCTCGAAGGACAGGCGGCTCTTCTCCTCCTCCGAGACTTCGCCGCCCACGCGATCCAACAGACCCTCGTCTACGAGATCGCGTTCCACCTGCTCGAGGGCCGCATCGATAGTCTCCTGCGATAGCGGCGTGGACAGCCGGAGTCCGCGTGCTGTCGTCAGCCTTGACGCCCGCACTCCGGGCTCTCCACCGAGTGCCGCCTCCCGCTCCAATTGCACGCTCTCTCTGCCGAGCCTCTCGACATCGAGACGGTCGGCGCGGGTAGCGAGGATCGGGTCCGGGATCGCGGAGATGCCACCACGAGCGAGGAACTCGCTGTTCACGACCTTCGTCGGTGCCGCCGGGTCGAGAACGCGACGTTCGATCGACTCGAGCGAGAACCGGACGGTCTGAGTCTTGTTGATCCGATAGAACAGGAACGTGATCGCGTGACATCGATTCGGGTTCGCGAACTCCCTCGAAGACGACTCGAAGTGGTCTTCCGAAGTCCCCTCGGCATGGGAGCGCGTGGAGACTTCACCGATAGAGACGGAGCTCGCCGCCCGCGCTCCCTGCACCGAACGCCGATCGGACGAGACCGCGTGCTGGCGCAAGCTCCGGGTGAAGTCGTGGGTCGTTCGTGCACTGAAGCTCCCGCTCACGTCGACCGACGGCCCCGAGAAGAAGGCATCGATCGCTCCGTTGGTCTCCGCGTGACCTGACGTCGACCCGGTCGCGGTGTTCGTGGACGTCGCCCGATCCACGACACTGAGGTCGGACATGAAGTCCGCCATGCTCGACATGTAGAACTGCTCTTCCGACGTCTGCTCGCTTCGATGGCTCAGGTTCGTGGCCGAATCGAAGGTGAATCGGGTCCGCCGGTCCGTCGTGAAGAGCCGCACCTTCTCCCCAGGCAACAACGTGGTCGAATACGCGAGATCACCCAGGGTGAGGGGTCCCGGACACCGCTCGAGTCGATACTGCAGCGTGACCTCGACGGAGGTCTCGCCCCGTTCCTCGCTGGGGATGCGGTGAGTCAGCACGTATCTGAAGTCGATGACATCGCACGTGCCGTCCGGCTCCAGAGGTGGACAACACTCGAGCGCTGCGAGCGAAGAGCCACCTTCACCTGACTTCTTCTCGGCACCGCGGCGCTGTGTCGTTGACATGACGCCCCCTTCCGTTGCGGCAGGAGTTCACGGGTCCTGCTGACAGATGTCCAGCCGACTGTGACGGAGGTGCATCACGCGGACGTCACGAGCCCGTCACGCCGGATAGGGCTCTCCCTCGGTTCGCCCTGACTGCTCGCTCGGATCTCCGGCAGCGTCCCCCGACGACCGCCTTCCTTCGATCCCCGTGCCTCGGCCATGACGCCTCCCTTCGGCTCCCGACCGGAGAGTGGTATCGAGCGGCCGTCACCTCTCCGTCACCGCTGCATCAAGTCCTCCAGGGCAAGCCGATTTGCGGCGTCCAGCGGGAAGGAGATCCCTACCCTGACGCAGCGCGTTCCCCAACGAGACGCGCGAACGTGGCGGAAGGACAGATCCCGAGTTCGCCCTCCAAGAGCTCACGGAAGCGTCGGAAATCGAGGATCGCCTCGCTGCGGTTCCCCTCAGCGAGGAATGCCCTGGCCAGCGCCATATGCGCACTCTCGCGCAGCGGTTCCACTGCCACGGCGGCGAGGCCCAGCTCGACGGCCGATGCGAAGTTCCGTGCCCCGATCAACTGTGTGCACGCGCTCTCGAGGGCGTGGAGACGAAGCTGGCGGAGTCGCTCGCGATCCATGAGTACCCAATCGTCGAACCACCCCGGTAGCAACTCGCCCATCCCGAGGAGGATCCGGGCAGTTGTCCCGTCTTCGGCACCCGACCGGCCCGTCGCACGATGCGCGAGGCGTACGAGCTCACGGACGTCGACCGAGACGTGCGCGGACAGTCCGAGGTGATCTCCCCGCGCCACGACCGCAGTCGCGCTGACGCGACGCAGGCGCCAGAGCGCTGTTCGCAAGCTGGCATTGGCCCGGACTTCATTGGCATCAGACCACAGCGTCCACGCCACCTGGGTGCGCAGAAGCGGCCGCTCATCCAGTGCCAGATACGCCAGGAGCCGTTGCGATGAGCGAGGTATCAGCTTGGGCTTCCCCGCCACGCGAAGCTCGAACCCTCCCAAGAGACGAAGAGCGAGCGTCGGCGAGCCTCGCTCCGATCCATGACGATCCGAAACGGGTCCGTCGCGCATACCGCGCGCCTCTCTTGCGGTCCGGGAGGGAGGCTCAAGCTAGGCTTCTTCGAGCATCGGGACAATCGCCCAATCGATGTCACCCGATTGGCTGATGTCCGGCACCGCGGAGAAGGCCGTCTAGCCCGCACGTGCGTCCGGGAGCCGGCGCGCGACCAGCGCCAGCAGCACCGCTGCGACGATCCCGACCCCGAACGCGCCCGCGAGTCCTTCGCGGATGGTGAGTGTTCTGACTTCCACGAGCGCGACGCTCGCTCCCCCGAGCCCCGCGCCGATCCCGACGCCCAGATAGTCCATCAGGATCGTCGGTGAGAGATCGCCGGCCTCGCGTCCCTCGCTGGTCTCGCTCATCACCGACAGCGGGATCGTCGGCCACACGATGCCCATCCCCACGCTCCCGATCGCCCACCCGACGTACGGAACGAACACGTGGACTTCCAGCAGGCCGGCAGAGACCAGGGCGGCCCCGCCGGCGACCAGCGCAGCGCCGGCGGCGACCAGCCGACGCGCTCCCAGCCGTCCGATCACTCTCGACTGCCACCAGGTGCCGACAGCCCACGCGACCGCCGAGGCCGTCAGAACGAGGCTCGCCACGCCGAGCGACAGTCCTCGGGTCTCGGTGAGCATCAGCGTCACGAAGCCATCGATCGCGAAGAACGCAGCCGACGCCAGGAACGCGGCCGCCGACGCGGCGGGCAACCCCGCCCGGGCCGTCAGCGTCCCGGGCGGCGTGATCTTCAACAGCGCCAGGATCGTCACCGCGAGGCCGCCCGCGATCAACGGGCCACTCCAGACCGAGAGATCCGTGAGCCCCGCGAGCAGCGCCCCGGCGCCGACCATCAGCACCAGCGACGCGAGAACCGGCAGCGTCGACTCCTCCTCGCTGACCCGTACGCCACGAAGGGCCGGAGTCACCATCGCCGCCGCGATCGCGATCAGCGGCAGCGGCGCGACGAACGCCCATCGCCACCCGAGGGTCTCGGCGATCAGTGCACCGACCGACGGACCGATCAGCCCGGGGAGGATCCACATCGAGGCGAGGAGCGCCATCACGCGCGGCCGGATCCGCTCGGGGTAGGTCTTGGCGACGGTCGCGAGTGAGACGACGTACAGGCCGCCGCCGCCGATCCCCTGCACGAACCGCGCGATCACCAGCACGAGCATGGTCGGCGCCGACGCGGCGAGCGCCAGCCCGAGAGCGTAGATCCCGACGGCTACGGCGAGAACCGAGCGAGGACCGAGGCGGTCGGTCAGCTTCCCCGCGATCGGCACGGCACCGAACGATGCGAGCGTGAGCGCGGCGAAGTTCCATCCGTAGAGCTGCAGCCCTTGCAGATCGTGCTGCACGGCGGGCAGGATCGCGGCGACGATCAGGATCTCGACCGCGACGAGGGCCTCGAGGATCAGCAGCCCCGCGGTGAGCCGCCCCCGCGTCCCGGCGAAGACCTCGCGCCACCGGGGAGGAGCGGTCTCGGCCGGGGTGGTTCCCGTCATCGAGGAAGGCTAAGTCACCGCTCCCGCAACCGGCCGCCGAGACGTGCCGGGTTCAGGCGTTCTCGGTGGGACCGATCGGCCGGGACTCCATCGTGGACGCGCGGGCGGCTTCGATCGCCTCGTCCCGGCTCGGGTGGACCGAGACGGCGCCGGGCAACCCGATGATCTCGATCGCGCGCTGCATCGGGCTGCCGTGCGGGACGCACAGGAGGAGCTGCTGCCTCCCCTCCTCGAGCACGGTGCTCAGCTCCACGATCGAATGGAGGCCGGCGCTGTCCATGAACGCCAGGTCCGACAGGTCGACGACCACAGCGTCGTCGTCCGGGGTGACGGACTCCGAGACCAGCAGGCGAACCGAGGTCGCGTTGGACATGTCGACCTCGCCCGTGAGAACGGCGATCACGATCCCGCCTTCGCGCTCGAACCGAACGTCGGCCAGGGGCACGGCTAGGTCACCGTCCCCCGCCGCAGGAGCACGGACGTGCCGCCTTCCGAGGTGTCGACGGTCACGGAGTCCATGAGCCCTCGCATCAGCCGGAGTCCGTTCCCGCGGTCTCCCCTCGAGGAGCCTCGCCACGTACCCGAGTCGCGGATCAACACCTCGACCTGATCCCCCTCGTACGTCGCCGTGATCGTGATGGTACCCCCAGTCGGTCCGTACGCGTGTTCGACGACGTTGGCGGACGCCTCGTGCACGGCCATCACGATCTCCTTCGCCAGGCCGTCCTGCACCTCGAGATCCTCGAGCCAGCGCGAGACGGCCCGGCGGACCATCAGCAGCGAGCGGGCACGGGCCTCGACCGCGAACTCCAGCTCGGTCGCCGGGGTCGCGTCGCGGTTGAGCACCATCAGCGCGACGTCATCCGTCGGTCGTGGACCTTCGATCATCCCTTCCAGGAGCTCGGTGACCGCCTCGTTGGTCGGCGGTCCGTCCAGGGCCCGCTCCGCGGTCGAGCGGAGCCGCTCGAGCCCTACGGCGAGCGATTCCTCCCGCCGCTCGATCAGGCCGTCCGTGTAGAGCAGGATCGACGTACCCGCCTCGATCGCCACCTCCTCCTCGACGAACGTCGGCGGTTGCGGCAGACCGAGCGGTGGGTTCGCCCGATGGTCGGACGCGAACGCGGCCCCGCCTCCGTGCGGGCCGACGACTAGCGGTGGCGGGTGCCCTGCCGAGACATATCGGAAGGTCCGCAGATCGCGGGCGAGCAGGCCGATAAGGAGCGTCACGAGCTCCCCCTCCCCGAAGTGCCGATGGAACTCATCGGCCCGCAGGAGGATGTCGAGAGAGGTCCCGCCCATCAGCGCGTGCGCGCGGAGGGCGTTGCGCATCTTGCCCATCAGCGACGCCGCCGGCAGGCCGTGGCCGGCCACGTCGCCGATCACGAAGACGATGTCGCCCTCGGGCCGGATGAACGTGTCGAACCAATCGCCGCCCACGCCGACGGCGGTCGCGGCGGGCAGGTAGCGCGTCGCGACGCGCAGGCCAGGCAGGAACGGGAGGACCTCCGGGAGGAACGTCCGCTGGAACGCCTCGATCACGACGCGGGAACGGTCCGACAGACGAACGCGGAGTGAGAGCGCGACCCGGTCGGCGACGAGCTGGAGGAGCTCGGCCTCGTCGCGCGTGAAGCGCCGACGCGACTTCGTCCCGACATGCATCACGCCGACCACCTCGCCCTGCGCGAGGAGCGGCACACCGAGGAGGGAGCGGATCCCCTTCTGGAACAGGATCGGGTTCAGGACGGTGCTGTGGTCGACCCGGTAGAGGACGACCGGCTTCCGCTCGGCCGCGATGCGACCGGCGAACCCCTTCCCCACGGGGATGCGGACACCGCGTTCCACCTCCTCCTCGATGCCCTTGGCGGCCCGGGCCACCAGCTCGTTCCGAGCCTCATCCAGCAGGAGGACGGCAGCCGTGTCGGTGTCGAGGATGTCGCGCACCCGGTTGAGCAGCTCATCCAGGAGATCGTCGACCGAGAGATGGGCGAGGGTGGCGTCGCTGACGCGCAGGACCCGCTCGAGACGTTCCAAGGGGTCGGGCGTGGGACCTCTGCGGGAGCGCACCCACCTACTGTGCGTCCGGATCCGCCCGAACAGCAACGTGTCAGAGGCGCGGGAAGGTCAGGATCGTGACGAGGCCGTAGACCATCAGGGCGGCCGCGAGCACCACGACGGCGATCCGGACCCGCCGGATCACGAACCGTTGGGAGAGGGCGAGCAGGAACAGCACGGTCGCGAGCACCACGGTCGTGCGGATGTACTCGTCGGCCTGATGGCGCGACTCCGTCCCCTCGTCGAAGGTCCGGTCCGAAGCGTCGTTCAGCCGGGCGCCCTTCTCGAGGAGCGGGTTGTCGTAGTGAGGCATGAAGCTCGGACCGGGTGGCACGTTGGGGTTCGAGAACGGGTCGAGAGCGATCCAGGCGTCGAACGCGACCTTGAACTCCGGACTGAACCGGCGCTCGTAGAGCCCGGCGAGGTCGTCGAGTCCCTCGTTCCGCGCCTCGATCCACGTGTTGAACGTGGTGATGTCGAGCAATCGCTGCTGGCCACCGAGGGTGAGCGCTTGATCCGCCTCGTTGCGCATTGTCGAGGACTCGCCGTAGAACTCCGCCTGCCGTCCGTCCCACCTCGCTGCCTGGTAGCCGCTCCATGCGGTCGCGACGGCGACGATCGCGAGGAGGATCGCCTCGATGATCTCGACGGTCTGTTCCCACCGGGTCTTCGTCGGTCGACCGCTCTCGGGCGAGACCAGCGTCTCGGCGATCTCGCGGTTGAGCTCTTCCGGCATCGGCACCTCGTGCGAAGGAAGCTGCGAGTCTAGGCGCGGCTCGGACAGGTGCGTCTCCGAGCACGCCCCGTGGCACACTGTCCCCCGTGGACGATCGCGACCTCATCGCCAAGGCGGAGGAAGCCCTGACCGAGATCAAGGTCAACAGTGGGCTCTCGGAGCGGCACGCGGCGGTGCTCGCGGCGCTCCGGATCCGGCTGAGAGGAAGTGCCGGGAAGTCGCTCGAGGAGATGCTCGAGGCGGCGGACGACGCGCCGCCGGATCGGCTCGGGGAGGCGATCGCGAAGGCCGAGGGCTCGAGCAAGCCGTCGCTCGACGACCTGCTGGGCAAGGAGCCGAAGAAGCCCGACTGGCCCGGCTGATCCGGTCACGTGATGACAGATGAACCCTGGCTGACGCGATCCGCGCGGTCGAGCCATGGCTGAGCCCCGAGACCTTCGAAGATCGATCGGGCCTCCAGGACGAGCGGGGCGACATCCGGCCCGCGGCCGCGGGATTCGAGCCACTCGCCGTACTCCATGAGCGCGACCGCCAGCCAGAACGGGAAGGCGATCTCCCGGAACGACCGGATCGACGACCGGAACAGGCGCTCCGCTTCCTCGTCGTCCGTGTCAGACGATCGTGCCTCGATCCTCGCGCCGTGCGCCCGGAAGAAGGTCGTCCTCCGGCCGATCGGATCCGTCCGGATGGTCGTGAGGATCTCGTCGACCCTTGTCTGATCCCCGAGCGCCAGCGCCGCCTCGAGCCCGGTCACGACTCCCTCCTTCACGCACGAGTGCGACAGGCCGAGCGCCTCCCTCCCTTCGAGCCCCATCTCGGCCAACCGCAGGGCCTCCTTCGGATCGCCTTCCGCCAAGCGGAGGGTCGCCGCGCCGCATGCGTACTCGCTGACCTCCTGGACGTCCGCAGAAGTCTGCAGGTCGGCGAACCGCTCCAGACGTCGCAGAGCGGCAGCCAGGTCGCCTCGGTGCACCTCCACGGCGGTCCCGAACGACACGTAGCCCTGGTTGAACGCGCTCCGTGATCGTGCGAACTCGTCCGGTGGGATCTCGGCGAGCGATGCCATCAGGTCGTCCCACCGACCGAGTGCGAACTTCGGGTAGGCCTGGCCGAGGAACGTCGATTCCCAGAACCAGTTTCCGACTCGGCGCGACAGCGTGAGCCCCTCATCGCCCATCCGGTCGGCTTCCGCGTACCGGTCCTCGTAGTCGCACAGGTCGACGAGGTTGTTGTAGGCCCGGAGGGCGGCCGACGGCTTGTCGTGCTCGAGCGCGATCGTCAACGCATGCCGCATCAGCCCCATCGCCTCGCTCGCTCGGCCGAATGTCTGGAGGATCAGTGCTTTCGAGTTCAGCCCCTCCGAGAGGATCTCGGGGAGGTCGAGGGCCTCCGCGATCTCGAGGGACCGCTCGATCCAGTCCATCGCTCGCTCGGTCTCGCCGTTGAAGAACGTGAACCGACCGAGCTGGGCGGCGAGCTGCGCGAGGTCGGCGTCGGGCTCCTCGTCGGCCAGGACGCGATACGACGCCGTCATCGACTCGAGGGCATCGATCCCTTTGCCCTGCGACCAGACCACCTCACCGAGCCGCGCCGAGACCCGGGCTGCCGGGTGCGTCGCGCCCTCCGCCTCGAACAGCTCGATCGCCGCGCGGAAGTGCGCGGAGGCGCTGTCGACGTCGACGCGCACGTTCGCCATCATGCCCGCCCGTTCATGAAGCTCCGCGACAGCGAGTGGGTCGTCCGTGAGCTCGATCGCGCGCTCCGCATAGCGCTGCGCCTCCTCGCTGGCGCCGAGTGACGCGGCCCGCTCGCTCGCCTTCCGCACCATCTCGAGGGCCTCGACCCGTATCCGCTCGGCGTCCTCCTCGTCGGGCGCCGCACGATACGCGTCGAGGAGATGCGAGGCGACGACCTCGACGATCTCGTCCTCGTCGACGGCCGAGCGGAGGTAGGTGGCGGCCGCGAGGTGCCTCGCCTTGCGCTCGTGCTTCGACATCGTGTCGTACGCGACCTTCTTCACCAGGTCCTGCAGGAAGCCGTACTGGCCACGGTCCGACAGGAGCGGGTCGATCGAGATCGAGAGGACCTCCTTGCGGACGAGCGAGCCCAGGAGGGAGGTGACCTCCTCATCCGGGAGGCCCGTGATCGCCACGAGCCCCTGGAGCGTGAACGTCCGGCCGAGGACCGACGCGTCCTGGAGGAGCCTCCGTTCCGCCGGATCGAGGCCGTCGAGCCGTGCGGCGATCAGCGCCTGGAGGGTTTCGGGCACCTCGAGCATCTCGACCGATCCCTCCAGTCGGAAGTTCCCGTTCTCCCGGACGAGGATCCCGCGGTCGATCAGCATCCGGACGGTCTCGACGGCGTAGAAGGGGATCCCCTCGGCGCGTTCGAGGATGCGCTGCCGGACGTCGTCGGGAAGTCCCGGGATCGGATCGCTCAGCAGCGAGCCCATCTCGTCGCTGTCGAGCGGCTCGAGGAAGATCGAGGTGAAGTTGCGGGTGCCGGCGCCCCAGCTCGGCCGGCGCTCCGCGAGCTCCGGTCGCGCGAGCGTGAGCACGAAGATCGGCCGGTCGCGCGACCACTCCACCAGGTACTCGATGAAGTCGAGGAGCGCGCTATCGGCCCAATGGATGTCTTCGAACACCATGATCGACGGGCCCCGATCGGCGATCCGCTCGAAGAAGATCCGGCAGGCGGCGAACAGGTTCTCCTGGTCCCCGACCCCGCCCTCCTCGAGCCCGAGCAGGTGCCCGAGGCGTGGCCTCACGAACCGGCGCTCGTCCGCGTCGGGGATGTGCTCCTCGATCGCCTGCGCGAGCTTGGCGGACGCCGTTGAGGATTCCTCGTCCTCGACGATGCCCGCGCGTCCTCGGATCATCTCGGCGAGCGCCCAGAAGGCGACGCCCTCGCCGTACGCGAGGCATCGTCCCTGGTGCCACCAGATGTCCTCGACGAGCCCGTCGACGTACTTGTTGAGCTCCCAGACCAGTCGGGACTTCCCGATGCCCGCGACCCCCTGTACCGAGGCCAGATGGACCTTCCCGTGGTCCGCGGAATCGTGAAGCAGGTCCTTGATCATGCGGAGCTCGCGATCACGGCCGGTGAACGGCGGCTCGATCGCGGTCATCCTCCCGAGCCCTAGGAGCCCGACGACCCGGTTGGCCCGCCAGAGGTCGATCGGAGCCTCCTTGCCCTTGAGCTCGTACGCGCCGGCGGGCTCGTAGGAGATCGCGTCCGTGGCGCGCATCGTGGACTCGCCGACGAAGACCGTGCCAGGCGTCGCGACCGACTGGATCCGCGAGGCGGTGTTCACGAGGTCGCCGGCCACCATGCCCTGGTCCTGCGCGCCGAGCGTGACGGCGGCCTCGCCCGTGAGGACCCCGGCCCGCGCGCGCAGTTCGGGCGCGCCCACGTCGGCGCCTATGTCCTTGACCAGGGCGGTGAGCTCCAGGGCGGCACGGACGGCGCGCTCCGCGTCGTCCTCGTGCGCAACCGGGGAGCCCCACAGGGCCATCACGGCGTCCCCGATGAACTTCTCGACGACGCCCCCGTAGCGCTCCACGACCCGGCGGCTCTCCTCGAAGTAGCGGGTGAGCAGCTCACGGACCTCCTCGGGGTCGCGCGACTCCGAGAGCGTCGTGAAGCCGACGAGGTCCGCGAACAGCACGGAGACGAGGCGGCGCTCGGACGTGGGCGCGGTGGGCTGCCCCTGACCGGTCGACGACCTCGACGACCTCATGGTGTCGCTCGCCGCGGCTGGCGCCAGCTGGGCGCCGCAGTTGCCGCAGTACCGTTGCCCCGGCGGGTTCGACGTGCCGCAGGTGCCACACGGGGCATCGAGCGCAGCGCCGCAGTCCCCGCAGAACCTCTGGCCCGTTGGGTTGTCGTTCCCGCACCGTGGGCAGCGCATGCTGTCTCCTTGCCCGAAGGCCGGGCCGTCGCCGTGGTGCGCTCAGGGTACCGTCGGCGCCGTATCCCCGCTAGACGACGACGGGCCGGGCTCCGAAGGAACCCGGCCCGTCCGAAACGATCACCTCACGAGCGCTCCTGCCTCTTGTGGAGACTTCGTCGGGTAGACCACGTCCGAACCCGCGAGGGCGGTGAGCTGGTTGGATTCTGCCGAGCTTCCGGCAGTACGAGCGGGGCGGTCGGCCCCGGCCCGGGAGGGACGGCTCAGCAGCCAGTCACCTCGAGGGTCTCCTGCTGTCTATGCAAGTAGGACCACCTCCTTCCTCTCGTGCCGCCATGGTGCGACAGGAGCGGCGTTATGGCAAGACGATCGGGGGGCTGGTTCGCGCGGGCCTAGACTCGGCGCCGGGAGGGGGTCGGAGTGTCCGAGCCGGTGGTCTTCATCAGTCACTTCGGGATCAAGGAGGGGACGCTCGAGGACCTCAGGCGACTCTCCGAGGAGGTCAACGAGAGCCTCCGCCAGGACAAGCCGCGGACGGTGCTGTTCCTCGCCTACCTCGACGACGAGGGGACGCAGGTGTCCTTCCTCCACGCCTTCCCCGACGCGGAGTCGATGGACCTCCACTTCGAGGGCGCGGACGAGCGAGGGAAGGCCGCGTACCAGTACCTGGAGCCTCGAGGATGGGAGATCTACGGGCGGCCGAGCGACAGCGCCCTCGGATCGATTCGAGAAGCGGCGACGGGGGCGGGGGTTCCGTTGACCGTCCTGCCCGACCACCTCGGCGGGTTCCTCCGCCTCCGATCCGCCTGAGCGCCCTACGCCCGGATCAGTTGCAGGCGACGGGGCCACCCGCGTCCTGCACGGTCCCGTCGATCGCAACGAACTCCCACGAGTACGCGTCCCGGTCCAGGCGCATGCGGAGAACGCCGAAACTCGTGTCCTGTCCGGCCTCATAGTTCGGGTCCTTCGCGCTCAGGAGCGAGTAGATCCGACTGCCGCCGGTGCCGACGACGAATTCGCGGATCCCGTCCGGGGTGGCTCGGCCCTCCGGATCCTGCTTCGCGTAGCGCTGGTAGTTGTGCTCGTGCCCGTTCAACACGACGTCGACGCCGGCGCCGTACAGGTCGTGCCACAGCTCTCGAACGCCCGAGGACATCGAGGCGCCGTGGACGGCGCCAGAGTTGAACAGAGGGTGATGCCAGAACGCCAGGACGCACGAGGACGAGGTGGCGGCGAGGTCGGCCTCGAGCCAGTCGTTCTGCGGCGCGCCCTCGCCGCAGGCAACCTCGGAGCAGTTCGAGTTCAGTGAGATCACGTGCCAGGAGTCGAGGTCGAAGCTGTAGTAGCCGGCGTCACGGTCCCCGGTGGGCCGATCCTTCCCGGACCAATAGTCGAAGTACCCGGCCGCGCCCGGGACGTGGTACTCGTGATTGCCGACCGCGGGGTACGTGACCGAAGCGTGCACGCCCCAGGTCGGGTCGTAGGCTCCCTCGAACTGCTCGAGGGTCCCGTCCGGGTACTGGAGATCCCCGAGGGGCAGGACCGCGTCGGCGCCGCCGAGCAACTCGGCGGTGGCGGCGTGCTGACACACCGTGGGATCCGAACCGTCGGAACCATGCCCGGCGGGGTCGCAGGCGATGTCTCCCCCGGTCACGAGGATCACCGCGTTCGCCGCGTCCGTCGGTGATGATGAGGCGCCTGGGTCGAGCCCGGCGAGGAAGGGAAGCGTCACCACGACCGACGTGGCGACGGCGGTCCGGACCCATCTCATCGTCTCCATCCCCCTCCTTGTCCTATCGCACGGGTCGACGCTCTCACAACCCAGGAGCCGCAGGCGAGCTCCCCGGGGCAGTTCGAGGGTGAGCGGACTCACAGCGAACGACCTGTTCGCGGTGGACTCCGCTCGACGTTCGCGGCGCTGATCAGTTACACGCGACCGGGCCGCCGTCGTCCAGGACCACGCCCGACACGGACACGAACTCCCATGAGTACGCGCCGTCCCCGAGGTAGAGGCGCAACACGCCGAAGTCCGTGGTGTTCCCCACCTCGTAGTTGACGTCCTTCTGGGCGAGCATCGCGTAGAGGCTCTTCCCACCCGTCCCGGCGATGAACTCGCGGAAGCCGTTCGCAGCGGCGACCCCGAACGACGTCTGCTTCGCATAGCGTTGGTAGTTGTGCTCGTGTCCGTTCAGGACCAGGTCGGCCCCCGCCGCGTAGAGGTCGTCGAGGAAGGCCTTCACCCCCGAGGGCGCCGCGCTGCCATGGACGGCTCCCGAATTGAAGTACGGGTGGTGCCAGTAGGCGACGATGCACGGCTGCGTCGTGGCGGCGAGATCTT
This sequence comes from Actinomycetota bacterium, assembly GCA_035696925.1. GTDB lineage: Bacteria > Actinomycetota > UBA4738 > UBA4738 > HRBIN12 > JAJNBA01. The sequence continues at coordinate 13,858 of DASSDW010000199.1, forward strand.
GCTCGAGGAAGTCGTTCTGCGGTGTTCCCTCCGCGCAAGGCACCGGCGTGCAGTTCGAGTTGAGGCTGACCGCGTGCCACGACCCCACATCGAAGCTGTAGTAACCGGCCGCCTGATCGCCGGTGGGGCGGCCCTTCGAGGTCCAGTAGTCGAAGTACCCCTGGGCGCCCGGGGTGGTGTACTCGTGGTTCCCCAGCGCAGGGTACGTCCTCGGCGCGTGTTGACCCCATGACGGGTCGTAGCCGCCGAGGAACTTGTCGAGCGCTCCGTTCGGATACTGCAGGTCACCGAGCGGGAAGATGAGCTCGACGTCCGCGAGCATCGCCGCCGTCGCCCGCTGCTGGCACACGAGCGGATCCTGCCCACCGAACTTCGATGCGGCCGGGTCGCACGCGATGTCGCCGGCCGCTGCGGCGATGATCGATCCGGGCGGTGTGACCAGATCGGTCTCGTTCAGGTCCACCGGCGCGCTGCAACCGGGGTCGGACGCGTGGTCGGTGAGAGTGTCGCCGTCGTTGTCGAGTCCGTCCGAACACTGCGGCGCTTGAGGAGGATCCGTCTCGTCGGTGTCGGTCGGCCCGGAGCAGCCGGGATCGGCCGGATGATCCGTCAGACCGTCACCGTCGTTGTCGATCGTGTCGGCGCATGCGGCCGCTGGCGGCGGATCGCTCTCGTCGGTGTCGGTCGGTCCCGTGCACCCGGGATCGGCCGGATGGTCGATGCGGGTGTCGCCGTCGTTGTCGAGACCGTCCGCGCACGCAGCTGCCGGCGGCGGCGGAGTGCTCGTGGTGCTCCCCCCGGTCGTTTCCAGGAGGAGCTGAGGCCCCGCATCGGTCTCGCGGCTCCTGAACGTCGCGTCGCCCTTGGCCGCGCACCCCACGGCGTGTCGAAGCATGAAGCTCACCGGCCCGGAGGTCGTCACGGCACCGGTCACATCCAGATCCTGGGATCCGCCCGCTGTCCACGTCCTCGAGGCGAGCACGCCCCCGGTCGTGCCCGGCTGGTTCAACCAGGTGATCGTCTTCTCGCCCCACGTGTCGCTCGCGCTCCTGAGCACCTCGACGCCGAGCGTGCATCGAGCGGCGTTCGTTGCCGGAAGCCGAAGGATCGCGCTCTGGACCGTCTCTCCCGACGCGAGCGCCGGCACGTCGAACCGGACGTAGCTGCGCTTCGCGTCGTTCAGGACGCGGAGGAGCGTGGTCCCCCCACGGTTCGAGTTCGGGTTCGAGGCGAGGATGAAGGCGTCGGCCGAGGCTGAGATGCTGATCGTCGCCGCGGACGAGATCTGCGCGATGATCGGGATCAGGAGGACGCCGAGGACGGCGGCCATTATCCTCGTCGTTCGTCCCCTCAACGATCCCCCCGCACGGTCGCTCCGGGCGTGTCCCGCGCGGAGCCTACAGGAGATGCAGGAGCCGTCAAACCGGCCTGGTTGACCTCCGCAACGAGGTCACTCGCAGCCGTCCACCTGATGGAGGTACTGGCGACACTCGTCGTCCGTAAGCTCCCTCGTCACCTTCGTCCTCGCGATGTCGATCAGGACGTCGAGGTCGAGCGCCCACACGCGGACCAAGCCGTCGAGCCCGGCGGAGGCGAGCATCGAACCGTCGGGGCTGAACTCGATGTCGGAGACTTGGACCTCGTGGCCCTTGAGGACCCGCGCCTGCTCCCCCGTCGCGGCCCTGAAGATTCGGACCGTGCCGTCCTCGTTTCCCGTCGCGAGCCACCGGCCGTCTGGGCTGTACTCGAGGTCGGCCGCGGAAACGCGTTCCGGGATGCGCAGGATGGGCCGCTTCGCGCCCTCCACGCTCCAGACCTCGATGGCCCCGGAGAACGTCGCCGTCGCGAGGGACTCCCCGGACGGATGGAACGTCACCGCCGCCAGATGCTGGCGCGCGAGGATGAAGCGCTCGAGATACCCGGAGCCCGACTTCCGCAGACTGACCCTCGCGAGCAGCGGGTTGCGCCCGTGGTTGATCGCGGTCGCGATCAGGCGTCCGTCGGGACTGAGATCCGCGTCCTCGATCAGGTAGCCGTCCGGCTCGAAGATCGTGCTCACCGGCTCCCCGTGCTCGTCGACGATGGCCATCGTGCCGTCGTAGCTCGACACGAACAGGCGCCCGTCGGACCCCCAGGTGAGGTCCGACACCTCCCCGGGTCGATCGATACTCCCCTCCGCGTCGCCCGTCGCCACGTTCCAGAGGTCCACAGCTCCTGTGAAGAGCGGCTGGGTGGCCAGACGCGTGCCGTCCGCATCGACGGCGACGGTGAGGACCGGCTCGTCGCCTCCGCCTCCCGGACCGATCGTGCGGAGGTTGCGCCCCGTCCCGACGTCCCAGACCGCGACAGACGAGCCTTCGATCGGCGCGACCAGGTTGCCGTCGGGGAGGAACGCGAGCGTCACCGGCGTCGGATTGGTCGGGAGATTCCTGACCTCCGCGCCGCCGGTCTCGCTCACGTCCCAGATCTTGGCGGCGGTGATCTCGAGATCCCCCGTGAGCACCTTCTTCCCGTCGGGCGAGAACGCCCCCCACGTCGGCGACTTCGTCTCCTTCGCCGCCAGCGAGAGAAGCTCCCGGCCGCCGGCCTCCTCGACCCCCCAGATCTTCGCCACGCCGTCGCTGGCGGTGCTGAGGAGGCGATGCGAGTCGGGCGCCCAATCCACGGTGATGACGGAGCCCGTGTGCCCGAGCAGCTCGGTCACGAGCTCGCCGGTCTGGGCATCCCACACCCTGACCCCGAAGTCGCCCCCGGCGGTCGCGATCCGGTGGCCGTCCGGGCTCCACGAGAGGTTGTTGATCGAAACGGGGTGTCGCAGCGTGAAGAGCTGGTCGCCAGACCGGACATCGAACACGGCGGCCTCCGGCTTCAGGGCATACGACACCGCGATCCGATCGCCGGCCGGGCTGAGCGCAGTGTCGGAGATCCCGAGGCCTGGTGCCTCGATCCTGCGGACCTGCCGTCCCGTCGACGACTCGACGACCCGAACGAAGTCCTGGAACGGCCACGCCGCGGAAACGAGTGATCCGTCGGCGCTGAACGAGGGGGAACCGACAGGCGTGTCCTCGGGGGGCCAACCGTTCGGATCGAACGTCGAGTCCGCGAGCCGCTCGCCGGTCTCGGGATCCCAGACGATCAGCGCACCGTCGTCGCCGGCCGTGGCGAGCATCGAGCCGTCGGGCGAGAACGCGACGTCGTTGATATCGACGTCGTTCCCCTGGAAGGCGGGCAGCGCGGGTTCCCCGGTCTCGGCGTCGCGGATGTCGATCGTCTCGCTGTCTTCAGGTCCCTCGGTGACGAACACGCCCTGCGAGCTCCAGTCGAGCGCACCGCCGAGACGGGGAACGGAGAGCTCGATCCGCGACGCCGTCACCGCCCTATGGAGCGCATCCTCCGCCTCGGGGAGGACGTCACCGTCAACGGCACGGGTTGTCTCGACCGCCTCGAGCGCCAGCAGGACGCTCCGTTCGGCGTCGACGTCGAGGTTGGCGACCGAGGCCGCGGCGAGCTCCCTCGCGATCGCGACGCGACGTTCCTTCTGAGCCTGTCCCCGCTGGGTCATCGCGAATACGGTCAGGCCGACGGCGACGAGGGATGCGACGGCGAGCACGCCGACGACGGCGCGGAGTCGGCGGACCGACCGGCGTTCCAGGTCGCGTTCGTGGGCGGTGCGGGCGTCCTCGTCCTTCCGCGACGCGTCCAGGTACTCACGCTCCGCCGGGGTGACGGCGATGCCGGAGGAGGCCTGCCACGCCTCGGCCTGCTCGAGCCGGGAGCCGCCGAGCAGGAACGAGGGGTCGCGACCGGCCTCGACCCACTCGCGCGCGGCGGTGGCGACCCGCCGCTCCGTGCGCAGGTCCTCCCGTGCCGCGTCGATCCACCGGTGCAGCCGCGGCCAGGCCGTGAGGATGGCCTCGTGGGCAAGCTCGATCGTCGGCTCGCCGGTGCGCCCGTCCCGGTCGAAGGAGAGCTGCCGCGAGGCCCCGAAGGTGTCGAGGACGGTCGTCATCGCATGCTGGTCGACGTCGAGCGACGCGATCTCCGCGCGCGACACCCGTCGCCGCGTGTCCTCGGTGCCCTCCCCGAGCGCGACGAGCCGGAGGAACAGCTGGCGAGCGGCCTCCTCCCCGTCGTCATCGAGCTCCGCGTAGAGCTCCTCGGCCCGCCGGCCCAGCGCACCCGAAACCCCGCCGATCTGCCGGTACGCCTCGAGGAAGAGGATCCTCCCGTCCCGGCGCTCGAACAGCTCGGTCAGGGCGTACTCCATCAACGGGAGCGCCCCGGGCTCTTCCGCGACGTCCGCGAGCATCGCGGCGACGAGACCCGGCTCCAGCGCGACGTCGACGCGCTCCGCCGGACCGGAGATCGCTCGCTCGAGCTCCTCGGCGGACAGCGGGATCACCGCCTCCACACGGGACTTGAACAGCTCGGCGAAGCCCCGGTACAGGAGCGGCCGGTCGTAGAAGTCGGCGCGGAGGGTGACGACCACTCGGAGCCGGCTGCGAGGATCGGTCGCCGCCGTCTCGAGGCTCTCGAGGAAATGCGTCCGGGCCGCCTCGTCCTCCACCAGCGTGAAGACCTCCTCGAACTGGTCGATCACGAGGACGAGGTCCGATCCGTCGGAGGGGAGCAGTCGCAGCACCGCCCGGTGGAGACCGTGCCCGTCGCGCTCCAGCTGCTCCATCAGGCTCGCGGGCGGATCCGGGGCGGCGCGGAGGAGCGCGGCTTCCAGCCCGTCGAGCGGACCCGCGCCGGGGAACATGTCGGCGATGCGCCATCCTTCGGAGCCGGCGATCGCGCCGCGGCGGAGCGCCGGGATCAGCCCCGCGCGCACGACCGAGGACTTGCCGCTCCCGCTCGGGCCGACCACCGCGAGGAACCTCGTCTGCCCCAGGCGCTTCACGAGCTCCTCGATCAGCTCGTCGCGTCCGAAGAAGTCGGCCGCGTCGCCTTCCTCGAACGCGCGGAGGCCCTTGTAGGGGTTCCCGACGATCGCGCCTGGGACCGCCGGTGCGAGTGTGGCCGCCCTCGCGCCGAGCGCTCGCCGGAACGCCATGTCGTCGGCGGCGTCGTTCGCCTCGGCCCGGAGCCGGACCACATGGATCGGGTCCGCGAGGCCTTTGAGGTGGACAGGTCCACGGTCGACGTAGGCGACGCCCTCGACCTTCCTCGCGAGGTGCGTGACCGCCGGGCTCGCGAGGATCTCGGCCGGCGAGGCGATCCCGCAGAGTCGAGCGGCCAGGTTGAGCGCCCCGCCCCGGTACCCGTCGTCGACGGCCACCGCCTCCCCCGCGTCCAGGCCGATCCCGACCGCGAGCGGCAGCGTCGGATCCGCCACGGTCTCGTCGACGAAGCGCCGCTGCAGCTCGATCGCCGCCCGGATCGCCTGTCGCGCGGAGTCGAACACGGCCATGACCTCGTCGCCGCGGAGCTCCAGGTTCGACCCGCCGCGTGCCTCGAGGATCGGGCCCGCCACGGCCGCGAACTTGCCGGCCAACTGGGCAGCGGCCTCGTCGCCGTGCTCCTGCGTGAAGACCGTGTACCCGCGGACGTCGGCGATCAGGAACGTCCGGATCTGGGCGTCGCCCGCACGCCCCTCGCCGACAGCCATGGGGGATTATGGCCCGAGCGACCTACAGCTTCCTAGCCGGTCCTCGTCGCGGCGGCCACCCTGATCGGGCTCCGCGTATCAGACGGTGAGGGTGCGGGCGGCATCGACGGGGTCACCCTCGAGCAGCCGGATGCCGAGGCCCGCCAGCTCCTCCGGCCTGACCCCCCCGCCGACGGCGACCGGGACCCGGGCGGCCAACATGCGGAGCTCGTGCGTGTGGGAGCCGAGCAGGCTGCCCTCGGCGATCGCCAGAACGACGAGGGCCGGCTTCACGACCTCCACGGCCTGCTCGATCGTGGCGATCGGTGTGTCCTGCCCGAGGTACGTGATCCGCCATCCCCGACGCCACGCGGCGATGCCGAACATGATCAGCCCGAGGTCGTGCTCCTCACCGGGCGGACACGCGAGCAGCAGCGACGGACCATCGCCCGCGCCCCAGCCACGGGCGAGCCCGAGCAGCCGCCCCCGGATCAGGGACGACGCGAAGTGCTCCTGACCGACCGACACCTCACCGGTCGCCCACCGGTCCCCGAGCAGGTGCAGGTACGGCAAGAGCACGTCCTGCATCGCCGTTTCGAGCGAGAGCGCGGCCAGCATGCGGTCGAGCACACGCTCCGCCCTCTCCGCGTCGAAGCGATCCAGTGCCTCCCGGAGCTCCGTGGCGAGACCCTCAGCGGGCGCTCCATCCTCTGCCTCTTCCCGGGGAGCCACCGGAACGAGGGCGCGGCGGGCCGCCTCCGAGGCAGACAATCCCTGCGCGATCAACGCCTTCGTGCGCGAGACACGCGCCTCGTCCTGGTCGGAGTAGAGGCGGAACCCCCCCTCCGAACGCGACGGCTGCAGCAGGCCGTACCGCTGCTCCCATGCGCGCAGGAGCTCCGGGGAGGTCCCCGTGCGCCGGGCGAGCTCGCCGATCCGTAGGTACCCCTCCTGCCTGCTCACGACGGAACCGTACAACATCTCGATAGGATTCTCTACAGACCCTTGACACCTGAGTGTGGCGGAGTCTCTCCTCACTCTAGACAGAACCTCTACACGCACAACGGAGAGATCGAGGGGAGGGAGAAAGATGAAGAAGCTCGATGTCTTGACGCTGGCACTCGCGATCGTGGGCGCCCTGAACTGGGGCCTCGTGGCGGTGGCGGAGTTCGATCTCGTCGCGACGATCGCCGGCCTCGACTTCGGCGAGACCAACGGGTTCACCCGCGTGATCTACGCCCTGGTCGGCCTGTCCGCGGTGTGGCTCGTCGCTCGATTCGGCGAGCTCGTCGCGCGCGACCGGGACCGTCAGATGAGCCGGGTCGTCGCCTGATCCCCACGGCCACATCGGAGGGCGGGTACGTCGAGGGACGGACCCGCCCTCCGTCGCTTTCGGGATTTGTCGTGGCTACCCGGTCACGCGGTAGAGGCGCCAGCGGTCGGGGATGCCCTTGAGCTCGTGCTCGCCGGCGTCCTCGAACGCGAGCCCGCTGCCGCGACGAGGTCCTTCACCCTCTGTGACACGACCTCCGACGATCCAGCGAGCGTCGCGACACCGACGACCTGATACGCGATGTGGACCCCTCGGCTGTCTTCGCGTAGCGGGTCTGCCGATCCACGTGTGGCTAGAGCGGTTGCCAGTCGGGGGCGAAGTCGAACCTCGCGAACGTGCGATGGACGGCTCCGGACCCGTCCGCCCGGATGGTCCAGATGTTGAACCGCAACCCGTCCTTGGACCGTCGATCGAACGCGATGCGCCTCCCGTTCGGCGAGAACGTCGGGGCGAACTCGTGCAGCGTGTTGAACGTGAGCTTGACCTCATGGCTCCCGTCCGAGCGCATCTTCCAGATGTTCCCGTTCCGAGAGAACACGATCCGCACCCCGTTCGGCGACCAGTCCGGGCGCTCGTCCACCCGGGGTCCGGTCGTGAGGCGGGTCGGGTTGGAGCCGTCGGCGTCGATCACCCAGATGTCGTCGAGCGCTGCGCGGTCGCTCGTGAACGCGATCTTCGTGCCGTCCGGCGACCACTCGGGGAACGCGTCGAACCCGTTCGTGAGCGTGAGCTGGGTCTGGTTCGCGCCGTTCGCGTCCATCACCCAGATGTCCTGCGACGGGTCGGCGGCATCCGAGTTGTACGCGATCTGCATCCCGTCGGGCGACCAGGTCGGCCAGGTCTCCTGGACGTCGGGGGTGAACGTGAGCCGAACCTCGGCCGTCCCGTCGGCGTTCATCGACCAGATGTCGCAGTTCGGGAAGTCGCCCTCCCCGCAGCGGGAGAAGGCGATCAGCGTGCCCGCGGAGTTGTAATCGGGCATGCCCTCGTTCCGGTGCGCGGTGTGCGTCAGCCGGTTCGTGCCGGTGACCCCGGGGCGAACGATCCAGATGTCGTTCTGACCGTTCATCGTTCGACCGAACGCCGTCTCCCCGTTCCCTCCGGGGAACGCCGCGTTCGCCGTGGGAGCGAGGGCGATCGCCAGCATCAGTGACAGGACCACGGACCACGCGAGCGTCATGCGCCGCACGAGCACCACCTCCGTCGCTTCCCGGGGCGGTCCGGTTGACCAGACCCGATCCGCCGAGCGTAGCCGACCCGGTGGTCCGGTGCGGAGGGCCGAGGACCCGTCAGCCGCCGATCGTTCCTAGCGGCCCGTGTCGGACATGTTCGAACGGCCGGCGAAGTAGGCGCCTTCTTCGATCGCGAGCGTCTTGCACGTGATGTCGCCCTCGACGCGCGCCTGGCCGCCGATGCGAACGCCCTGCTCCGCCACGACGTCACCGTTGACGGCGCCGTGCACGGTCACGTTCTGGGCCCGCACGTCCCCCTCGACGCGGCTCTGCTCCGGCAGCACCACCGCGCCCGGCGCGGTGAGGTTGCCCTTCACGCGTCCGGCGAGGCTGATCGTCTGGGCGTTGATATCGGCCTTCACCTCGCTGCCGGCCGCGACCGACACCTCGCCCTCCACGGTGATCGCGCCGGTGAGGCGGCCGTGGATCCTGAGGGAGCCCGCCGAGGTGAGCGTGCCCTCGATCTTCGCGCCGCGTCCCACGACCGAGATGTCGTCGCTCCGCTGGTCGGCCACGCTGCGTCCTCCGTTCGGTCGGCTGAGTCCGAAGCAGCCTACGATGCCGGTCATGGCCGGGACCAATCCGAAGACGCGCCCATCTCGCGAGGTCACGATCTCGAGGCCCGACAAGCAACTCTGGCCCGACCTCGGCTTCACGAAGCAGGACTACGCCGACTACCTGCGGGCCGTCGCGGACGACATGCTCCCCTGGCTCCACGACCGGCCGGTCACGATGGTCCGGGCGCCGGACGGCGTCGGGGGCCAGCGCTACTACCAGAAGGCGGCGCCGACCTACGCGCCCTCGTGGGTCCGCACCACGCGCATCCCCGCCCCGAGCGCCGGGCGTGACGTCGACTACGTCGTGTGCCAGGACCTCCCCACCCTCGTGTGGCTCGGGAACCAGGCCGTCCTCGAGTTCCACCCGGCGCCGGTGCGGCGGGACCGTCTCGACAAGCCCGATCTCCTGGTGGTGGACATCGATCCCCCGGCGGACGACGCGTTCGCGATGGCCGTCGAGGTCGCGTTCCTCGTCCTCGAGGTGCTCGACGACCTCGGCCTCCCGTTCGGGATCAAGACGACCGGCGGGAAAGGGCTGCACGTCGTGGTGCCGATCGAGCGGAGGGTCGGCCAGGACGAGCTCCGCGCCGGCGTGACGCGGCTCACCGAAGTCGTGGTGGAGCGCCGTCCCGACCTCGTGACCGCGGCGTTCCGCAAGGCGAAGCGGGGAGGGCGCGTGATGCTGGATCCGTCGCGGAACGGGACCGGCGCGACGATCGTGGCGCTGTACTCCGCGCGTGCCCGGACGGACGGGACGGTCTCGTTCCCCGTTGCGCCCGAGGAGCTGGGCTCGGTCTCGCCCGCGGACTTCACGCTGCGGACGGTGCCGGCACTCCTCGACCGGCCCGGCCCGAAGCGATGGCGCGCGCTCGCGGACGAACGGGGCCGGCTTCCCAAGGACCTCCTCAGCTCGGGGTAGCGTACGCACGCCACCTCAACGAGGAGGGACGATGAAGCCCGAGGACGAGCTGCCGTCGGCGCCCACATCACCACCGCCGTCGGAATGGGTGCCGCCGCCGCCGGAGCAGCCCGCGGCGACCCCGCCACCACCGCCCGCCGGCGCGGACCTCGCGCTGGCCCTCGTGGGAGGCCTCGTCGGCGCGATCGTCGGGGGCATCGCGTGGGGGTACCTCGTGAAGTCGATCGACACGGAGCTCGGCATCGCCGCGATCGGCGTCGGCATCCTCGCGGGCTTCGGAGTCACGCTGCTCGCGCGGGGCACGCGCGATGTGTCGCTCCAGGTGATCGCCGCACTCACGGCCGCGCTCGGCATCCTCTGGGGTAAGTACTTCACCCTCGTGCTCGTCGGCCGTGATGTCCTCAGGGAGCGGTTCGGTCTCGGGAGCGAGGCGCTCCCGCTCTTCTCCGGCGACACGTTCTCCCTGTTCACCGACACGTTCTCGCAGAACTTCAGCGGCTTCGACATCGCGTGGATGGCGTTCGCCGTGTACACGGCGTGGCGGATCCCCGCCGGCCAGGGCTTCGGTCGCATGGCCCCGGGCGCGCGTCGCACGTAACCGGAAGCGATTCCTTCGCGCGCGGATCCCCCGCCGGTGCGTCCGGGCGCCGATCCGGCAGCGATCCGTCGGCAACCCATGAACGCTCCCCGCGACACCGGGCGTACACTCGGCCCGCGACCCGCGAAGGAGCCAGTGGTGGAGCACGACCTCCTCCCCGAGGCGGAGCCCGGGCGGCGAGGGCTCGGGCTCGGGATCCTCGTGTACCGATGCGCGTCGTTCGTGCTGACGGTGGTGCTCGCGGCGATCGTCCCTCACGCCCAGCCGGGACTCACCTGGTCGGTCCTCGCCGCCCTGGGCATCTGGATCGGCGTCATCACGTGGTTCCGGTCCTGGGATCTGCCGGTGGTCCGGTGGATCGACCTGCTCGTCTCGGCCGGGTTCCTCCTGGTCGCACCGCTGCTCGCCGAGCCGGGCTCGCTCAGCGAACAGCCGTTCCTCGCCGCCGCGTATCCGCTGTCGACCGTCCTGACGTGGGCCGCCGCCGCGGGCCTCGTGCCCGGCCTGGCGGTGGCGGGCGTCTTCTTCGTTCCGCTCGCGCTCTCGCGCCCGCTCAACGACCTTCCGTACGGAGAGCTCTCGGCCGGCGAGATCGCCGGCGTGATCACGACGGGCGTGTACTACGTGTTCGGCGCCGTCACGATCGGCCTGTTCTCGGCCACGCTCGAGCGGGCGGCGCACGATCTCCGACGGGTGAACGAGGCCGCGATCGTGGAACGTGAGCGCGCCGCCCGCGCGCGGGAGCGGGAGGCGATGGCCCGAACGTTGCACGACTCCGTCCTGCAGTCGCTCGCGTTCGTGCATCGCCGAGGCGGCCAGCTCTCCGCGCAGCCGCACGTGGCGGGGTCCGAGGTGGCCGAGCTCGTGCAGGTGGTCGAGGCGGAGGAGCGCGCCCTCCGCTCGCTCCTCCAACGACAGCCAGAGGATGCGCCGGAAGGCGCGCTCCCGCTGCGAACGGTGTTGCAGGCGGCCGCGTTCGGCATCTCGGGCCTCACGGTCACGGTGTCCACCGTCGATCCGGTCTGGATCCGAGCGAGCGGCGCCGAGGAGGTCTCCGCGGCCGTGCGACAGGCCCTCGACAACGTCGTGCGGCACGCGCAGGCGACCGGGGTCACGATCTTCGGCGAGCGCGACGGGGCCGATATCTCGATCTCCGTCCGCGACGACGGCGTCGGCTTCGACGTCGACGAGGCGTCGATGGCGGCCGACGGCAAGCTCGGGATCACGCGCAGCATGCGCGGGCGGATCGAGCAGGTCGGTGGGACGATGCGGATCGTGAGCGCGCCGGGGAAGGGCACGGAGGTCGAGTTCCGCCTGCCGGCGGCTCCGGACGAGGTGACGGAGCCATGAGCGAGAACGAGCCCGAACGGATCCGGGTCGTGATCGTCGACGACCACCCCTCGCTCCGCGACGGCGTGCGAGCCGATCTCGAGGGCTCGGGGGTGGCGACCGTGGTCGGTGAGGCCTCCGACGGCGGGGAGGCGATCGACGTCGTCCGGCGGTCGATGCCGGACGTCGTGCTGATGGATCTCTCGATGCCCACCGTCCAGGGCGTGGACGCGATCAAGGCGATCGCCGAGGAGCTCCCTCACGTCAAGATCCTGGTGCTCTCCGCGTCCGAGGCGGAGGCGAACGTCCTGGAGGCGATCAAGCTCGGCGCCGCCGGGTACCTGTTGAAGACGTCGACCGCAGCGGAGCTCGCCGACGGTGTCACGCGCGTCTACGCGGGCGACGCGGTGTTCACACCCTCGCTGGCAGGGCTCCTCCTGTCGGAGTTCCGTCGGACGGCGGACGTGGAACCCGGTGAGCCGGGGCTCACGCAGCGCGAGAACGAGATCCTGCGGCTCGTCGCGAAGGGCTACGCGTACGGCGAGATCGCCAAGGAGCTCTTCATCAGCACGAAGACCGTCCAGAACCACGTGCGGAACATCCTCACGAAGCTGCACCTGCGGAGCCGCTACGAGCTGATGCGGTACGCGATCAAGCGGGGCCTCGACCACACGGAGTAGGCCGCTACTCCTCGTCCACGCGACGGAGCTCCTTGATCCTCGAGCGTCGCTTCTTCGCGGCGATGCGCCGGTTGACGGCCCGCTTGCCGGGCTTCGTGGCCCGGCGCACGCGGGGTGGTGGGGCGAGCGCCGCCGCGAGGATGCCCTTCAGCCGTTCCTCCGCGGCCTCCCGGTTCCGCAGCTGCGATCGTTCCTCCTGCGCGGTGATCGTGAGCACGCCGTCGGTGAGCCGATCGGCCAGCCGCTCCAGCGCGCGGGCACGCTGCACCGGCCCGAGCGCGGTGGTCGTGGTGAGGTCGAGGCTCAGCTGCACCCGCGAGTCCGCCGTGTTGACCGACTGTCCCCCGGGTCCGGACGACCGGCTGAAGCGCCACCGCAGCTCCTTCTCCGGGATCGTGACCGAGCGTGTGACGCGGAGCGGGCCGGGCACCGGACTTGTCGGCCGAGCCGGCTAACCGGTCAGGGCGGCGGAGCTCTGGTCGACGATGGCGACCGCGTCCTCGACGGGAGCGAGACTCTCTTGTGCTTTGGCCTGGGCGTTGGCTACCTCAGCCGAGACGACGCCCTCGATCGCGGCGGCGCCGCCCTCGACGATGGCGGTGGCTCCGCCCCCGATCGCAGCGCCGCCGTCCTCGATCGCAGCGCCGCCGTCCTTGGCCTTGCCGCCGTTGTCGGATCCGGGCGTCGGTTCCGGCACGGTCCCTCCGTCGGTCTTCTCCTCCAGGGTCGTCACCGAGACGACGGCGGACGGCGGAGAATCGCCCCCGGCGTTCGTCGCGACGACCCGGTACAGATAGGTGGTCTCCGGGAGCAGCGCCGAATCCGTGTAGGCGGTGACATCCATGCCCGTCGTGCCGATCACGGTCCATTCGATCGAGTCTTCCGTCGAGCGCTCGATCCGGTAGCCGGTCTCGCTCCCGCCGTCGGCCCAGGACAGGTCCACCGTCGTGGAGGTCGCGACCGCCATCACGGATGGCGCC
>DASSDW010000200.1:0-2104 GCA_035696925.1 Actinomycetota bacterium
CGACGAGGAGATCGGGTCGCACCCCACGCAGATCGCCGAGCGGCTCTGGGCGCAGCAGATCGACGCTCAGGAGCGACTCGAGGACAACTGGCGAGAGATCCAGGACTACATGATCCAACTGATGAACTGGGCCGGGACGGAAACGATCCAGGCGGAGGAGCTGACCGTGCTCCCCGGCCTTGACGAGATCTTCGCCCTGATCGACGTCAAGACGCACGTCGAGAGCGGGGCGTACGACGTGTTGATCGTGGACTGCGCGCCGACGGCCGAGACGCTCCGGTTGCTCTCCCTCCCGGACGTGATGCAGTGGTACATCGAACGGATCTTCCCCGTGGAGCGGAGGATCGTGAAGACGGTTCGCCCGCTCGTGTCGCGGGTGACGTCCCTGCCGATCGCGGGCGACCGCGTGTTCGATGCGGTGGAACGCCTCCACCGGAACCTCGACGCGGTGAAGAAGATCCTCACCGACGAGGCCACGTCGTCGGTTCGCCTGGTGGTCAACCCGGAGAAGATGGTCATCGCCGAGGCGCGGCGCACGTACACGTACCTCGGCCTGTTCGGCTATCGCGTGGATGCGGTGGTCGTGAACCGCGTCCTCCCGCCCGATGTGACCGATCCGTACTTCGGCAAGTGGAAGGACATCCAGGCGGAGCACCTCGCCACCGTCCACGAGTCCTTCGAGCCCGTGCCGATCCTCACGTCGCGTCTCTTCGACCGGGAGATGATCGGCGTCGGGCTGCTCGAGGAGATGGCCACCGAGATCTACGGGGAGCTGGACGCCGCCGACATCCTGTATCGGGACGACCCCATCCGCGTGCGGAAACGCGGGCCCGGCTACGTCCTCGTGATGCGGCTCCCGTTCGCCTCCCGCGATGACATGGACATCCATCGACGGGGGGAGGAGCTGTTCATCCGCGTGGGCGCGTACAAGAGGAACCTGATCCTGCCGCAGTCGCTGAAGCGGATGTCGGTCCGCGAGGCGAACTTCGCGGGCGATCATCTCGAGATCCTGTTCGGACGGGAGCCCCGTCCGGTCGAAAGGAGCTGACCATGGCCGAGACCGCGAAGCGGAGCCGGGCACGAGGGTCGACGGGTCCCGAGCCGGAGACGCACGCTTCGGGCGAACAGGTCTGCACGGTGGGGTTCTGCCCGATCTGCCTGGCCGTCACCGCCGTCCAACCGCTGAAGCCCGAAGCGATCGAGCACCTCCTGAACGCCGGCCGCGAGTTCCTGCTCGCGATGACCGCGGTGCTCGGGGCACGCGCCGACCAGGCCGACGCCGACGCCGCGCCGACGCTCACGCGTATCGACATCGAGTGAGCGACCGCAGCGCGGTCGGCGTCGACGTCGGCGGGACGAAGATCGCCGCCCTCCGGATGACGGTCGAGGGGTCGATCGAAGCCTCCACCGTGGTCGCCACGCCGGCCTCCGACCAGGATGCCGCGCTTCCGGCGATCGAAGCAGCGATCGCGTCCGTGATCGACGACGACGTGGTGGCCATCGGGATCGGCATGGCGGGTCTCGTCGACGCCCGCACCGGCGTGCTCCTGACGACCCCCAACCTCGTCTGGCGCAACCTGCCGCTCGAAGCGGAGCTGCACGCCGCGTTCTCCCTGCCCGTGAACGTGGACAACGACGCGACGGCGGCTGCCTGGGCCGAACGGTCCCTCGGCGCCTCCCGCGACTACGACGACTCCCTGTTCGTCGGCGTGGGGACGGGCATCGGGGGCGGGCTCGTGATGGGCGGCCAGGTCGTCCGGGGTGCCCACGGTCTCGCGGGTGAGATCGGGCACGTGATCGTCGAGCCGGGCGGTCCGGTGTGCGGCTGTGGGAACCGCGGATGCTGGGAGCAGGTGGCGAGCGGTCTGGCGATCGCGCGGGCCGGCGCTCGCACGGTGGCTGAGGACCCCGCGGGCGCGATCGGGAGACTCGTCGGCGGCGATCCCCGCCGCGTGACCGGTGAGATCGTGAGCCAGGCGGCACGGGACGGCGACGGCGACGCCGCCGCGATCCTCGCGGAGGTGGGCCGACGGCTCGGCGAGGGGGTGGCGGGTCTCGTGAACGTCCTCGATCCCGAGATCGTCGTGATCGGAGGAGGGGCGAG
>DASSDW010000201.1:0-6596 GCA_035696925.1 Actinomycetota bacterium
GAGAGCGCGGGGTCGCCGAGGACGGCGCGCACCGCATCGGCGTGGTCGGCGGCGTCGTGTCCTTCCACGAGCAGCCCGCCTCCCCGCACGACGGTCCGGAGACCGCCGACGGCCGCCGCGACGACGGGCGTCCCACAAGCTTGCGCCTCCAGCGCCACGAGACCGAACGACTCCGATCGCGACGGCACGAGCACGACATCGGCCGCCGAGTAGAAGTCGGCGAGCCGCGCGTGCGGCTGCGGAGGGAAGAGCATCACCCGGTCGGCCACCCCGAGGGCGGTCGCCAGCTCCATCAGGCGCGCGACCTCCGCGACGGCGTGCTGCCCACTCGGGCCGCCCACGATCGCGAGCACGAGATCCTCGGCCAGCACCGGACTCCTCGCAGCCACCTCGGCGATCGTCCGGATCGCAACGTCGGGACCCTTGTGGGACTGCAGACGACCGACGAACAAGGCGAGGCGCAGACCGGACAGGTGCAGACGCGATCGAGCGACGTCCCGATCCTGCGGCCGGAAGATCGCGTGATCCACACCGGGAGGCACGATCCGGACCCGTTCGGGATCGGCGCCGTAGAGACCCACGAGCTGGCCCGCCTCCTCCGGCGTCGGAGCGAGGATGCGGTCCGCTTCGCCGATCACCCGCTCCTCGCCACGGAGCCGCTCGGCCGGCTCCGGCGTCTCCCCGTGCGCGAGCGAGTAGTTCTTGACCTTGCCGAGCGTGTGGAACGACGCGACGAGCGGGACGCGGAGGATGCCCTTCGCGGCGCGCCCGACCCATCCGGACAACCAGTAGTGACTGTGGATCAGGTCGTAGCGGTTGCCGTCCTCGCGGGCGACCCGCAGGACGCCGCCCAGGAACTCCGGGAGGTACCGCTGGACCGCGGACTTCGGTATGGGCTGGCACGGGCCCGCCTTGGCGCTCACGACCCGGATGCCCGGCGCGATCTCGCGGACGTCGTGCGTGGCCCCGCCCCGGCACCTCGTGAAGAGGTCGACCTCGATCCCCTGGCCGGCGAGGCGCTCGGCGACCGAGCGGATGTAGACGTTCATCCCTCCCGAGTCACCGGTCCCCGGCTGGTCGACGGGTGAGGTGTGCACGGCCAGGACGGCGACGCGCGGTCGGGTTGCTCGGATGCTCACGGACAGGTGCAACCTCCCGAGGGACCCGATTTCATCCCACGTCGAGAGAACGGGGCGATCGTCCCGTCGCCTCATCGGGGTCGGCGGAGACGGACGACCGCCTCGACGACCCCCTGGGGCTCCTCGCCGCCCAGCACGGGGAGGCGTTCGTGATGCGCCAGACGGTTTAGGGCCTCCGGCGGGAGCACGTCCAGCGTGCGCAGTACCTCGATGAACGCCGGCGCCAGCCGCCGCCAGTTGCCGTCCGTGACCTTCAACGCGATGCCGATCCCCTGCGGGAGGGACGTTGCGCACACGAGCCCCTCGGCTCCCTCCTTCGCGATCACCGAACCGGCGCCCGCCGTGATGACATCGGTGTCCAGGCGCCGTGTGCCGCCCACGAGGTGCGGCGCGGCGAGGATGCCCCGCACGACCCGGTCGGTCGCCGATGCGAGCCGTCCCAATCGGTCCGGAGAGGCGAACCGGGCGAACATCGTCGCCATCGCCCTGAGCGGCACGCCGTGGACCGGGATCCCGCACCCGTCCACGCCGATGATCGGACGCTCGACGTCCGTGGCGGCCGTGACGGCTCGCAGTACGCGTCGCTGGACGGGATGGCCCGGCGCTCGGTAGGTGGCGAGATCCCATCCCCGGCGCGCGGCGGCGACCAGCAGCCCGGCGTGGTTGCCCGAGCAGCCGTCCCAGATCCGCGCACGGGCTCCTTTGGTGGCGCGGTCGCGCGGCGTCTCGAGGGCGCCGACCGGAACGGGTCCCCGTCGAAGCAGTCGCCGCACGGCCGCCACATGGACGGCTTCGCCCGAGTGGGACGCGCACATCACGGCGACCTCGTCGTCCGGGAGATCCGGCTCGTCCATCGCCGAGAACGAGACGGCGCCCTGCAGCGGCTTCTCGCAGGAGCGACCGAACAGGAGACGCTCGGGATCGCCGGCCGCGAAGCGGAGGATGCCGTCCGCGTCACAGACGGCGACATCGCCCGTGTGCACCGATTCGACGAGGCCGTTGCGGACGACGTGGACGAGCTCGGCGGGAGCGGTCATCGGGGCGGAAGCCTACCGACGCCCGGGGCCGACCGGGCTCAGCCGGTGGCGAAGGATGGCGTGCGGCGCTTCCCGGGGAGGACGAGGACCTCCTCCGCGGCGAGCTCCTCGAACGCCTCCACGCAGCGCGGGTCGAACTGGGTGCCCGCACCGGCGCGGATCTCCGCGACGGCCTCGTCGAGGGAAAGCGCCGAACGGTAGGGCCGGTCGCTCGTCATCGCGTCGAACGAGTCCGCGATCGAGAAGATGCGGGCGGCCAGGGGGATGTCCTCTCCGCGAAGCCCCATCGGATATCCCTCCCCGTCGAACCGCTCGTGATGGCACCGGACGATCTCGACGGCCTCTCCCATGAAGGGGATCGGTTCGACGATCCGTGCTCCCTGGTTCGGGTGGGATCGCATCACGACCCACTCAAGCTCGGTGAGCGGGCCGGTCTTGCAGAGGATCGACTCCGGGATGCCGACCTTCCCGATGTCGTGGAGGAAGAACCCGTAGGCGACCTCCGGTCGCTCCGCGAGCTCGGCGTCGACCTTCCGTGCGAGCGCGAGACCGTAGTGCGCGGTCCGATCGAGGTGTCCCCGCGTCGTCGGGTCTTTGGCTTCCACCACGTGGGCGAGGGATTTCATCGTGGCCACGTACATCTCGCGGGCGCTCTCGAGTGCGTGCTCCAGCTCGCGCCGGCGGACCCGTTCCGCCGAATACAGGACGCCGACCTCACGGGCGAACACCTTCAGCTGGTCGTGCAGCGAGCCCGCCTCGGAATCCTCGATGGGATCCCTGGTCACGGCCTCGGGTCCCCCTCGTTCGAGATCCATGTTTCGCCCCGGTCCTCGTTTATCCCCAGTTGTGGAGAAGCGGGGCACACGTTCGCACGGGCTCCGGGAGCGGGGTATCGGGCGACCGGGGGGTTCGTGGCCGGCAGCCGGGGGACGCCACCGGAACACCGCGAACCTCAGCTGAGCGCCAGGCTCGGATCTTCCTTGTAGCGCCGCTTCAACTCGTCCTGGAGCGCGTCGAGCACACCGAGCACGTCGGTTCGCTGTGCCGAAACCTCGTGTTCCTCGCCCGCGAGCAGCTCGATCGCTTCTTCGAGCTTGGGATCGTCCAGCTCCGTCGGGTCGCTGATGCCTGCATCGGCAACCAGACGCTCGATCCGGCGTCGGGCGAGGAGCATCTCCTCCTCGGGCAGGGAAACGTGCATCGCCTCGCCGCGGGACGTGGCGGGCTCGTCGGACGCGAGGATCTCTGACAGCCGATCAACGAGCGGCCGATGGTCGTCGCTGCCCCGGGAGGCCAGCTCGGCCTTCAGGATCTCTGCGCGGCCCTGGACGAGCCTGCGGAGCAGGGAGAGGTATTCGCGCTCGGCCATGCATTCGTCGCGGAGCGCACGTACGTCCTCGAGCGACTTCGAATCGATTCCCTCCAGGTACGAGGGCTCGCGGATCCGATCGATGCGGCGGTTGCCAGGATGCTCCTCGGCCACGGGGCGATGCTACACCCCCGCGCTCAGCAGACGGCCAGGAGCATCGCGTACGGATTCACGGCCGCGCCGCCGTTCGGGTGGTACTCGAAGTGCAGGTGGTCGCCGTTGTATCCGATCACGGTTCCGGTCGACACCGAACCGAGGGTCCCGTACGAGGACAGGTGGGCATAGAAGGTCCAGTCGCCGTTCGGATGCTCGACGACGGCGCCGAGGCCGCCGATGCTGCCCGCCGGTCGGGCGTTCCCGGGGGCGACGGCGACGACCGGTGTGCCCGGCGCCGCCATGATGTCGATGCCCGCGTGCGACCGACCGCCCGGCCTCGGGTCGCCGAAGGAGTCGACGAACGAGTGCGTGCCGGCCGCCGGGCACGTCTGGATCGCGCCGGACCGGAAGACCACACCACCCAACCCGAGCGTTGCCTCCTGCTGGGCGTCGAGCTCCGCCTCGAGGTCGGCGATCAGGGTGTCGATGTCCTCGATCCGGAGGAGCAGGTCGGCGCGCTGCTCCGCGAGCGCTTGCGACGCGATGGCCTCGATCCGAACGGACTGTCGGAGGCGGGTTTCCTGGCGACGGAGCTCCTCGGCGGTGACGGCGACCTTCGTCGCGAGGTCGGCGTCGCCTTGGACGACGCTCTGCGTGTACTGCAGCCGGTCGGTGGCGTCCCCGATCGAATCCGACGTCAAGAGGGCACCGATCGAGAACGACCCGCCCGTCATGAACGCGGCCGCGACCCGATCGTTCAGGGCCCTGCGGATCCTCGCGAGCTCGTCCCCGAGGCGATCGATCTCCGCCGCGGCCGCGGCTGCCGCGTCCCGAGCGGTCGCGAGCCGCGCCTCCGTCTCCTGCCAGAGACCCGTGACCTTCTCCAGCTCAGCCTGTGCGGCGTCGAGCCGCGCTTCCGCAGCCTCGAGCTCCGATCCGGTGTCCGCCCAGGCGGGGATCGCGGTGACCGCAGCGACGCTCACGAGGAGCGCGACGGCGGACCTGATCACTCTGCGGGAAGGGGCCGTGGCTGGTGCCTCCCTGTGCATCCGACGGGGCATCGACGGCGCGCCCGAGGCTACCAGTGACCCCGGTCGGGGCTCAACTCCCTCGGTGTGCGCCATCCGTTCCCTCTTCTTCGGCATCTATCCTCCGCCGGTGGAGTTGCATCCTCCCTTCCTGACCGGTCGACTCGTTCGGCTCCGGGCGCCGGAGCCCTCCGACGACGTCCTGAACGAGCTCTTCAACGACCACGGCGTGCGGAGCGGCCTCGGCGCGCCGTTCCCACAGCCCGTCGAGTCGTTCCACGACTGGATCGAGTCCGCGCGGAAGAAGGACGACCACGTCAACCTCGTGATCGAACGGCTCGACGAGCCGGGCGCGATCGGCATGTGCGACCTCATGACGATCGAGGCGCCCACCCGGACGGCGGAGATGGGGGTCTGGATCGGCAGGCCCTGGTGGCGCGGCGGCTACGGCACCGACGCCGTGCGGACGATCTGCCGGTTCGGCTTCGACCACGTGAACCTGCACCGCATCACGCTGTTCGTGAACGTCGACAACGCCTGGGCGATCCGGGCCTACGAGAACGTCGGGTTCGTCCACGAGGGAAGCCTCCGCGAGGCCGCGTTCGCCCACGGCGGACGCGTCGACCTGCTCGTGATGGGACTCCTCGTCGGAGATCTCCGAGAGGAGTCCTAGCCCCGCATCGCCTCGATCAGGATGTCGGCGACCTCCGGCCGCGAGAACTCCCGCGGAGGCCGCTCGCCGTCGCGCAGCATCTCGCGAACCTTCGTCCCCGACAGGGAGACCCGCTCCTCCTCGCCGTGGGGGCACGTCTTGGGCGACGCCATCCCCTCGCAGCGATCGCACCAGAAGGAGTGCTCGAACATCAGCGGCGTGATGCCGAGCTCGCCCGGCTCGAAACGCTCGAAGATCTTCTGCGCGTCGTACGTGCCGTAGTAGTCCCCGACGCCGGCGTGGTCGCGACCCACGATGAAGTGCGTGCAGCCGTAGTTCTTCCGGCAGATCGCGTGCCAGATCGCCTCCTTCGGCCCGGCGTAGCGCATCGCGGCCGGGAACACCGAGACCATCGCCCGGTCCTTCGGGTAGTAGCCCTCGAACAGCGCCTCGTAGCAGCGCATGCGCACGTCGGGCGGGACGTCGTCGGCCTTCGTGGCTCCGACGAGCGGATGGACGAGGAGCCCGTCGACGATCTCGAGGGCGCACTTCTGGATGTACTCGTGCGCCCGGTGGATCGGGTTCCTCGTCTGGAACCCGACGACGGTCCGCCAGCCCCGCCGCTCGAACTCGGCCCGGGTCTCGGCCGGCGTCTGGCGATAGGTCACGAAGTCCTCGTGGGGCGGGAGCGTGAGCACCTCGAGGGTCCCCGCCACGCATCGGTCGCCGGCGTCGTGGAGCGCCTTGACCCCGGGGTGCTCGAGGTCTTCGGTCCCGAAGACGGACGTCGCCTCCTTGGCCCGGTCGCGCTTGAAGATCTCGCTGATCCGCAGGACGGCGAGCGGCTCGCCTCCCTCGGCGGCGACCAGCGCCACGGCGTCGGCGCCACCCAGCCGGTGCGCACCGTCCTCGTCGACCGACAGCGTGACCGGGATCGACCAGGGCAGGCCGTTCTGGAGGTGCATCGTCTCGAGCACCGAGTGGTAGTCGGCCTCGCCCGGGAATCCGGTGAGCGGGGAGAGCGCGCCGACGGCGAGCATCTCGAGATCGGAGAGCTCTCGTGCGGAGACGACGAGGGTCGGCAGGTTGCGAGCCTCCTCGCGGAGGGTCTCGGCGGCGGAGCCGTCGACGAGCAGCTGCACGAGCGTTCCTCCGTGCGGATCGATGGTGGGCATGGACGTTCTTCCTTCCCTAGACGATGGCCGTAGACGATGGCCGTAGACGACGGAGACCCGGAGCGGTGAGGCCGCCGGGGTCGAACATCCAGGATACGAG
>DASSDW010000202.1:0-12773 GCA_035696925.1 Actinomycetota bacterium
GGAGCGGCCGCGACAGCGGCCGCTCCCCCGGATTGCGTGAGGGTTGCGTCGCAGGAGAGGATGAAGCTTCGTGGAGAGGACCGAGGAACGATCGACCGGTCCTGAGCCGGCGGATCCCGGCGACGGACCGCACGCGACGGAGCGAACCGGCGCCTCTCCGCTCCGGATCGTGTCCGTTCTCGTGGGGGCGGCCGTCGCCGTGGTCCTGTTCCTCGTCGCGTTCAACTACCTGCGAGAGCCGAACGCGAACCGGGCCGCGGTCGTCACCGTGGCGATCGTGGTGGGCGCCGGCGGCATCTTCCTGCTGTTCTGGGTGATGAACCGCGTCGTCGACCTGCTGTCCGAACGGTTCCGCGAGACGGTCCGGCCCTACGTGTTCGTGGGACCCGCGCTCGTCATCCTGACCGTGTTTCTCGTGTACCCGGTGTTCAACACGATCTTCATCAGCTTCGAGAACTCCAGCTCGACGGAGTTCGTGGGCCTGGACAACTACAGGTTCGTGTTCACCGACGTCAACATGCTGCGGTCGATCCGCAACACCGCGGGGTGGCTGGTCCTCGTTCCTCTCGTCGCCGTCGGCATCGGGCTCGCTTTCGCGACGATGGCCGACCGGCTCCGGCGCGGCGAGGCGGTGGCGAAGTCGTTGATCTTCCTGCCGATGGCGATCTCGTTCGCGGGCGCCTCGATCACGTGGCAGCTGATCTACAGCTACCGTCCGCAGGGCTTCGGAAGCAACATCGGTTTGCTCAACGGGATCATGCTCGGGCTCGGTCAGGAGCCCGAGCGATGGTTGGAGTTCCGGCCGTGGAACAACCTCTTCCTGATGGTGATCATGGTCTGGATGCAAACGGGATTCGCCATGGTGGTGCTGTCCGCCGCCATCAAGGCGATCCCCGACGAGATCATCGAGGCCGCACGGATCGACGGCGCGTCCGAACTCCAGGTCTTCTGGCGCATCATCGTGCCAACCATCGTCCCGACGATCGTCGTCGTCACCACCTACATGGTGATCAACGCGATGAAGGTCTTCGACATCGTGTTCGTCCAGCCGGCGAACGCGGAGACGAACGGCACGGTCGTGATGGCGGAACGGATGATCCGATGGTTCTTCCAGCTCAACCACAACGGCCGGGGCGCCGCGGTCGCGGTCGTCCTGTTCCTGGCCGTGATCCCCGTCATGATCTGGAACATGCGACGGTTCCGCGAACAAGAGGCGATCCGATGAGCGCCACCCCGATCCCGGCGCCGATCGAAGAAACTCGGAGCGGGAACGTGGGAGACGTCCGCGAAGGCGGCTGGTTCATCCGCATCACGATCATCGTGATCGTGATCCTGTGGTCGATCCCGACGCTCGGGGTGCTGATCACCTCCTTCCGCGCCGAGGAGTTCGTGAACACGTCGGGATGGTGGACGGCGCTCGCGCATCCGTTCGAGGCGGCCCAATGGACGGTCGAGAACTACCGGGTGGCGATCGAGGGCCAGGAGTTCGGGAGCGCGTTCATGAACAGCCTCGCCATGGCGATCCCCGCCACGGTGATCCCGATCACGATCGCGGCGTTCGCGGCGTACGCCTTCTCGTGGATGGAGTTCAGGGGACGGTACGTGCTGTTCGTCGCGGTCGTCGGCCTGCTGGTCGTCCCGCTCCAGATGGCCCTGATCCCGATCCTGAAGCTGTTCACGCAGGGCATCACGCTCGGCAACTACATCATCATCCCGGATCTGGACCTGAATCAATCCTTCCTCGGCATCTGGCTCGCGCATACGGGGTTCGGCCTCCCGCTCGCTGTGTATCTGCTCGCGAACTACATCCGCTCGTTGCCCTCCTCGATCATCGAGTCCGCGCGGATCGACGGCGCCGACCACTTCACGATCTTCTGGCGCCTGATCATCCCGCTGTCGATCCCGGCCATCGCGGCGTTCGCGATCTTCCAGTTCATGTGGGTCTGGAACGACCTGCTCGTCGCCTACGTGTTCCTCGGCGGGGCGGGGAAGAACGTCGTGCTCACCGTGGCCTTGCGGAACCTGGTGGGCTCGACGGGCGAGAACTGGCAGATCCTGACGGCGGCGGCGTTCATCTCGATGTCGCTGCCGCTCGTCGTGTTCTTCTCCCTCCAGCGGTACTTCGTCCGCGGGCTCACGGCGGGCGCCGTCAAGGGCTGAGGAGTGGTGCGCCGGGCCCGAGGCTCTGGGCTCGCCGGAGCCGAGCCCCTTCCGCCGCGCATCAAGTGGCGGGCCATCGCGCTCGCCACCCTGGTGCTGGCGCCCGCGTTCTGGTCGCTGCTCGCCGGCGTGGTGGCGGTTGGTTCGGACGATCCACGGGCCCCAGCGCCCGCCCCGCTGATCGCCTTCGGTCTCGCGCTGGTGCCGTTCGTGTTCATCGTCTTGGCGTTCCTCTCCGAGCATCCCCGCGCGCCCGGAGCGGTCGTCCGCGCGATGGTGCTGTCGCTCCTCGTGGGGATCCCGGTCTCGGCCGTGGCTCCCGACGCGGTCACCGGCTTCGTGGCGGGCCTCGGCGCGGGAGGCATCGCTGCGCTGCGAGCGGACCCCATCCACACCTGGAAGGCGAGAGCCGCAGCCGTCGCGGTCGTGACGCTCCTCGTGTTCCTCCTGGTGATGGTCTCCGACATCGCGTTGCTGCTGGCACCGGCGCTGCCGTTCACGAGCATCGGCGTGGCCGACCATCTGATCGAGCGACGGGTGGCGCGACGGGACGCCGACGGACCTTGACGCGGTTCGGCCGTTTCGACGACGGGGCTCGCGAGTACGTCATCACGCGTCCCGACACCCCGCTCCCCTGGATCAACTACCTCGGGAGCGAGGAGTTCTTCTCGATCATCTCGAACACGGCCGGGGGCTACTCCTTCTTCCGGGACGCGCGGCTCCGACGCCTCACGCGGTATCGCTACAACGCCGCACCGGCCGACACCGGCGCCCGCTTCCTGTACATCCGTGACGCCGCGACCGGCGCGATCTGGTCGCCCACGTGGCAACCGATCCGAACCGAGCTGGAGAACTACCGGTGCCGTCACGGGCTCGGGTACACGGTGATCGGGTCCCGGACCTCGGGGATCGAGACGGAGAGCCTGTACCTCGTCCCCCTCGGGGCGCCGGTCGAGATCTGGCGGACGGCAGTGACCAATCGCCGCGCCGAGACGGCGAGGCTCTCATTGTTCGGCGCCGTGGAGTTCTGCCTCTGGGACGCGTGGGACGACCAGACGAACTACCAGCGGAACCTCTCGACCGGCGAGGTGCGGGTGCTGGACGGGGTGATCTACCACACGACCGAGTATCGAGAGCGGCGGAACCACTTCGCCTACTTCGCGTGCTCGGCGGAGGCGTCCGGGTTCGACACGCAACGCGAGGAGTTCCTGGGCCCGCACCGCGGCTGGGAACGGCCGGCGGTGGTGGAAGACGGTCGATCGCGGAACTCGATCGCCAACGGCTGGGCGCCGATCGCCTCGCACCAGGTGGAGCTCGAGCTAGCGCCGAACGAGACCCGGGAGATCGTCTTCCTCCTCGGCTACGGGGAGAACCCGGCCGATGCGAAGTTCAACCCTCCGGGATCGACGAGACTCGACCGCCGGCCGGTCCTCCCGGTGATCGAACGCTACCGACGTAGCGATGAGATCGACGTCGCGCTCGAGCGCCTGCGAGATCGATGGGGCGAGCTGCTCGACGTCGTACGGGTCACCACACCCAACGAACACGTCGACCGGATGGTGAACGCGTGGAACCCGTACCAATGCATGGCGACGTTCAACCTGTCCCGGTCCGCCTCGTCGTTCGACACGGGGATAGGACGGGGCATCGGGTTCCGCGATTCGAGCCAGGACCTCCTCGGCTTCGTGCACATGGTGCCCGAGCGGGCGCGGGAACGGATCCTCGATCTGGCGGCGACGCAGCTGCCGACGGGCGGCGCCTACCACCAGTACCAGCCGCTCACGAAGCGAGGGAACGACGCGATCGGTTCGGGGTTCAACGACGATCCGCTCTGGCTGATCCTCGCCGTCGCGTCCTACGTGAAGGAGACCGGCGACCGGCAGATCCTGGACGAGCCGGCCCCGTACGACAACGAGCCCGGTTCGGAGACACGGCTGTACGAGCATCTCGGCCGGGCGCTCTCCTTCACCACGGACCGGCTCGGGCCCCACGGCCTGCCGTTGATCGGTCGGGCCGACTGGAACGACTGTCTCAACCTGAACGCGTTCTCTGAGGAGCCCGGCGAGTCGTTCCAGACGGTCCCCAACCGAGAGGGCGGCGTGGCCGAGTCGGTGTTCATCGCGGGACAGTTCGTCCTGGCCGCGGAAGAGCTCGCGGCACTCGCGGAGCTCCACGGATCGGCGGAGGACGCCGTCCGCATCCGGAGCGAGCGGGGACGCATGGTCCAGGCGATCCGAGACCACGGCTGGGACGGCGACTGGTTCCGGCGCGCGTACGACTTCTTCGGTCGTCCCGTGGGATCGGGCGCCGACGAGGAAGGC
Organism: Actinomycetota bacterium; assembly: GCA_035696925.1. Taxonomy (GTDB): domain Bacteria; phylum Actinomycetota; class UBA4738; order UBA4738; family HRBIN12; genus JAJNBA01. The sequence goes on from DASSDW010000202.1 coordinate 4,482, forward strand.
CGGATCTGGATCGAGCCGCAGGGCATGTGCGTGATGGCGGGCGTCGGGCTGGACGACGGTCGCGCCGCGCGCGCCCTCGACGCCGTGGAGGAGCACCTCGCGACGCCGCACGGCCTCGTGCTCCTGGCACCCGCGTACTCCCGTTACCACGTCGAGCTCGGCGAGATCAGCTCCTACCCGCCGGGGTACAAGGAGAACGGCGGGGTGTTCAGCCACACGAACCCGTGGATCGCGATCGCCGAGGCGATGGTTGGCAACGGCGATCGCGCGTTCGAGCGTTACCTGCGGATCAATCCCTCCGCGCGGGAGGATCTCTCCGACCTCCACCGGTGCGAGCCCTACGTGTACGCGCAGATGATCGCCGGCAAGGAGGCGGCCACACCCGGCGAGGCGAAGAACTCCTGGCTCACCGGCTCGGCGGCGTGGAACTACGTGGCGATCACCCAGTGGATCCTGGGCATCCGTCCCGAGCACCGCGGCCTGCGGATCGATCCGTGCCTGCCAGCGGCGTGGGGAGGGTTCGAGGCCACGCGTCGATTCCGCGGCAGCACCTACCGGATCGCCATCAACAAATCCGTCGGCGTCACCGGTCGGATCACGTCGTTGCTCGTCGACGGCCGGCAGGTCGATGGGAACGTCGTCGTTCCTGCTCCCGACGGTGCGGAGGTGGCGATCGATGGCACGATCGCCTGATCCGGTGAGGGCTCACCGGTCACGGGTCGCCCCCGCGGCGAGCGCCGACGCCGCGGAGGCGACGACCGGCACGAGAAACGCGATCCGTAGCGAGGCCAGGTCGGCGATGAAGCCGACGAGCAGGGGTCCCGCGATCGATCCCGCGTAGCCCGCGGTCACCACGAGCGGCAAGGCACTCGCGTGCCCCCGGCGCGGGGTCCGGCCGGCGGTCCGGAACGCGAGGGGAACCACGGGACCGAGGCCGAGGCCCACGATCCCGAGGGCGGCGACGGTCGGGACCACGCGATGGACGACCAGCATGACTGCGAGCGCCACGAACGCGCTCGAAGCGCCGAGCCGAGCGACGGTGGGTTGGCCGAATCGTGCCACGAGCCGATCCCCGACGAAGCGCGACGCCGCCATCCCTGCCGAGAACGCGACGACGCCGAGTCCGGCCGCGCTCGGGTCGGCACCCACCGACTCGCGGAGGAAGACGGCGCTCCATTCGACCGCGATCCCCTCCACCAGGAAGGACCCCGCCGCGACCAGACACAGGAGGAGGACACGAGGCCCGGCCGTTCGGGCATCGTCGGGAACCTCGGGCATCCCGTCCGGGAGCTCCTTCGGGGCATCCTCCGGGTTCGGCAGCCACCGGAGGAACGCGGCGCTCACCAGGACGACCAGCGCGGCCGAGATCGGGAGGTGGGTCCCGATCGACAGGCCGCCGGCGATGCCCGCCGATGCGAGCGCGGCGCCCACGAACAGCGCCACGCTCCAGGTGCCGTGGATCGCCGACATCACCCGGCGTCCGAACCGACGCTCGACGGCGACCGCCTCGATGTTCATCGCCACGTCGATCAGGCCCGCCAAGAGGCCGATACCGAAGAAGAGCAGCGTGAGCGACGCGAGGTTGCCCGCCGCGGGCAGGAGCGCGAACCCGAGACCCATCACGGGGATCCCGCCGCGAACGAAGCGTCGGCCACCCCAGCGCCGGATCGCCGGGTCCGCCACTCGGGTCCCCGCCAGCAGCCCGATGGCGAACCCCGTCAGGGCGATCCCCAGTCCGGAGGCATCCAGTCCCGCCTGGGCCTTGATGCGTGGGACCCACGGCCCGAGGAGGCCGGAGAGCACCGCGTGCGCCGCGAACGCAGCGGTGACGCCCACCCACGCACGGCGTATCCCGCGCTGATGCTCCCCGGCGATCGCCATCGAGAGAGTCTGGGCGAGCGGCCGCGAACCGGCACATCGGGGGCCGTTCGCTAGTCTGCCCCCCATGCCCGCGTCCGCTCCCGACGCCGGCGCGTCACCGTGGTGGCGCGCCGGCGTCCTGTACCAGGTCTATCCGCGCTCCTTCGCCGATTCCACCGGGGACGGACACGGCGACCTCCGAGGGGTCATCGCGCATCTCGACCACCTGTCGTGGCTCGGGATCGACGGCATCTGGTTGAGCCCGATCAACCCTTCGCCCGACGCGGACTGGGGATACGACGTGGCGGACTACACCGATGTCGACCCGGACTTCGGGACGCTCGAGGATCTCGATCGATTGGTCGCGGAGGCCGCCGACCGTGGGATCCGCGTCCTGATCGATCTCGTGCCCAATCACACGAGCGACCAGCATCCGTGGTTCGTCGAGGCGCGATCCAGCCGTTCGTCCGAGCGTCGCGACTGGTACGTGTGGGCCGACGGCGGGCCCGGCGGCGCACCGCCCAACAACTGGCGATCGTCCTTCGGTGGTCCGGCGTGGACGTGGGACGAGACGACCGGGCAGTACTACCTCCACAACTTCCTGCCGGAGCAGCCGGACCTGAACTGGTGGAACCCCGGCGTCGCCGACGCGTTCGACGACATCGTGCGGTTCTGGTTCGACAGAGGGATCTCGGGGTTCAGGATCGACGTCGCCCACGCCCTCGTGAAGGATCGATCCCTCCGGGACGACACGCCGGCCCTCGACACGGACCATCCCAGCATCCGCCGCCACGGCCTGCGCTCGGACTTCAGCATGAACCGGCCCGAGGCGCACGACGTGCTCCGGCGGTGGCGGACGATCGCCGATCGATACGACCCTCGGCGCGTGCTGCTCGGCGAGACCTGGGTGCTCGACCTCGAGTCGCTGGCGCGCTTCTACGGGAGCGGTGAGGACGAGCTGCACCTCGCCCTCAACGTGCCGTTCGTCTTCTCAACCCCGGGAGCGGAGATGCGGGAGATCGTCGAACGGACCGAGGGGACGCTTCCCAGCGGTGCGTGGCCGCTCTGGAACGGCTCCAACCACGACGCGGGCCGGTTCATGACGAGGTGGTGTGACGGCGACGAGCGCCGGGCCCGCGCGGCGCTCGTGATCCTGCTCACGCTGCGCGGCACCCCCTTGCTCTACTACGGGGACGAGATCGGCATGCCGAACGTCGACGTCCCCCGCGACCGGCTGAAGGATCCCGTCGGCCGGCGCCACTGGCCAGAGGACCCGGGCCGGGACAAGGGGAGGACGCCGATGCAGTGGACACGCCAGGGAGGCTTCTCGGACGGCGACCACGTCGAGCCGTGGCTCCCGATGGGCGAGGCTCGCTCCCGCAACGTCGCCGACCAACGCGACGACCCCGCGTCGTTCCTCACGTTCTGCCGTGACCTGATCGGCGTGCGACGAGATCGAGAGGACCTCCGTTCGGGTCCGTACGAGGGGCTCGGGTCACAGGAGGGCGTCTGGGCGTGGCGGCGCGGCTCCGGGACGGTGGTGATCGTGAATCACGGGGACGGGCCGGCGACGCTCCCGACCGCTTCGGGCACGGTCCTGATCGACACCGGGAGACAGCGGGCCGGAGAACGGGTCGAGGGGCCGCTCCGGCTCGAACCCTGGGAGGCGCTGATCCTCGACGAGGAGGCGAACGCCTAGCGTCCGTCCGGCCCGGGGCCGGTCGCGGCGACCGGGATCACCGGGATCTTGATCCCCTTCTCCGTGAGCCGGCGGCTGATGCGTTCGCGCAGGAGCCGTTCCACGTCCATCACCTTGGAGGGCCGCGTGTCGGCGACCACCCGGAGCACGAGCGCGTCCTGCCCCATCCGCTCGACCCCGAGCACGTTCGGAGCCTCGTGGATCCACTCGGACAGGGTCCGATCGCCCTCGAGCTCCATGAAGAGCTCCTCGAGGATGCTCCGCATGTGCTCGACGTCCTCGCCGTAGGCGGCCCGGACGTCCACGATCGCGCGCGCCCAACCCTTCGACCGGTTGCTGGCGACCAAGATGTTCCCGTTGGGGACGAAGTGGAGCGTCCCGTCGAAGGCACGCAGGGCGGTGATCCGCAGGGTCAGGCTCTCGATGCGGCCGGCGACCCGGCCCGAGGGCGTCTGCACGTCCACGTTGTCACCGACGCCGAACTGGTTCTCGAGCAGGATGAAGAATCCGGAGAGCGTGTCCTTCACGAGGCTCTGCGCGCCGAAGCCGAGAGCCACGCCGGCCACACCCGCGCTGGCGAGCAGTGGGGCGATGTTCTGCCCGAGCTCGCCGAGGGCCATCAGGATCGCGAGCACCCAGATCACGACGATCAGGCCGGTCGACAGCGCACCGGTCAGTGTCGTCGCCCGCTGCAGGTTCAGCTCCTGGGTGACGCTCGCCGTGCCCTCGAGCTTCTTGCGGAAGCGACTCACCACGAGCCGCGACACGAGCGTGACCAGGAGCGCTGCGGTCAAGATGATGACGATCCGCACCCACGGCTCGGCGAACCAGTCCGTTCCTTCGCCCTGCTGAGCGAGTATCAGCGCCTGCATAGGGCCCTCATGCAATCGGGCGGGCCGCCCCGCGTCAACGAGGCAGGCGTTCGGCCGTCTGGCAGGCGGACGGTCCGAGGCTCTACGCTTCGCGTCGATGTCCGCACCGGAAGTGCTCGGACCGAGCCACCCGCGTCAGTACTACGAGACGCTGGTCGAGGCGAGCCCCACGGCGATCGTCGCCTGCGACCCGGAGCTGATCGTCATGTCCTGGAATCCGGCGGCGGAGCGCCTGTTCGGCTACGCGGCCGCCGAGGCGATCGGACGGCATGTCGACGAGCTGGTGGGCGACCACGATTCCATCCGTGCGGAGGCCGAGGCGGTCAGCAGGCGGGTGTTCGCCGAGCCGATCCAGCTGGTGACCCGCCGCACGAGGAAGGACGGTTCGCTCGTCGACGTCGTGCTCCGATCCGTGCCGATCGTGATCGACGACGAGCTCGTCGGCGCGTTCGCGATGTTCGAGGACGTCGGCGAGCTGGTTCGCCAGCGCCGGTTCTTCGAGTCCCTGGTCGAGATGAGTCCGGCGGCGGTGATCATGGTGGACGAGCACGTGAACATCAGCCTCTGGAACCCCGGAGCCGAGCGGCTGTTCGGGTATACGACCGCCGAGGCGATCGGCGCGAACCTGGACGACCTGATCGCGATGGATCCCGAGATCCACGCGGAGGCGACCGCTTGGAGCAGGGAGGCGTGGGAGGGCGATTCGTTCCGTCGGATCGGGCGGCGGACCCGGAAGGACGGATCGCTGGTCGACGTGGAGATCGTGGCCGTCCGTGTGCTCCTCGAAGGAGCTCCGATCGGCTTCTACATCATCTACCACGACATCACGGAACTGGAGCAGACGCGCCGGCGACTCGAGTCACGGATCGACGAGCAGATGGCCGAGCTCGTCCGCTCGGGCGAGCTTGCGCGTTTCCTCCCGCAACAGGTTGCCGAGGGGTTGCTCGGCGGTCGACTCCACGCGGAGGAGCCGTTCCAGCGCCGCCGGATCACCGTGCTGTTCGCCGATATGGTGGGGTTCACGGACCTATCGGAGAGCCTGGAGCCGGAGGAGCTGGCCGAGGTCTTGAACGGGTACCTCCGGGAGATGACTGCGGTGGTGCTCGCGCACGGGGGATCGCTCGACAACTTCATCGGGGATGGCGTGATGGCCGTGTTCGGGGCTCCCCAGGAGCAGCCGGAAGCCGAACAGGCCTGGGCGGCCGTCCAGGCCGCGATGGAGATGCGAGACCGGTGCCGCCAGCTTGCCTCGTCATTGCGGGAGCGCGGGATCCCCGCAGACCCCGACATCCGGGTGGGCCTCAACACCGCGCACTGCACCGTGGGCGTCTTCGGCAGCGAGGTCATGCGCGCGTACAAGGCGGTGGGCTTCGCGGTCAATGTCGCTGCTCGACTCCAGACCGCGGCCGACCCCGGATCGATCCTCTGCGGGTTCCGAACCTACGCGCTGGTGCGGGATCGTGTTCGGGCGAAGGAGCGCGGGGCGCTGTCGGTGAAGGGCGCGCTCAGGCCGGTCGAGGCCTGGGAGATCGTCGGCTTCGCCGACGCGTGACGCGCGTCGATCGGCGCATCACCGACCACGATCGATCGCTTCGAGGACACGGGCGGTGGCCTCGAGGACGAGGCGCTCCCGCATCTCCGAAAGCTCCTCCTCGGTCATCGCGGCCATGGGAGGCGTCGCGTGGCGGCCGTGCTCGCGGAACGCGTACGCCGACTCGCCGTGCTCGGCGACGTCGACCCCCGCCTCCTCCGCCTCCGGTGTCACCCGGAACCCCACGAGCCGATCGACGAGGAGGAGGATCACCCATGTGGCCCCGAACGAGAACGCCAGGGTGATGCCGGCCGCGGCGGCCTGCCGCCCGACCTGGAGCCACCCCCCGTCGGCCCCTGCCGGATTCACGAGGAGGCTCGCGAACACGCCCGTCAGCACGGCGCCGACCAACCCGCCCACCATGTGCACGCCCACCGCATCGAGCGTGTCGTCGTAGCCCATCCGTGACTTCAGCTCCACCGCGGCGAAGCAGACCGCTCCGCCGATCAGACCGATCGCCAGGGCGGCCACCGGTCCCACGAACCCGGCTGCGGGGGTGATCGCCACCAGCCCGGCGACGGCGCCGGTCGCTCCCCCGACCGCGGTCGCCTTGCCGTGCCGGAGCCGCTCCGGCACGAGCCACCCGATCAGGGCGCCGGCGGCTCCGAGATGCGTGGCGAGGAGGGCCGAAGATGCGAGCCCGTTCGCCCCGAGGGCGCTCCCGGCGTTGAACCCGAACCACCCGAACCAGAGGATGCCCGCGCCGAGGAGCACCATCGGGACGTTGTGCGGCGCGAAGTTCCCCCTCGGGTAGCCGCGGCGCTTCCCGACGAACAGGGCCGCCGCGAGGGCGGCCGCGCCGGCGCTGATGTGCACCACGGTGCCGCCGGCGAAGTCCAGGGCCCCGATCCCGGCGGGTCCGAGGAACCCGCCGCCCCAGACCCAGTGCGCGAGGGGTGAGTAGACGAGGAGGGACCAGAGCGCCACGAACGCCACGTAGCCGCCGAACCGAACCCGCTCCGCGAACGCGCCCGCGATCAGCGCCGGCGTGATCACGGCGAACATCAGCTGGAACGCCGCGAACACCGTGTGCGGCACGGTGGGCGCGAGTTCGTGCGGCACCCCACCGACCCCGCGGAACCCGACGTGCGCCATCCCGCCGATCACGCCTCCCACATCGGGGCCGAACGCGAGCGTGTAGCCGGCCAGCAGCCACACGACGGAGACGATCGCGATCGCGGCGACCGCCTGCATCATCGTCCCGAGCACGTTCTTGGACCGGACGAGGCCCCCGTAGAACAACGCCAACCCCGGCGTCATGAACAGGACGAGGGACGCCGCTCCCAGCACCCAAGCGGTGTCACCGGTGTCGATCACGCTCGCTGGCCCCATCCCGAACCCCCATCACTCGCGGATGGGTCCTTTATGGGACACCGAGGGCCCGGACCGGTGACGTCTGTGTTTCGTTCTCGTAAACGATGCGGTGGGTCAGTCGTCGAGCCGGTGCTCGAGCTTGGCGAGCCGCTTCTCGAGATCCCGGACGCGACGGTCGCCGTCCTTCTTCCCTCGCCTGCGGAGCGCGAACCTCGTGACGACACCCAACACACCCACGCCCGCGACGGCGCCGACCGCTCGTTTCGTCATCTTCGCCGCAGCGGGCAACCGGCTCTCGAGCTGCCGGAGCTCGCCGTCGAGACGGTTCCTCGTCGCCTCGATCTCCTTCATCGTTTCAGCTGCTGTTTCGCCCACTGGACGTCCTCCTTCAGCGACTCTTGCGTGAGCTCGGGCTTGGATGCGCCCGAGCGGAGCGAGCTGCGAGCCGCCAGTATCGCGACGGCGGCGAGCAGGCCGAACACCACGGCCATGATCAGCATCGCGGCCCATCGGGGCAGGACGAGGTCCAGCGCCTCGGCGCCGGCCATCCCGAGGAAGCCGATCACGAACAATCCCAGCACGGCGGCGGCGCCGAAGACGCCGATGGCTTTGGCGCGCGCGCTGACCATCTCCCCGAACTCCTGTTTGGCGAGCTCGATCTGCTTGCTCACCAGCGTGGAGATGTCCGCGGCGATCGACCGGAGCAGCGGACCCGTGCCCCTCCCGCCGTTGGTCGATGCGGACGCATCCGGAGGCACCGTCCCCGGTGGTGGCATGCCGACCTGGGGAGCACCTCCGCCTCCGTCGTCTCCGAACTGAACGTCCACGGTCTCCTCCTCCCTCCGCTCCTCGACCCGTGCGTGGTCGCGGAGCGCTCGTTCGTCTGCTTCCATCAGTCTGTCGGGGTCGAGCGCGCGTGGCCACAGGCGCCGCGCACGGACGACGTTCATCTCCGC
>DASSDW010000203.1:0-4166 GCA_035696925.1 Actinomycetota bacterium
CGAAGAACAGCAGGAAAAACAGCCACGCCGGGATCGCAAGGGTGAACCGAGGCGCGCGTCGGCGCGGGCGCCCCGCGCCCTCGCCGACGCTCCCGGTTGCCGCCTCCGCCACCTCGGGATCAGGCTCCCGAGGCGGCCTTGGCCTTGTTCCAGATGTCGACGATGCGCTGCTGGGCCTCGTTCACGGCGCCCGGGTCCATCGTGGCCACCTGTTCGTCGGAGAAGAAGATCATGTCCAGGAATTCCAGGCCGGCTGCTTCGGCCTCCTCCTGCACGCCGACGATCCCGGTGTTGTAGCCGTGGTAGGCGAGGTCCTTCAGGGAGACCTCGGGGTCGCAGATGAAGTTGATCCAGGCGTGCGCCGCGTTCGGATTCTGCGCGCCCTTGACGATGCACCAGTTGTCCATCCAGAGCTCGGTCACCGGTGCTCCGAGGCCCCACACGTAGCGGTCGGGGTCGTCGGTCGAGAGCAGGCCCTGGCGAGCGTCGCCGTTCCACGCGTGGGAGAGCGCGTACTTGCCCTCCGTCAGCGCGATGCCCGGGTACGAGTCGTACGCCTTGATGTGCGGCGCGAACTCGTTGACGATGAACTCCTCGCAGGCGTCGAGGTGCGCAGTGTCCGTCGTGGCCCAGTCGATGTCGTTCGCCCAGAAGTAGATCCCCGTCAGGTTGCCGGGCGTGTCCAGAACCGAGGTCTGGCCGCTGGCCTCGCCCTGCGTGACGGCGATGAAGTCGTCCCAGGTCTCGATCGTGGCGGACACCTTCGTCTTGTCGTAGATCCACCCGGTGGAGCCCCAGTCCTTGCAGACCGAGTGCTTGTTCCCCGGGTCCCAGGGCTGGTCGCGGTAGATCTCGTCGACGTTCTCGAAGTTCGGGATCAGGTCGAGGTTGATCTCCTCGAGGAGGTCGAGCGAGACCATCTGCGGGATGTACACGCCGGTCGGAACCACGATGTCGTAGCCGGTGGTCCCCGATGCCGCCGTGAGCTTGGCGATCGCCTCCTCGTTCGAGGCATACACGTCGATCTTGGTGGTCGCACCGAACTCGTTCTCGAAGTCCTTGAAGACCTCAGGGTCGTCGTATTCGGCCCAGTGGAAGAAGTTCAACCGGTCCTCCACCTCGCCGCCGGCCGACGGGCTCCCGCCGCCGCCCCCGGGCTCCGGCGTGTCCTCGCCACAGGCCGCGAGCAGGACGCCGCTCGAGAACACCGCCACGGCCGAGCCTGCGAGGAAGTGCCGTCGTGTGATCCGCTCCACGGTCGCCCGTGAAGCGAGGACCTTCACGCCTTCGAACTCATCTGTCATCCCGGTGCCTCCTATCCGTCGGTTCCGGTCGCGGCCGGGTCCGCGAGGACCACCGCCGCCTGTTGCGCGTCGAACACGTGGACCAGGTCGGGCTCCCACGTGCACCAGACGTCCCCGCCAACCTCGAGCTTCGGCGCCCTCGGCCGGGGGAGCCGGCACAGGATCTCCTTCTGCCCTTTCGTGAGGACCACGAACTGGATCACGTCGCCGAGGTGCGAGATGCCGGCCAGCGTCCCGGGGACCGAGTTCACCGGATCCCCCGGTTGCTCCTCCACGAGCTGCACCGCCTCCGGCCGGATCGCGGCCAGAGCGGGCCGGCCGTCGACCGCGTCCGGAGACTGGTTCGACGAGCGGATCGTCCATCCATCTCCTTCTACGACGGAGCCGTTCTCTCGGGCCTTGCCGTCGAAGAAGTTCTGCTGCCCGATGAATCCGGCCACGAAGGCCGAGGCCGGGGAGTCGTAGATCGTGTCGGGGTCGGCGAGCTGCTCCACGTGGCCGTCCAGCATCACGGCGATCCGGTCCGACATCGACAGGGCCTCGCCCTGGTCGTGGGTCACGAAGATGAACGTGATGCCGACCTGGGACTGCAGCAGCTTCAGCTCGATCTGCATCTCCTCCCGGAGCTTCCGGTCGAGCGCGCCGAGGGGCTCGTCCAGCAGGAGCAGGCTGGGTCTGTTCACGAGCGCGCGCGCGAGCGCGACCCGCTGCTGCTGGCCGCCGGACAGCTGGCGTGGCTTCCGGTTCGCGAGCGGCGACATCTTGACCATTTCGAGCGCCTCGCCGACCTTGCTCACGATCTCGGACTTCTCCTCCTTCTTCTGCCGGAGGCCGTAGGCGACGTTCTCCGCGACGCTCATGTGCGGGAACAGGGCGAAGTGCTGGAAGACGGTGTTCACGTTCCGCTTGTGCGGGGGCGTGCCCTGCACGGCCTGGCCGGAGATGAAGATCTCACCCGCCGTCGGCTCCTCGAAGCCGGCCAGCATCCGCAGGGTCGTGGTCTTCCCGCAGCCCGAGGGACCGAGGAGGGAGAGGAACTCCGCCGGCTGCACCTGGAGGGAGAGGGAATCAACGGCAACGACGTCGGCGAAGCGCTTCGTGACGTCGACCAGCTGGACCGAACCCTCTTCGCTCAGCACGCCCAACGGCACCCCCTCCCGGGTCGGCCCGACCGTGGGAGTCTGACGAACGGGCTCGGTTCGCGCAACCAACGCTCAGCCGGGTGAGGAGACCACGCGACCGGCGGCGATCGTGTGCTCCACGTTGGCATCGGCCAAGGTCGCGTCGGAGAGGTCGAAGAGGTTCCGGTCGAGCACGACCAGGTCGGCTCGATTCCCCTCTTCGATCGAGCCCGCGTCGTCGTCGTGGTTGACGGAGGATGCACCTTTCGTGAACGCCGCGAGGGCAACGGGGAGGGACAGGCACTGCTCTGGAAGGAACGGCTGCACCTCCCTGGTGGAGGGGTCGGCCCGGCGGATCGCCACCTCCATCTCCTCCAGGGGGTTCGCCGTCGAGACCGACCAGTCGGAGCCGAACGCGAGGCTGGCCCCGGACGCGTGCAGCGCCGCGAACGGGTACTGCAGCGGGGCGCGGTCCGGCCCGAGGAACGGGATCGTGAGCTGGTCCATCTGCGGGTCGTGCTGGGCCCAGTAGGGCTGGCAGTTCGCGATCACACCGAGCTCGCGGAACCGGGGGACGTCGTCTGGGTGGATCACCTGGAGGTGAGCGATGTGGTGCCGGGAATCCCGAGCCCCGTTCGCTGTCCGGGCCGCCTCGCACGCGTCCAGGGCGTTGCGGACCGCCCGGTCGCCGATCGCGTGCATGTGGACCTGGAAGCCGTGCGCGTCCAACGCGACCACGGCCTCGATCAGTTGCTCGCGATCGAGGTAGGTGATCCCCGTCTGGTCGGTCTCGTGACCGGCCGCGTCGCAGTAAGGCCGGAGCATCGCCCCTGTGTAGTTCTCGAGCACGCCGTCGCACATGATCTTCACGGAGGTGGGATGGAAGGTGCCGACGGAGCCGCGGTCGCGACGCGCCACGAGCTCGTCGATCTGTTCGACGCCGCGATGCCGGTCCCACCAGAGCGCGCCGACCACGCGAGCGGTCAGCTCGCCGCGCTCGGCGAGCGACCGGTACGCGTCCTCGGTGGCGGGCGTGACCCAGGCGTCCTGCCATCCCGTGATGCCGAGGGCGTGGAGGTGTTCTTGCGCGAGGAGGATCGCGCGCTCCCATTCCTCGCGCGGCGGGGGTGCGAGGTGGGTGTCCGCGAAGGAATACGCGGCGCCCTCGTGCAGGGTGCCGGTGGGCTCCCCGGTCGCGGGGTCACGCTCGATCCGCCCGTCCCACGGGTCAGGCGTGTCGCGCGTGATGTGTCCGACCTCCAGCGCCTTGGAGTTCACCCACGCGCCGTGGACGTCACGGTTCAGCAGGAAGACGGGCCGGTCGGGGACGATGTCGTCGAGCAGGTCCTTCGTCGGCGTGCCGCCGGGGAAGTGAGCCATCAGCCAGCCCCCGCCGAAGATCGACGGCTCGCCGGGGTGCTCCCGGGCATACGTAGCCACAGCGTCGCGGTACGCGTCCACGCCCGGGAGGTCGTGGAGCGACACGTGCAGGCGGTAGCGGCCGGCGAACGGCGCGTGGAGATGGGAGTCCTGGAACGCCGGGAACACCATCCGTCCCGGGAGATGGAGGAGCTCCTTCGCGTTGGGGAACCGCTCCCGCACGTTCGGTTCCGTCCCCACCGCCACGATCCGGTCGCCGCGGATCGCCACGGCACCCGCCCACCGGCGCGCCGCGTCCATCGTGAACACGTCGGCGCCGGTGATCACGAGGTCGGCGGTCCCGGCAGGCTCCGGCATCGGG
>DASSDW010000204.1:0-2191 GCA_035696925.1 Actinomycetota bacterium
GGAGAGCAGATCGGCTATGTGGCGAACGACGACGTCTACGTGATGAACAGGGATGGGTCGAACGTCAGGCGCCTGACGACCCACTCGGAAGGCGACTACTACCCCTCGTGGTCCTCTCGAGGAGAGATCGCCTTTTGGCACGGCTCACTGGTTGGCGTGGACGGAGGTCCCGCGGACAGCGAGATCCACACGATCGCCGCCGGAGGCGGAACACCGATCCGTCTGACCCACAACGACGTCAGCAACATCCAGCCCGACTGGTCCCCCAACGGCGAACGGATCGCCTACTGGCACGGCGGCGAGCTCTGGATGATGGGGGCGGACGGAAGCGACGCGCACCGTATCTATAGGGGCGACGGCGGTGCCTGGGCGCCTGCCTGGTCCCCCGACGGGGCCCACATCGCATTCCTGAGCTACGATCCGAGCGAGCGGAGTCTCAACAACCTTCCCTTGCTCCGGGTGATGGTCCTCGACGTGGAGACCGGAGAGGTCGCCGACCTCCAGATGCGCGTGGAGACCGACCTGAACGGCCCGTCGTGGTCCACCTCGGGAGCGCTCCTGGTCAACCGCTACGACTGAAGAAGCCCGAGACGCCGAGAAGCCCGGTCTCCGACGGACCGGGCTTCGGCCTTCCCGCCGCGTCCGGGGACGCGGCGCGTGACGCGGGCGCGACCTACTCGGTCGAGCCCGCGAGCTCCACGGGCGGTGTGTCGGGCGGCATGATGCCGGCGCCGTGCTCGAACGTGATCTCGCCGTCGCGCACGTCGACGATGATCGTCTCCCCGGCGCGGAACTCCTTGTAGAGGAGCTTCTCGGCGAGAGGATCCTCCACCAGCTGCTGGATCGTGCGGCGGAGCGGTCGAGCGCCCAGAGCCTTGTCGTACCCGCGCTCTGCGAGCAGGGTCTTGGCCTCATCGGTGAGGACGATGTCCACGTCCTTGGACTTCAGCTGCTCCTCCACCCGGCGCATCAGCAGATCAACGATCTGCTTCACGTCGTCGGGGGTGAGCGAGTGGAAGACGATGACCTCGTCGATGCGGTTCAGGAACTCGGGCCGGAAGGAGCGCTTGAGCTCCTCGGTCACGTTCTCCTTCATCTTCGTGTACGTGACGGCGTCGTCGCGCGCGGCCGTGAACCCGATCCCGACGCCCTTGGCGATGTCCCGGGTGCCGAGGTTCGAGGTCATGATGATGATCGTGTTCTTGAAGTCCACCTTGTGGCCCTGCGCATCCGTGAGGTGTCCGTCCTCAAGGATCTGCAGCAGCGTGTTGAACACGTCCGGGTGCGCCTTCTCGATCTCGTCGAACAGCACCACGGCGAACGGCTTGCGGCGAACGGCCTCGGTGAGCTGTCCGCCCTCCTCGTAGCCGACGTAGCCCGGGGGCGAGCCGATCAGGCGGGAGACCGTGTGCTTCTCCATGTACTCGGACATGTCGAGCTGGATCAGCGCGTCCTCGTCGCCGAAGAGGAACTCGGCCAGGGCTTTGGACAGCTCGGTCTTCCCGACCCCCGAGGGCCCGAGGAAGATGAACGAGCCCGAGGGACGGCGCGGGTCCTTCAGCCCGCTCCGCGTCCTGCGCATCGCGCGGGACACCGCGGAGATCGATTCGTGCTGGCTGATGATCCGCTTGTGGATCTCTTCCTCCATGCGGAGGAGCTTCTCCGTCTCCTCCTCGGTGAGCTTGAAGACGGGGATGCCGGTCCAGACGGAGAGCACCTCGGCGATCTCCTCCTCGCCGATCTCCGAGAGGACGTCCATCTCGCCGGCCTTCCACCGCTGCTCGCGACGCTGGCGCTCCTCCTGGAGCTGCCGTTCCTCGTCGCGGAGCGACGCCGCGCCCTCGAAGTCCTGCGCGTCGATCGCCGACTCCTTCCGCAGACGCACCTCGGCGATCTTCTCGTCGACCTCACGGACGTCTGGCGGTGCCGTCATCCGGCGGATCCGCGTGCGCGACCCGGCTTCGTCGATCAGGTCGATCGCCTTGTCCGGCAGGGAACGGTCCGCGATGTAGCGGTCCGCGAGGTTGGCCGCGGCCACGAGCGCGTCGTCGGTGAAGCTCACCCGGTGGTGGGCCTCGTAGCGATCCCGGAGGCCCTTCAGGATCTCGATGGTGTGCGAGACGGTGGGCTCCTCGACCACGATCGGCTGGAACCGCCGCTCGAGCGCCGCGTCCTTCTCGAGGTGCTTGCG
>DASSDW010000205.1:0-6334 GCA_035696925.1 Actinomycetota bacterium
CGAGCAGGAGCGGCTCCGGGAGCTCGGCGTGACCCTCGACCAGTGCTGGGACCTCCTGCATCAACGACGGGCCCGGCGCTCCGCGGGCCTCGATCCCGACGACGCCACCGTCCGCGATCCCCGGACCGTCGAGGGCTACACGGGCTGAGGCTCGATGTCGAGAACCGCGCGCCGGTTCCGACTCACGCCGACAGCGCCGCGAACCGACGAAGGGAGCTGCCGATGAAGTACATGGTCATGCTGTTCGGCGATCAGGCCACCATGGTGGAGACCAGGTCGCTCGACTGGATCAAGGAGATGATCGAGTTCATGACCCAGGTCGATCTGGATCTGAAGGAGTCGGGCGAGCTCGTGTTCGACGCGGGGCTCGCGGATCCGACCCAGGCGAAGACCGTCGTCATCGAAGACGGGATCCCCGTGCCCACGGACGGTCCGTTCGCAGAGTCGAAAGAGTCGCTCGCCGGCTTCTGGGTGATCGATGTCGAGGATGAGGCTCGGGCGCTCGAGTTCGCCTCGAAGATCGTCGCGTTCATCGAGGGGCCCGTCGAGGTGCGCCAGGTCATGGACGCGCCACCGGAGTTCTGACGGCCGGGCCCATGACCTCGCAGGCAGGGATCGAGGATCTGCTGCGCGAGCTCGCGCCGCAGGTCCTCGGGACATTGGTCCGCCGGCACGGCCAGTTCGACGCGTGCGAGGACGCCGTCCAGGAGGCGTTGCTCGCCGCGGGGTTGCAGTGGCCCGGAGGCGGTGTTCCCGACGATCCTCGGGCGTGGCTCGTCACGGTCGCCTCCCGGCGACTCGTCGATGGATGGCGGAGCGAGAGCGCGCGACGGCGCCGGGAGGAGATCACCGCCGCGATGGAGGTCCCCGCTCCCGATGAGCGGACCGATCGCGACGACACGCTCACCCTCCTGTTCCTCTGCTGCCATCCCGCGTTGTCGGTGCCGTCGCAGCTCGCGCTCACGCTGCGGGCCGTGGGTGGACTCACCACGGGCGAGATCGCCAAGGCGTTCCTCGTGCCCGAGGCCACGATGGCGCAGCGGATCAGCCGCGCGAAGCAGCGGATCAGGGATGCCGGAGCGCGCTTCGACCTCCCTCCCGAGCGCGATCGCGCCGAGCGACTGCGGGTCGTCCTGCAGGTCCTCTACCTCGTCTTCAACGAGGGGTACGCGGCGACCGCGGGGCCCGGCGTCACCCGAGCGGACCTCACGACGGAGGCGATCCGCCTCGCGCGGCTGCTCCATCGGCTGATGCCGGCCGATGGCGAGGTCGCGGGCCTCCTGGCCCTGATGCTGCTGACCGATGCGCGCCGCGCCGCTCGCGCCGAGGAGGATGGCTCCCTCGTGCCGCTCGCCGAGCAGCGGCGCGAGCTGTGGAACGCGGCCCAGATCGCCGAGGGGGTGTCGCTCGTCACGGGAACGCTCGGGTCGACGCCCGTCGGCCCGTATCAGCTCCAGGCGGCGATCGCGGCGATCCACGACGAAGCCCCCACGGCCGAGGCGACCGACTGGCCGCAGATCCTGGCCCTCTACGAGGTCTTGGAACGCGTGTCGCCCGGGCCCGTCGTCACGTTGAACCGCGCGGTGGCGGTCGCGATGGTCCACGGTCCGAGAGCGGGCCTCGCCCTCCTCGGGACCATCGAGGCCGACGACCGCATCACCCAGACGCACAGGCTCGATGCCGTCCGGGGCCATCTCCTCGAGCTCGCCGGAGACGTCGATGCCGCTCGCGACGCGTACCGACGCGCAGCTCGGCGCACCGCGAGCCTCCCCGAGCGCCGCTACCTCGCGCTGCAGGCCGCCCGGCTCGAGCCGGCCGCGCCGACGGGCGCGAGCGAGTAAGGACCACTCGACCGGGGTAGGGAGCCGGCATGACCTCCGCGGCGGACTTCGTCCCCGATCGCTCGACGCTCCCCGCGCTCCGAGATGCGGCGGCGGAGTGCCGAGGGTGCGATCTGTACCGGGGCGCCACGCAGACCGTGTTCGGCGAGGGACCGGGCGGCGCGCGGATCGTGATGGTCGGCGAGCAGCCCGGCGACAAGGAGGATCTCGTCGGTCGACCCTTCGTGGGCCCGGCGGGCGGCCTCCTCGACCGCGCGATCGAGGAGACAGGTCTGTCCCGTGGCGAGATCTACCTCACCAACGTCGTGAAGCACTTCAAGCACGTCGTGCGAGGCAAGCGCAGGATCCACCGCAAGCCGGACATGGAGGAGATCCGGGCGTGCACGCCGTGGCTCGATGCGGAGCTCGAGCGGATCGATCCCGAGGCTCTCGTGCTCCTCGGGGCGACGGCGGCACAAGCGATCCTCGGGCGGACCTTCCGGGTGACCCGGCAACGAGGGACGTTCGTCGAGTCGCCCCTCGCGCCGCTCGTGACCGCGACGGTGCATCCTTCCTCGATCCTCCGCTCGCGTGGCGACGCCGAACGGCGAGCGGCCTTCGACGGCTTCGTCCGCGATCTCCGCGCGGTCGCCCGAGCGTTGAAGGCCCGGGCGGGCTGAGCCCGTATCATCGTCGCCGGCGCGCAGCGCCTCCGTTCGAACGCCCGGAGGATCGAACATGCAGACGGAACCGAAGCTCGGATCGGCGGAGCTGATCGAGCTCGTCGACCGCTACAGCGCGCACAACTATCACCCGCTCCCCGTGGTCGTCGCGCAGGCCGAAGGAGCATGGGTCACCGACGTCGAGGGCACGCGGTACCTCGACATGCTGGCCGCCTACTCCGCGTTGAACTTCGGCCACCGCCATCCCGACCTGATCCGTGCGGCGAAGGAGCAGCTCGACCGGGTCACCCTGACCTCCCGAGCGTTCCACCACGATCTGTTCGGCGCGTTCTGCGAGCAGCTGGCCGATCTCTGCGGCACCGACATGGTGCTGGCGATGAACTCCGGTGCCGAGGCCGTCGAGACCGCGCTGAAGACCGCCCGCCGATGGGGCTACGACGTGAAGGGCGTCAACGAGGGCCGCGCGAAGATCGTCGTGTGCGACGGCAACTTCCACGGGCGCACGATCACGATCGTCGGGTTCTCCTCCGATCCGTCCGCGACGGGAGGGTTCGGACCGTTCACGCCCGGGTTCGTGTCGGTCCCCTTCGGCGACGTCGCCGCGCTCGCGACAGCCCTCGACGATCCCGATGTGGTGGCGTTCCTCGTGGAGCCGATCCAGGGAGAGGCGGGCGTGGTGATCCCGCCCGCCGGCTACCTCGCCGAGGTGCGACGGCTGTGCACCGAGCGGAACGTGCTGATGATCGCCGACGAGATCCAGACCGGCCTCGGCCGCACGGGCACGACGTTCGCATGCGATCACGAGGACGTGAAGCCCGACGTCTACCTCCTCGGCAAGGCCCTGGGCGGCGGGATCCTCCCGGTCTCTGCGGTGGTCTCGCGTGCCGACGTCCTCGGCGTCTTCCGCCCGGGCGAGCACGGGAGCACGTTCGGTGGGAATCCGATCGCCTGCGCGGTGGGGCTCGAGGTGCTCCGCCTGCTGCGGACCGGCGAGTACCAGCGGCGCTCGAAGGACCTCGGGGCGTGGTTCCTCGAGCGGCTGCGCGAGGAGGCGCCCACGTCCGTCACCGAGGTCCGCGGGCGCGGCCTGTGGTTCGGGATCGAGCTCACACCGGCGGCCGCGCCCGCGCGGGCCGTCTGCGAACGGCTCCTCGAGCTCGGGATCCTCGCGAAGGACACGCACGAGACGACGGTCCGGCTCGCGCCTCCGCTCGTGGTGTCCCACGGTGATCTGGAATGGGCGTTGGAGCGGATCGTGAACGCCCTGTCCGAGCGGCCCTAGACCGGACGGCCGCCGCAGGCGAACTCAGTCCCAGAGCCGCTCCACGTGCCAGCGATCGCGCTGGCGATCGTGGTACAGGTCCCACACGGCCCCGCCGCGAGCTTCCACCCGCCAGTACTCACGGTCCCGGCCGTCCTCCCACCAGCTGCCTTCGATCCGCCACCGTCCGATCACGTCGACGACCCGGTAGCGGCGGCCGCGCCATTCGAACCCCGAGGGCATCCCCGCGTCACGCTCGACCCGCACCTCCTCGTCGAATCGCTTCGTCATAGGCGTCCCAACTCTCGGTGGGCGTCACCCCGGGTCGAACAGGTGTTCGGATGGGAGAGGGACGATACGCCTCCCCGCTGACATCCGTCAAGGCATCGGAGGTCGCGGTCAGGTCCCCGCGAGGGCGGCTCGCATGTCCCGCACGATCGCTCTCGCCGCTCGGAGCTCACCCCTCTTCTCGTAATGGGTTCCGTCCGGTCGTGCGAGCGATCCACCCCACAGCCGGTCGTCGCACGGAGAAGCGTTCGAGCGGCAGATCGTGTCCGTGATCGTGATGAACACGGCTTCGTCCGGGTGGGCGGCCGCGTATCGACGCAGCATCCGATTGTGCGGCTGCGTCACGTCCTTGTACCGATTCATCCGGAAGCGTCGCCACGCGCAATTCATGGTGCCCTCACCCGCGCATCGCTCTGCGAACCCGACCCCGATCGGTTCGGTGGCCACGAAGACGATCGTTCCGCCCCCCGCGCGCAGCCGAGCCAACGTGTCCTCGAAGGCGATGGCCCGGTGCCTCCAGAACCGATCGGACCCAGACCGCGCGAGCTCTCCCTCGGCCGTGAGGAACGGCATCGTCGACAGCCGGTCCCACCAGATCACGACGTCGGGATCGTGTTGCTGCACCAGGGACGCCTGGGTCGGAGGGACGAGTCCGGGGCACCGCTCAGGGTCCCCTTTGGGCTTGCCGCTCTTCGGCCAGGCGAGGGGGTCGCCGTAGACCGAGCAGATGGGCACCGCGGCGGAGACGAGGTCCCAGCCGAGCGCGTCGTCGAGCACGAGCCCCAGGGTGTCCACGAGATGGAGCGGCACCGAGTCGCCGGCGATCAGCACGGTCAGTCCCTCCGCCAGCGTCGTCGCCGTGGGCTCGATCCGCGCCGGGGCCGAGAGCACCTCGGCTTTGGGCGTCTCGAACGTATCGGTCACGAGGGTGACCACGAGGATCCCCACGGCGACCAGGAGGATCCCCACGACGATGCGCATCCTCCGCTTCCCGCCCAGGGTGCTCATCACGCCTCGCCCATGTCACACGGGATGCTACGAGACGATCGGCGTCGAGCCGATCGGAGATACGGTGTGCGCTTGGTCTTCGAGCCCGGCGAGGGGATCGTGCTCCGGGAGGTGTGGCGTGGCCGCGTCTTCGAGGCGCGGCCGACGACCGTCGTCCGGGACGACCCCGATCAGTTGATCCTCCTGCTGCCGGGCGGCGCCCGCTGCGGCGTCCCGATCGGAGCCGACGGGCTCGAGCTCAGGCTTCCCGACCGCCCGTGGCGTCTCGAGATCCGGCCGCGAGGCGACCGATCGATCCTGTCCTTCGCCTGGCCGGCGACGCCCTACTCCGTCCTGCTGTGGACCACCCATGACGATCGGCGCGTCTGGTACGTCAACCTGCAGGATCCACTCACCCGTACCTCGATCGGGTTCGACACGGTCGACCACGCGCTGGACGTGGTGATCGAGCTCGATCGTTCCTCCTGGCGATGGAAGGACGAGGAGGAGCTCGCCGAGGCGGTCAGCGACGGGCTCTTCACCGATCAGGAGGCGGCGGGCTTCCGAGCCTGGGGTCTCAGGGCGGTCGAGCGGGTCATGTCGCAGAGCCCGCCGTTCGACCACGATTGGGAGGGCTGGCGCCCCGACCCGGACTGGGCCGTTCCGGAGCTCCGGGAGGGGTGGGACGTCGATCCTGGGATGACCGACCGGGCAACGCCCTAGGCTGTACCGTGCCTCGGTCCGACCGTGCGAGGTGAGGTGCCACCTCGAGCGACCGAAGGCTCGATGAAGGTTGGCGCGATGAGCGGAGCACACCAGGAACGCGGATCGGCGGCGGCGGGATCGGGTGAGCCGTCGGCGGGTGGGCACGTTCGCGCGCTCGACGGGGTCCGGGCCGTCGCCGTCGTGCTGGTCCTGCTGTTCCACCTACGGTTCCCGGGCTTCTCCTCCGGGTTCCTCGGCGTGGACATCTTCTTCGTGCTCTCCGGGTTCCTGATCACGACGCTGCTGCTCACCGAGCACGATCGGACCGGACGCATCTCCCTGTCCGAATTCTGGGCGAGGCGCGCGAGACGGCTGTTGCCCGCCCTCGTGATCCTCCTGCTCGTGGTGGCCGCGGTCACCTGGGCGCAGGGCACGTTCACCGAACGGGCGTCCGTCCGCGGGGATCTCCTCGCGACGACCGGCTACGTTGCCAACTGGCATCTCATCAACACGTCGAGTTACTTCGCCGACATCGGCATCGACTCCCCGCTCGAGCACACGTGGTCGCTCGCGATCGAGGAGCAGTTCTA
>DASSDW010000206.1:0-5455 GCA_035696925.1 Actinomycetota bacterium
CGAGGAATACCCCGTCCCGAAGTCGTCGATCGCGAGGGAGAGCCCCCACGCGTGGAGATCGGCGAGGACCCGCTGCGTGCGGTCGGGATCGGCCATCGCGGTCGATTCCGTGATCTCGACGACGATGTCCCGAGGATCCACGTCCGCCGCCGTGAGCTTCGCCATCAGCTTCTCCGGCAGGCGGCCCGACCAGAGCTGTCGGGGCGAGAGGTTGAAGCCGAGGCGTACATCGATCCCCTGCGCCTCCCAGACCCTGCGTTGGTGCGCGAGCTCCTCGATCACCCAGTCCCCGATCGCCTCGATCAGGCCGAGCTCCTCCGCGATCGGGATGAACTCACCGGGAGGCACGATCCCGCCGTTGGGCTCCCTCCACCGGATCAGCGCCTCCAGTCCGGTCACCGTCCCCCCCTCGAGCTCCACGATGGGCTGCCAGTGCAGGACCCAGTGCTTCTGCTCCACGGCCCGGCGGAGACGGGTCGTGAGGGACAGCCGTTCGATCGCCTCGTCCGAGCCGCTCGCGTACACGATGTAGCCGCCCGGCTCGGCCTTCTTCGACTGGTACATCGCGGTGTCGGCGTTCTTCAGCAGGCTGATCGCGTCCGTGGCGTCCTGGGGGAACAGGCTCACGCCCAGCGAGGCCGACGTGAAGAACTCCACACCGCCCAGGTCGAAGGGCTCCTGGAGCGCCTCGTGCACGCGGGTCGCCACGGATTCGGCGACGAGCAGTCCGGCATCCGTGCCGGCCACCGGGCCGATCCCTCGCTCGAGGTCGGCGAGCAACAGGAGGAACTCGTCGCCACCCTGGCGCGCGACAAGGTCCGTCTCGCGGGTGCACCCACGGAGACGGTCCGCGAGCTGCTTCAGGAGCTCGTCGCCGGCATGGTGGCCGAGCGAGTCGTTCACCAGCTTGAAGTTGTCGAGGTCGAGGTAAAGCACGCCCACGCCGAGGTCGTGGCGCCGCGCGCGCGAGATCGCCGCCTCGAGCATCTCCTCGAAGAGCGCCCGGTTCGGCAGGCCCGTCAGCTTGTCGTGATACGCGAGGAAGGCGACCTGCTCCTCGGCGAGCTTGCGCTCCGTGATGTCGAAGATCACGCCCTGGATCAGCCACGGGTTCCCCCGCTCGTCGTCGATCGGGTACGCCTGCTCCAGAACCCAGCGGATGCTGCCGTCCTCGTGGACCATCCGATACTCGTGGTTGAGCGGCTCGTGCGCGTTGTACGCGTGTCGGTACTCGTCCCACGCCCGCTCGATGTCCTCGGGATGGACGTGATGTCGCCACGCATAGGGGTCGGTCAGCCACTCGTCCTGCTCGATGCCCAGGAGCTCCACGACCTGGGGGCTCACGTAGATCGACTCCGAGTTCTCGTCCACGGGATCGAGGTACACGACCGCCGGGATGTGCTCCACCAGCGCGCGGTACTTCGCCTCCGCCTCGAAGCGCGCCGCTCGGCCGGCCTCCACCTCCGTCCGGTCGCGGAGCGTGACGACGAGCAGCGGCGACTCCGCCTCGATGCGGCCGATGTGCACCTCGACGGGAACCTCGCCGCCGTCTCGGCGCGTACAGGTGGTCTCGAAGGAGGACCCCGCCGGATGCCCGGTCAGGTCGGCCGCGAGCAGCCCGTGCACCGTGCGTCCGAGCAGCTCGCCGCGCGCGAAGCCCGTCAGGCGCTCGCACGCCGTGTTCGCGTACACGATCTCGCCGCCGCTCTCCGCCACCACCAGGGACTCGGGGGTTGCCTCCAGGAGAGAGCCGGGCGTGAGCACGTCGCCGAGTCGCCCGAGGGCAGCCTCGAAGAGCGTGGCGGGCTCTCTGAGCGTGGCCATGCTCAGGTCATCGGCGGTTCGATGCGGCGACCTGAGACGGCGGAGCCTGCTCCGAGGGGATCCCGGACCGGGTCATGACGCCCCACTGCCGCCTCCTCGCCCCGGTCTGGAAGGTGGCGAGGAATCGCTCGATCGCGACCAGCTGGTGGAACCCCAGGAACTCCATGAGCGAGGCTGCGAAGAGGATCAGCCGGTCCGAGGTGGCGGGGTACCGCTGGAGGAGCATGGCCTCGACCCCGGCAGCCACCTGCGACAGGACCATCCCGTGGAGGACCGCGAGTCCGAGGAAGAGCCAGAAGACGTGCATGTCCAGGACGCCGAGGGCGGCCGCCACGAGCAGCGAGGTGAACCCGACCACCTCGATCACGGGACCGAACCCTTCGAACAGCCAGAAGAACGGGACGGCGAACAGGCCGAGCCTGCCGTACCGCGGGTTGCAGAGCATGTCCCTGTGCCGCCAGAGGTTGGTCAGCAGGCCGCGATGCCAACGACTCCGCTGTCCCAGGAGCGTCGGCAGATCCGACGGCACTTCGGTCCAGCAGATCGGGTCCGGGCTGAACACGATCCGGTACGGCTTGCCCGATCGACCGAACTCCTTGTGGAGCCGCATGACCAGCTCCATGTCCTCGCCGAGCGTCTCCGTCCAGAACCCGCCGACCTTGACGACCGCGTCGCGACGGAAGATGCCGAACGCGCCGGAGATGATCAGCAGCGCTCCCATCCGGCTCCAACCTGCCCTGCCGAGGAAGAACGCCCGCGCGTACTCGACGATCTGGAGCCGTTCGATCCAGCGCCGGGGCATCCGCAGCGCGGTCGCGCGGCCACCCACGATCGTGGCGCCGTTGAGCGGCCGAACCGTCCCCCCCACGGCGATCACGCTGTCGTCCTTGACGAAGTTGCGGGTGGCGCGGAGGATCGCCTGCGCGTCCAGGAGGCAGTCGGAGTCGACCGGGGCGACGAGCGGATAGCGCGCCAGGTTGATGCCGGCGTTCACCGCGTCCGCCTTCCCGCCGTTCGCCTTCTCGGCGACGATCAGGCCCGGGTCGCGGAGCGAGCGCATCACCCGGGTCACGGGCTCCGTCGACAGCGTGCGCGGCCAGACGCGAGGCTCCTCCACGAGCGCGAACGCTTCGATCAACCGGTCCATCGTCCCGTCCGTCGACCCGTCGGAGATCACGATGACCTCGAACTTCGGATAGTGGAGCGTGACGAAGGATCGCACCGCGGCGACGATGCTCCGCTCCTCGTTGAAGGCGGGGACGATGATGGAGACCGGCTTGAAGACATCGCGCTCCATCAGATCGCGGAGCTCCGTGTCCGAGGTCTGCCTCGATTCGAGGATGACCGCACGGAGTCCGATCAGCGCGAAGGCGCCGTAGAGGAGGCTCAGCACCGCGAAGTACACGATCGTCACGACCCCGAGAGCGGTGAGCACGGTCTCGAACACGCTCATGCGACCACCGCCCGCACGAGGTTGGAGATCTGGTCGCGCAACGCTTGTTCGGCCATGTCCCTGGCGAAGCGATCCGCGTGCTCCCGAGCGGCCCGTCCCAGCTGAGCGAGCCCGGCGGGACCGAGACCCACCAGGGCGTCGGCGGCCGCCCGGCGGACCCACCACGACCGATCCCCGAGTCGATCGCTGAGGAGCGACAGCGCCTGCGTCGGGGGGAGGAGGCGCGCTGCGGTGGTGGCGTGGATCCGGATGAAGTCGACGTCGTCGGCGAGCGCGGCGATCACGACGCCGTGGGACGCCTCGGGCAGGAACCCGAGCCGGCTCACCGCTCGCAGCGCCGCGCCGCGCACCTCATCGTCCGCGTGGGTGAGGAACGGCACGACCTCTTCGGCGAAGATCAGGAGCTTCAGCCGTCCGATGCCGTCGAGCGCCGCTCGGACCGTGGGCGCGCGTGGTCGGTCGTGCTGGAGCAGGACAGCGATGAGCGACGTCGCGGACTCCTCCGCCAGGACCACCACCTCCTCGACGATCCCGTAGGGCAGCTCCTGGGTCTCCATCGCTCGCGCGAGGGCGGCCGCCCCGCGATCCCGGTCGAAGAGATCGTCCACCCGAGCCAGCGTCCGCGCGGCGGCTCGTGCGGACGCGACGCTGATCAGCTGATTCGAGTCGCGGACGCCGTTCACGAGCGTCATCAGCGCGGAGGGGATACGGGCGTTCGAGAGTGCGACGATCGCATCCAGCCGGCCGCTCAGGGAGCCGTGCTCGGCGCTCCGCTCGAGTTCGACGACCGCTCCGTGGCGCTCGAGCAGCTCGGCGACGCGCGCCGATTCGGCACCCCGCAGGGTCTCGCGAAGCGCGAGGAGGGCTTCGACGGCCTCGGTCTCGAGGCTGCCTGCCGGCTCCGCGGTGGCTCCACTCAACACACCGAGCCATCGGGCGACCCACTGCTGGCGTCGTTGCGCACGGACCAGTTCATGTCGGGCGCTCACGTGCTGGTACGCGAGGACGTAGCTGGTGACCAACAAGAGCGCCGCCGCGGTCGATCCGACCGCACCGAGGAGGACGCTCCCCAGTCGGGCACCCCCGGAGGAGCCGAAGATCCCCGCCGCCAACCTCCACGTCAGGTATCCGAGCGGGATCGCCTCGAGGGAGATCGCGACGGAGAAGACCACGGCGAAGGTGACGTCACCGTACCGCCGCCACACGGGCTACCTCCCTGTGCGTTGTCCCAAGCATCGGCCCACGCGGGCGAGCAGCTCCGGCGGGCTGAACGGCTTGGTCACGTAGTCGTCGGCCCCGAGCTCCAGTCCTCGCACCACGACCTCTTCCTGACGCAGACCGGAGAGGACGAGCACGGGCACGCCGAGGTCCTTCCGGATGTCGCGGAGCAGATCCAGCCCGCTGCCGTCGGGCAGGTTCAGGTCGAGCAGCACGAGGTCGTAGTGGCCCTCGGCCAGGAGTTCCCTCGCATCCGAGATGCCGGGCACCAGGTCGATGTCGTAGCCGGCCGACCTCAGGGTGTGCTCGAGCACGGTCCGCACGGTCCAGTCGTCCTCGATCACCAGGATCTCCGTCATCTCTCCTCCAGGCACGCTGCAGTCGACCCGCTGGCCGCTGCTTGTGACATCGGTCGGATAAGGAGGGCGCTGAAGGAGGCCGCTAGCGTCGGGGCGAGCGTTCCTCGAGACCCCACGGCGATCCGTGCTCGTGCAGGAGGTCGAGGAACGGACCCGGTGGGAACGCCTCCGGGCCGAGCACTCCGGTGCCCGTCCACGCGCCGTTCGCCAGGAGCTCCAGCGCGATCGCAGGGTTCAGCGCCGTCTGCCAGACCACCGCCTGCGCGCCGTCACGCCGCCAGGTGTCCTGGTTGTCCACCACGTGGTAGAGGTAGACCTCTCGGGGCGAGCCGTCGGTCCCGGTGCCCGTGACCCACGTGCCCGCGCACGTCTTCCCGGTCATCCGATCGCCGAGGGACATCGGGTCGGGCAGCGATGCCGCCACGACGTCGCGGGGCGATACGTCCAGCCCGTTGACGCTGACCGGCTCGGTGCGGTCGAGACCGAGCTTCCGCAGCGTCTTCAGCACCTCGATGAACTCATCGCCGAGCCCGTACTTGAACGTCACGCGCCGGCAGTCGATCCAACGCGGCACGAGGAGCACCTCCTCGTGCTCGACGTT
>DASSDW010000207.1:0-5160 GCA_035696925.1 Actinomycetota bacterium
ATGGTCTCGGGCTGGCATCACCACGGGAGCTACGAGAGCTCGATCTTCGTCCTCAGCGGGTCGCTCCGGATGGAGTTCGGCCCCGGCGGGTCGGAATCCTTCGACGCGGGCCCCGGGGACTTCGTCTTCGTCGGGAAGCAGGTCGTGCACCGAGAGAGCAATCCCTCGACCGAACCAGCCGCGATCGTGGTGGTCCGTGCGGGGGAGGGCGAACCGGTCGTCAACGTCGAAGGCCCCGGGTAGGTCGACCCGCCCACGTCGGAGGCCCCTCGTATACTCGCCGCGTGTGACCGTGCTAGGCGGGGAGCTAGCGGTGCCCTGTACCCGCGATCCGCTTCAGCGGGGCTGAATCCCCGCCCGAGGCCCGGGGGGTCCGGAGCGCCCCGGCACGGAGCGTCGAAGGTCGGGTCCCACGCGACGCCGGAACGCGAACCGGGTCAGGTCCGGAAGGAAGCAGCCCTAAGCGTGAACCGGCGGGTGCCGTGGGTGAGCCCGGCTGGAGCCCCGTCGTCGGGTAGCGGCCGAGTCTCGCGGTGTCGACGGTGGGTGCACGGTCACACATTCGTGTGACGAGGGCCAGGGAGCGGCCAAGGAGCGGGAAAAGATGGCGGAGGACAGGCAGCATCAGGCGCTCTACCGGCGGTACCGGCCGCAGACCCCCGGGGAGGTCCTCGGCCAGGACCACGTCGTCCGCGCGCTGACCGGCGCCATCCGGGACGGCCGCCTCCATCACGCGTTCCTGTTCTGCGGTCCGCGGGGGACCGGCAAGACGTCCACGGCGAGGATCCTCGCGAAGATGGTGAACTGCGCCACCGGTCCCACGGCCGAGCCCTGCGGCGGGTGCGATCAGTGCATCGCCATCCGGGAGGGCACGCATCTCGACGTGGTGGAGATCGACGCCGCGTCGCACGGCGGGGTCGAGGACGCGCGCGAGCTCCGAGAGAAGGCGCCCACGGCGCCGGTTCAGGGCCGCGAGAAGGTCTACATCATCGACGAGGCCCAGCGACTCTCGCGCGAAGCGTTCGACGCCCTGCTGAAGGTGTTCGAGGAGCCGCCCCCCGGCGTTCGGTTCGTACTCGCCACCACCGAGCCGCACAAGATGCCCGCCACGATCGTCGGGCGCTGTCAGCGATTCGACTTCCGCCGGCACACGATGGAGGGACTCTCGGAGCTCCTCCAGAAGGTGGCGGCATCGGAAGGTGTCACGCTCGACGACTCCGCGGCCCACGCGATCGCGCGGCACGCCGAAGGTTCCGCGCGGGACGCGCTGTCGCTGCTCGATCAGGCCGGGGTGCTCGGCGGCCAGAAGGTCGACGACGCCGCGATCCAGGCGCTGCTCGGTGCGCCGCGGAGCGAGGTGCAGGTCGAGCTCGCCGATGCCGTGGCCGTCGGCGACGCGCGCACCACGTTCGAGGTGGTGAACCGGCTCGTCCAGGACGGTCAGGACCTCCGCAACGTCACCAACGAGACGCTCGCTCACTTCCGAGACCTCTTGCTCGTGAAGACCGCCCCGGGACAGGAGGACCTCCTCGACATCCCCGCCGACGGGTACGAAGGTCTCCGCATCCAGGCGGAGAAGTTCACGGCGTCCGAACTCGCTCGGGTCATCGAGCTGTTGCTCGCAGCGCAGAACGACATGCGATGGACGACGTCGCCTCGCCTCTCGCTCGAGCTGGCGCTGGTGCGGGCGACGATCCCCGAGACCGATCCGTCGCCCGCGGGCACGCTGTCGAGGTTGGAGCGGCTGGAGCGTCTCGCCAACCTCGAGCCCGGCTCGACCGTCCCCTCCGCGGACGCAGCGCCCACGCCCGCAGCGCCCGCCCAGCCGGTGGAGGAATCCGAGCCGCCAGCCGTGCCGGCTCCGGAGCCCGAGGAGGCTCCGGCGGCCGTCGAGGAGTCTGCCGTACGCGTCCCCGCGCCCGAGGCCCCGACGCGGGCGGCGGAGAGCGACGCCCCGCATGCCGCCAGCGCGGCGAGCGTCGACGTCGCGATGCTCCGCCGCTCGTGGACGTCGCTGCTCGACCACCTGAGTCAGAACCAGCAGCCTGTTCTTCGCGCGCTCCTCGAGAGCGCCACCCCCGCCGCCTTCGACGGCGAGACCCTCGAGCTGGCGTTCCCGCCCTCGTTCCGCAACAACCTCCGGCAGGTCGCGGCACGCGCGGACAAGCTCCAGTCGGCCCTCGGCGATCTCTTCGGCGTCCGTCCCCACATCGAGCTCGTCACGCGGGAAGCCCACGCCGGCGGGACCGAGCCGGCCGCGGCGGCGTTCGTCGAGGAGGTCGAGGAGCCCAGCGAGGAAGAGGCCCTGAAGCGGCTCAAGGACGTCCTCGGGGCTACGCCGTCCGAGGAACCCGAGCCGGAGGGCTGATCGCGTGTACGAAGGACCGATCCAGGAGCTGATCGACGAGCTGGCCCGGTTGCCGGGCGTGGGGCCGAAGTCCGCCCAGCGGCTCGCGTTCTGGCTCGTGAAATCGACGCCGGAGGACGCGAAGCGCCTCGCCGCGGCGATCGTGCGAGCCAAGGACCGGATCGCCTTCTGCCGGGAGTGCGGCAACGTGGCGGAAGGCGACCTCTGCCGGATCTGCCGCGACGAATCACGGGACCGCACGTTGCTCTGCGTGGTCGAGGAGCCGAAGGACGCCGCCACGATCGAGAAGGCGGCGCTGCACAAGGGGCGGTTCCACATCCTCGGCGGGGCGATCAGCCCGCTCGACGGCATCGGGCCCGACGATCTGCGCGTGCAGGAGCTGCTGGACCGCGTCGAGCGCGATCACGTGACGGAGGTGATCCTCGCGACGAACCCGAACCTCGAGGGGAACGCCACCGCGATGTACGTGGCGGCGCTGCTGAAGCCGGCCGGTATCCGCGTCACCCGGCTCGCGAGCGGCCTCCCGGTGGGCGGCGACCTCGAATACGCGGACGAGGTGACGCTCTCGCAGGCCCTCGAAGGCCGGCGAGAGATCTAGCTGCTCACGCCGTGGCGCGGCGGCGACGAACGAACCACACGGCCATCCACACACCCACGGCGAGCGCGGTGATCGGGATCAGGTAGCCGAGGCCGACGATCACGGCGCCGACGATCCGCAGGAACCCCTGCACGCCCAGGTCGATGGACGAGCCCAGGTCGGGGTTGTCCACGTCCGGCTCCCCCGTGACCGCGGGAGCGTTCCGCTCCTGGATCGAGACGCGGAGGGTCGACTCGGCCACCTGGTCCTTCAGGAATCGAAGCTGACCCTGGATCTCCTCGATCCGGAGCGTGACCTCATCGAGCTGGCTCGACATCCGGAGGATCTCGTCGGTCGTATCGGCCTGCTGGAACAGATCGAACAGCAGCTCCCGCCGCGTCTGCAGGATGCGGAGGCGCGCCTGGAAGTCGATGAACTCCGCGGTGACGTCGTCGCCGCGAACCTCCTCGAACCGGACGCGCGTGGCGAGGTCACGGATGTCGTTCCTCGCCTGGTCGAACTGACGCTCCGGGATCCGAAGGACGAACGTTCCCGAGCGCTCGTTGCTCGTCGAGGACGAGAGCACGAATCCACCGTGCCGCTCCGCGATGAACGTGAGCTCGCCGACCGCATCGCCGAACGTGCCATCGTTCACGACGATCCCGATCCGCCCGTCCCGGACGATCTTCGAGAGGTCCTGCTGCGGCTGGACGCCGTCGGCCGAATGGCGTTCGCCGGCAGACTCCCCCTCGAGGAACCCGCCGAGGGCTCCCTCCGAGTCGTCCGCGGGGATCGGGGAGGCGGCCCGCTGTGCGGCCTCTTCTGCGCTCCCGCCGCTGCCGGCAGAACCATCGTCCCCGGACGCGACGGCGCTACCGACCTGATTGAACTTGTTTTCTGCGCTCTCGCCGAGGACCCCCCTGTTGGCGAGGAACCCGATCGACCCTGCGACCACGAGGAAGGCGGCGGCGACCCCGGCGACCTTCATCCAGTTCCGCCCGGTGTTCCTCCGGATGGAACCCTGCAGCGTCGTCCGCTGGAGACGGATCCTCTCGCGGGACGCCACGTCCTCCAGGTCGCCCTCGAGGCTCTTCAGGATCTCGATCTCGGTGTTCATGTCTCCTTCTCCGTCATCGGCTCTGTCGCCGGTTGCAGCCCCCGTTCCTGGAGCATGACCCCGAGCCGTCGCAGGCCGCGGCTGACGCGCTGCCGAGCGTTGTCCTCGGTGCACGAGAGCCGCCGCGCCACCTCCGGGTACGACAGCTGCTCGATCACCCGGTAGCGCAGTGCCTCGCGGTGGTCGTCGCGGAGCGACTCCAACGCCTCGGCGATCGCGCCGCGGATCGGCGCGAAGTCGATGAGGTCCTCGATCCGCTCGTAGTCGGCGGGCGGGAGATCCCGCTCCGGCATGCCCAGGCGTCGGCGCGCGGCGCGATCCACCCTGCCACCCCGGAAGAACCGGCCGAGCTGGTGCCTCGCGACCCCGTAGATCCATGCCACGCCGTTCGCCCCCGTGTCTCGGTAGGTCGTCCTCGATGCGAATGCCTGTGCGAACGTCTCGGCGGTCAGCTCGGCGGCCGTCTCCGGATCGAGCGTGCGCCGGGCGAAGTAGCGGAGGAGGTCCTCCGCGTGCCGCCGGTACAGCTCGGTGAACACGCCCGGCTCGGTGGCCGACGCAGTGAGGAGCTCGCTGTCGCTGCGCTGATCCGCCAACGCTCTTCCGATATCTGGCTCCGATATCCGTTCTCCAGGGAGCCGTCTCGGGCTCCTGTGACGTTCCGCTCGTACCATGCCTCGGATCTCGAGGCTGTGACAGGGGGGTAGACGGCGTTGGCAGAGGACTCGTTCCCACGGCAGAAGGCACGGACCCGAGGGTTCACGCTCGGGGCGCCTCGAAGCTTCCGCATGGCCGAGGACGGGTCGCGGGTGTCGTTCATCCGATCGAAGGCGGGGGACGATCCCCACGGCTGCCTCTGGGTGTTCGACGTGGAGACCGGGGAGGAGCGGCTGATCTTCGATCCCTCGGCGGTCGACGGTAGACAGGAGCTCACCCAGGACGAGCGGGACCGGCGCGAGCGGATGCGCGAGCAGATGACGGGGGTCACGACCTACGACCCCGACGGCGGGCTCACCTTCGCGACGTTCGTGCTCGGAGGCCTGGTGCACATCGCGGATCTCATCGCCGGCGAGGCGCTCCCGTTGGAGCACGCGGCCG
>DASSDW010000208.1:0-2173 GCA_035696925.1 Actinomycetota bacterium
GCCTCGAAGAGCGTGGCGGGCTCTCTGAGCGTGGCCATGCTCCGGTCATCGGCGGTTCGATGCGGCGACCTGAGACGGCGGCTAGCGTCGGGGCGAGCGTTCCTCGAGACCCCACGGCGATCCGTGGTCGTGCAGGAGATCGAGGAACGGACCAGGTGGGAACGCCTCCGGGCCGAGCACACCGGTGCCAGTCCACGCGCCGTTCGCCAGGAGCTCCAGCGCGATCGCGGGGTTCAGCGCCGTCTGCCAGACCACCGCCTGCGCGCCGTCACGGCGCCAGGTCTCCTCGTTGTCCACCACGTGGTACAGGTAGACCTCTCGGGGCGAGCCGTCGGCCCCGGTGCCGGTGACCCACGTGCCCGCGCACGTCTTCCCCGTCATCCGGTCGCCGAGGGACATCGGGTCCGGCAGCGCTGCCGCCACGACGTCGCGGGGCGACACGTTCTGCCCGTTGACGCTCACCGGCTCGGTGCGGTCGAGACCGAGCTTCCGCAGCGTCTTCAGCACCTCGATGAACTCATCGCCGAGCCCGTACTTGAACGTCACGCGCCGGCAGTCGATCCAACGCGGCACGAGGAGCACCTCCTCGTGCTCGACGTTCACGCACTCGACGGGACCGATCCCCTCCGGGAACGTGAAGACCTCGGGCTCGCTGAACGGCTCGGTCGTGAACCATCCCCGATCCTTCTCCCACACCACCGGCGGATTGAGGCATTCCTCGATCGTGGTCCAGATCGAGAAGCTGGGAGCGAAGTCGTATCCCTCGACGACGAGGTTCGCCCCGTCACGGACACCGACCTCGTCGATCGTGTCGAACAGCTCGTCCGAGGCGTGGCGCGCGAACACGTCCGAGAGCCCCGGCTCCACTCCGATGCCCACGAGCGCGAGGAGCCCGCGCTCCTCCCAGGCCTCGGCCCGCGCGAACTGATCGTCGCCGAGCTTCGTCCCGGTCTCCTCGTGGGGGCGCTCGGGATGGGGCTCCGAGAGCGACATCGCCATGTCGAGGTACGTCGCGCCCGCCGCGAGGGCGCCCTCGAACACCGGCATCACGAAGCGGGGATCGACCGCGTTCAGGATCGCGTCACATCGGTTGACGGTGGCGAGCTCGGCGACGGCCTCGGCCTCGTTCGCATCCACGCGGGCGGCGGAGAAACGGCCGTCGCCGTAGCGGTCGACGATGCTCCGCGCGCGCCCCTCATCGTGGTCGGCGAAGACGACGTGCTCGGCGAAGTCGCGCCGGGCGACGATCGGCGCGAATGCCGACCCCACGCCGCCGGACCCGACGACCAGGATCCTCATGGGCGCGGAGTGTAGCCGTCGACCGCACTGGTGCTCAGGGGGACAGAACGGCGGTGGCGAGGCGGGAGATCACGTCGGGATCGCATTCGTCGTCAAGAACGAAGAGCAGCGTGTCGGCGCCGGCGTCCTCGTAGCGATCCCATGCCTCGCGCGCCCCGTCGACCCCGACCTCCCGCAGCCACACCTGGACCTGCCGCTCGACCGGGCGATCACCGATGAGCTCGGACAGGTGCTCGGCCAGCTCGGCGAATCGACGGGCGTCCACGGAGGAGGCGTTCCAGCCATCCCCGTGGGCGGCGGCGACCGCGAGCACGCGCGCGCTCGTCCCTCCGACCACGATCGGCGGCGGCTCGATCCCGAGAGGCCCGAACGATGCTCCATCGAGACCGAGCGCATCGTCGGACACCGTCTCGCCCCGCCAGAGCTGCGGAAACACCCGGCAACATGCTTCCAGGCGCCCGACACGCTCCGCGAATGGAGGGAACGGCACGCCGGCCACTCGGTGATCAGGCCGCGCCAGG
The DNA here is from genome assembly GCA_035696925.1 of Actinomycetota bacterium. Taxonomy (GTDB): domain Bacteria; phylum Actinomycetota; class UBA4738; order UBA4738; family HRBIN12; genus JAJNBA01. Next base: position 1,821 of record DASSDW010000208.1, read on the forward strand.
TGCCACGAGCCGGTCCCGAGCCCCACCTCCACGCGGCCGCCGCTCGACGCCTGCGCGACCGCGAGCTGCCCGGCCAGCAGCAGCGGCGGCCGCAACGACGTGTTCAGCACATGGACGGCCAGTCGGATGCGGGAGGTGGCGCCCGCCATCGCCGTGAGGAGCGTAGGCGCGTCCCACGCGGCGTCCACTCCCGGCGCGGCGCTCACGTGATCGAAACACGACACGAGATCGAAGCCCTCGGCTTCAACCGTCGTCCATGCGGTGAGGAGCTCGTCGAAGCTCCAACCCCACTGACCGGGCTTCACCCGATCCGCATCAGCCCACTGTCCCAGAAGGGCAGCCCGAGCATGGAA
>DASSDW010000209.1:0-3050 GCA_035696925.1 Actinomycetota bacterium
CTCTACGCCGGCGCGCAGAGCCCCTGGTTCCACGGGGACTGCCTGATGGTGCTCTCGGAGGTCTCGCGCGCGGCCGCCCTGCGCGAGGAGGCGGCCGAAGCGGCGCGCGCCGCGTTGGCCGCGTACGAGCGCAAGGGCCACAAGCCGGGGCTGGCGTCCGCGCGAGCGTTTATCGACGAGGTCTCGGCCAGCTGACCGTTGACGGATGTCGGTGTCCGGGCCGACCATGCCCGTATGAAGGCAGAGGACGTCGGCACCTACGACTTCCCGGAGGAGTCGTACACGGAAGTTGTCCCGGGACTCACGCAGGCAAGTGCTGCGTACTCGCCGGCCGAGATGCTCTCGATGTTCGATGTGCTGATCGACGTCGGCGGACGCGATCGGTGGGAGGGTGACGCCGATCCCCGCTACAGCTTTCACCCACTCGACGACGTCCCGTTCATCGCCGATGCCGAGATGATCCACACCGTGGGTGAGCGGATCGCCTCCCTCGTCAAGGCGGGGAAGCACGTCGCCGTGAACTGTATGAGCGGCGTGAACCGGTCCGGGCTGCTCGTCGCACGTGCCCTCGTGGAGCTCGGCTACACGCCCGAGGAGGCGATCGAGGCGGTGCGCAGCGCCCGAGGGCCGATGGCGCTCAGCAACAAGCACTTCGTGCGCTTCCTCCTGGTCGACTGCACCCCTCGCGCCCTGGGACGACGCCGACAGTTGTCACTCCCACTCTGATCTCGTGGCGTCGCGCCGGTCGTGCGTTGCCGTAGCATGCAGGCCTTCCTCGATGCACCGGCTGGGTGATGGTCTCCGCTCGTCCTTCGGAATCTCGCGAGAAGCGCATCTCGATCCACGAGCACATCCTGGCGCACATCCCTGAGGACGGTCCCGGTCTCCTGCCGGGCGGGGATCGACTGCCGGACGAACCTGCACCGGATCCGGACGAGGGGCTGACCATCTCGTGGGCTCCGGGGCTGATCGACGAGATCCTCGAGCAGGGCACGGTGTTGACGAACGAGCAGGCCGCGTCAGCCACGTTCCGGCTCGTTGAGGACGTCGTTCGCGACCCGACGACAGCGGGCCCTTATGAGGAATTGATCGAGGATCTCCGCGGGAAAGAGAACCTCGGCTTCCTCGACCCGTTGGTCTCCCGCGTCTATCACGCCGGGTTCCGGCGGGATGAGATCCGTGATCTGGCGCTCCGCCTCGCGACCCGATCGAGTGATCGGATGGCCGTGAAGGTCGGCATCGCACTGCTCGGGCTGTGTGCCACGATCGAGGATCGCGATTGCCTGCTGTCCCTCGGACGGCACGAGGAGTTCACGCACCTCGTCGGTGTGACCCTCACGAATGCGTTCGAGGACGTCGAGCCCCTCCTCTGGGAGCTCGCGAAGGTCGTGAAGTGGTGGGGGCGCATCAACCTGGTGCGGCAGCTTGCATCTACGCAGAGCCCTGAGATCAAGGCATGGATCCTGAGGCAAGGTTCGGAGGACTACGTGGCCGGAAGAGAGTTGGCGTTCATCGCCGCGACCACCGGCGAACTCGCAGCCGCCCTTGGCGAGCATGAGATCGATCATGTCCTCTACGGTGCCGCCGGAGAGATCCTCGAGAACCTGATCCAGGCCAGGTTCTACGAGAGATTGGATGACATAGACGACTACACCGACGGTCCAGAGGCGATCAGGCGGTATCTCTCGCACGCCGCTCAGAAGGGAGCGATGCTCGAGAGCTTCGCGCCCCTGGCACTGATCGTGGATCATCTCGAGCTGCGTGACGGCGAAAAGAGACTGTCGGTGCTGGGATGGCCGGAGGAATGGCGGAGCCTACATCCGCCCAGCGGTTGGACGAAGGAGGAACGCGAGCGTTCCGCAACCACCGCGAGGTGGATCCTTCAACGGCCCGCGTGGCGTGAGCTGATCGAGGACGGGCTCCTGTCCGAGGACGGCCGGACCTTCCAACTGTCCGAGCGCGCGGCGAGATGGCTCGGCGACGACACGTTTCCCGTGGTCCTAGACCGGATCCGTCGGAACGTCGGGGACGACACCGGCTGGTTCGAGGCGACGACGTTGGCTCGTGATGTCGGTCGATGGAACGAGGTCTTGGAGGTGGGCATCGAGCGATTGCGCCGTCACGAGACCCACGACGGTCCGAGATTCCCCGAATGGATGCTGATGATCACACAAGAGATGCGGCGGTTCCCGGGAGCGGGATGGGATCTCCTCCGGGTCGCGCTAGAGAGTCCGCTCGTGATCGAGCGCCGCTTCGGATTGCGCGGCATGTGGTGGTTCCTCGAGGACGGGTGGCGATGGCCGGACGACGCCGACGACGTGCTCGAGTTGCTCGCCAGCGTCGATCCGGATCAGGACACCAGAGGATGGGCGACCGAGCTTCTGGAGCTCAGCCAGTCGCCTGGCCGGGTCACGACTCCGTGAGCGTCCGCTGAGCGATGCGCCGGGTGCCCGCCTCGAGGCGAGGTCGACAGTTCGCTACGGTCCGACCACGATGGAGCGATGGCCAGCGTGAGGAGGGTTCGATGGCGCAAGCCAACGCGATCATCGTCAGGATCCGCACGGACGCGACCGAGGAGTTCGAGCGGATGTTCGAGGCCGAGGAGCTGCCGATCTGGGACGAGTTCGTCTCGGACGGCACGTTCTTGAAGGCGCGGCTCGCTCGTGTGGAGTACGGATCGGAGGAGCGCGAGGACGTCTCCCTCTATCTGATCTACGCGGAGGTGCCGGGGATGGCCGAGCACTCCGCGCACGACCGCGATCCCCGATTCAACGCCTTCCTCGAGAAGGCACGCGAGCTCCAGCCCGAGAGCCCATCGGTCTTCGGTGGCGACGTGATCTTCGAGCGCGGGTAGCGGATGGGCGACGAACTCGGACATATCCTCCTGACGGGCGACCCGGTCTCATCCGCCGATGAGTACGTGGCGCGGGGCGGAGGGCGGGGGCTCGCGGCCGCGTGGGCGCTGGCTCCCGATGAGGTGATCGAGCGGGTCCGTGCGTCGGGGCTGCGCGGGCGCGGCGGCGCGGGGTTCCCCACCGGGATCAAGTGGC
>DASSDW010000210.1:0-3535 GCA_035696925.1 Actinomycetota bacterium
GCGCAACTACGACGAGGCCGTGGAGCGCGCCCGGGCCGAGCTCGGCAAGGAGTGGCCCTTCGTCGTGAACGGCGAGGAGCGCTGGAGCGACGAGAAGTACGAGGAGCCCTCGCCGATCGACTCCGACATCATCATCGGCCGTTTCTCGCAGGCCACGCGGCAGGACGTCGACGACGCCGTCGAGGCCGCCAAGGGCTTCTCGCTCGAGTGGGAGCGGATGGGTTGGCAGGAGCGCGTCCGGATCCTCCGCAACGTCGCCGACGTGATGGAGGATCGGCTCTTCGACCTCGCGGCGCTGATGGCCTTCGAGGTCGGGAAGAGCCGGCTCGAGGCGCTCGGCGACGTCCAGGAGACGGCCGAGCTGATCCGCTGGAACTGCGACGAGGTCGAGAAGCACGACGGGTTCCGCACGCCGATGTCCGGGCTCGGGGCGGCCGGCGACTACTACGACGTGATGCGCCCGTACGGCGTCTGGGCCGTGATCAGCCCGTTCAACTTCCCGTTCGCGCTGGCGGGCGGCCCGTCCTCCGGCGCGCTTGTCACCGGCAACGCCGTCGTGCTGAAGCCCTCGAACCAGGGCGCCCTGATGGGCTACAAGCTCTACGAGTGCTATCGGGACGGCGGCGTGCCGCCGGGCGCGTTCCACCTGATCCTCGGGCGCGGCGCACTCGCGGGCGAGGCGCTCTGGCGCCACCGTGATGTGAACGGGATCACGTTCACCGGCTCCTACGCCGTGGGGATGGACATCCTCAAGAACTTCGTCCAGGACGTGCCCAAGCCGGTGATCGCGGAGATGGGCGGCAAGAATCCCGCGATCGTCACGAAGCACGCGGACCTCGACGTCGCGACGGACGGCGTGCTCCGGTCGGCGTTCGGCTTCGGCGGGCAGAAGTGCTCCGCGAACTCGCGCGTCTTCGTGGAGCGCGAGGTCTACGACGACTTCGTGCGACTGCTGAAGGAGAAGACCGAGAAGATCAAGGTCGGCAATCCGATCGAGCGCGACGTGTTCCTCGGCCCCGTGGTCAACGAGGAGGCGCTGAACACGTTCGAGCAGGCAGCCGGGGAGGCGAAGAAGAACGGGAACGTGATCACCGGCGGCGAGCGGATCACCGAGGGCGATCTCGCGCGAGGTCTGTTCGTGCAGCCGACGGTCGTGGAGGCGCCCGAGGACAGCTGGCTCTGGAAGAAGGAGCTGTTCGTGCCGTTCGTGGCCGTCGCGCCGTTCGACGAGCTGGATGACGCGATCGACAAGGCGAACGACACCGAATACGGGCTCACGGCCGGGTTCTTCAGCAAGGACCGGCACGAGATCGAGGAGTGGCTCGACAAGATCCAGGCGGGCGTGGTGTACGTGAACCGGCGGGCCGGGGCGACGACCGGCGCCTGGCCGGGCGTCCAGCCGTTCGGCGGCTGGAAGGGGTCCGGGACGACCGGCAAGGCCGGCGGGGGCCCGTACTACGTGTTGCAGTACCTGCGGGAGCAGTCCCGGACGGTGATCGAGGAGTGAGGCAGCCGGAGGGTCTGGCGGGGGCGGAAGCCCCCAGGCTGCGCACGGAGCTTCCCGGGCCGAAGGCCCGGGAAGTCCTCGAGCGTGACGGACGCACCACGTCCCCGTCGCTCCCGCGCGCGTACCCGTTCGTCCCGGCGCGCGGGGCGGGATCGGTGATCGAGGACGTCGACGGCAACGTGTTCCTCGACGTGAACGCGGGGATCGCGGTCACGTCCACCGGCCATTGCCACCCGACGGTCGTCGAGGCGATCCAGCGGCAGGCCGCGGAGCTGATCCACTACTCGGCCTCGGACTTCTACCTGCCGATCTACTCGGAGCTCGCCGAGCGGCTCGCCGAGGTCGCGCCGATGGCGGGAGGCGTCCGGTCGTTCCTGACGAACTCCGGCACCGAGGCGGTGGAGGCGGGGATCAAGCTCGCGCGCTGGTCCACCGGACGCCAGTACGTGATCGCGTTCTACGGCTCGTTCCACGGGCGCTCCTACGGGAGCGTGTCGCTCACGGCCTCGAAGGCGAAGTACCGGGCCGGCTTCGGCCCGCTCCTCCCGGGGGTGATCCATGCCCACTACGGAGACGGGCGCGACATGGCCGTCCCGCCGCGGGGGGACGAGGACGGGTTCCCGACGATCGACCATATCGAGGGCGTCCTGATGCAGCGGATCGTGGCTCCCGAGGAGGTGGCCGCGGTCGTCGTGGAGCCCGTGCTCGGGGAGGGCGGGTACATCGTCCCGCCGGACGGTTGGCTCCAGGCCCTCCGTGGACTCTGCGATCGACACGGGATCCTGCTGATCGCCGACGAGGTGCAGTCGGGGATGGGACGCACCGGGAAGATGTGGGCGATCGAGCACGCCGGTGTGGAGCCCGACATCCTGCTCTCGGGCAAGGGGATCGCGAGCGGTATGCCCCTCGGCGCGATGATCGCGAAGGAGTCGGTGATGACGTGGACGGCCGGGACCCACGGATCCACCTACGGAGGGAACCCGCTGGCGTGCGCAGCGGCGATCGCCACGCTCGACGTGATCCGGGACGAGGAGCTGCTCGAGAACGCGGCCAAGGTCGGTGACGTGCTCCGGAACGGCCTCCGCGACGTCCAGAGCCGGCACGACACGATCCGCGAGGTGCGCGGGCTCGGGCTGATGATCGGGATCGAGCTGCCCGACCACGAGGTGGCGGCGGCCGTCGAGCGCGGCACGTTCGAGCGCGGCCTGCTGATGCTCGGGTGCGGGGACTCGTCGATCCGGATGTCGCCCGCCCTCGGGTTCCGCGAGGACCAGGCGCGCGTGGCCCTCGATCTCTTCGAAGAGGTCGTCGCCGAGACCGCCCCCGGCGTCGGGGCCTGAGGGGAGCGGCGGTGGCGCTCGCGCTCGACTCGGTGACGTTCGATTGTGCCGATGTGATGCGCGTCGCGCGCTTCTGGGCCGATGCCCTCGGATGGGAGCTCGACCCGGAGTCCGAGCCCGACGGCGCGCGGGTCGTCCGGGATCCCTCCCGGCGTTCCGACAGCCTCTACTTCCAGCCGGTCCCGGAGCCGAAGGTGGTCAAGAACCGTCTGCATCTCGACCTGCGCGCCAGCGGCTCGATGGCGGCCGAGGTCGAACGCCTGGAACGTCTCGGCGCCACGGTCGTCGGGCGGGTGGACGAGGAGGGCAGCTTCTGGACCGTGATGCAGGATCCGGAGGGCAACGAGCTGTGCGTGCTCCGCGGGCCCGAGGACGGCTGGACACCGGGTTGACCTCGAAGGTCGCGACGATGCGGGACGCCGTCGCGGACATCGTCCGCGACGGCGACACGGTGGCGATCGAGGGCTTCACGCACCTGATCTGCTTCGCGGCAGGCCACGAGATCATCCGCCAGCGCAAGCGAGACTTGACCCTGGCACGGATGACGCCCGACGTGATCTACGACCAGATGATCGGCGCCGGCATCGCGCGGAAGCTGATCTTCTCGTGGCTCGGCAACCCTGGCGTCGGATCGCTGCACGCGGTCCGGCGCCGGATCGAGGACCAGGACCCGGCGCCGCTCGAGATC
>DASSDW010000211.1:0-4678 GCA_035696925.1 Actinomycetota bacterium
CGCTCGAGCCCGTCCGAGCACAGCACCACGACCGCGCCGCGGAGTGCCGCGCGCTGGCTCCACCCGTCCAGCAGGGACCTGAGCGATTCCCCGATCCTGGTCCTGCCCTCCCAGTCGACCACCGTCCGTCCGATCTCCCGGAGGGCGCGGTCCGGATCCTTCGTGCGGAGCGTCCGGGTGACCCTCGTGAGACGCGTGCCGAAGCAGAACACCTCGACCCGCCGGCCGGCGGCCATCGCCGCGTAGCCGAACTGCACGAGCGCCCTGGCGTAGGGCGACATCGAGCCGCTGACGTCGAGGATCAGGACGAGCGGCCGGCCGCGGACCCGCCGGTCGCGCCACGCCCGATCGAACGGCTCACCGCGCGTGCGGAGCGACCGACGGAGCGTGCGGCGGACGTCGAACCTCGCGCCTTTCGTGGACGGCCGCGTGCGACGCATCCGCTGCTCGGGAAGCGCCACCGCGAGCGCGCGGATCAGGCCGCCGACCTCTTCGCGCTCCTCCTCGGACAGGTCCGCGAAGGACTTCGATCGCAAGACCTCGACGGCGCTCGCGACGACCCTGATGGCGACCTCCTCCCCAGGCTCGGGCTCGTCCTCGCCGTCGTCGAGACGATGCCACTCGGCTGCGGTTGGGCCGGCGCGGACCTCCAGGTCTGCGGGCGGATCGCCCCAGTCCATCCCCGGTCGCGCGAGCGTCGGGAGGTCCAGCTCGATCCTCCGTTCTCCTTCCGGCCGCATCGACCGGTACCAATCCTCGAACGCGAGGTCATAGGCGGGCAGGTCCTCCCGCCGTCCGATCATCGAGACCCGCCCAGCCCAGTAGAGAGAGGTGCGATCGGTGAGGCCGAGCGCCACCACCGCCCGGAGGAACGTGAGGATCCTCCCGGTCCCCACCGGCAGACCGCGAGCGCGCAGCGCCCGCCCGAACGCGACCAAGGATGAGAGCGCCTCGACCCCGGCGGGGACCCGCTCAGCCATCGCGGTCGCCGACGACCTCGGCGAGCCGCGGCGCCACCAAGCCCTGGTCCTCGTGATCCTTGACGACGGCGCCGAGCGTGTCGCGCGCCGTCTCGGGGCTGAGCCGCTCCGCCCCGAGGAACGCGAGCGCGTTCGCCCAGTCGATCGTTTCGGCCACACCGGGCAGCTTCGCGAGATCGAGCGAGCGCAGCCGCGCCACGGCCTCGGCCACGTCGCGGGCGAGCGCCTCCCCCACGTGCGGCGCGCGGGCGCGGACGATCTCCACCTCGCGATCCAACCCAGGGTGGTCGATCCAGTGGTAGAGGCATCGCCGCTTCAGCGCGTCGTGCAGCTCACGCGTGCGGTTCGAGGTCACCACCACGGCGGGGGGCGACTCTGCGGCGACCTTCCCCACCTCCGGGATCGTGACGGCGAACTCCGAGAGGATCTCGAGCAGGAACGCCTCGAACTCGTCGTCGGCGCGATCGAGCTCGTCCACGAGCAACACGGCCCCGGAGCCGGCGCGGATCGCGGCGAGGAGCGGACGTTCCACGAGGAACTCGGGACCGAACAGATCCTCGACGTGCCGCTCGGCCTCGGAGGCGTCGAGCGCTCGGACCGCCAGGAGTTGCCGGGCGTAGTTCCACTCGTAGAGCGCTTGGGACGCGTCGATCCCCTCGTAGCACTGCAGCCGGATAAGCCGCCGGCCGAGGAGCTCGGCCAGCACCTTGGCTACCTCGGTCTTCCCGACCCCAGCCTCTCCCTCGAGCAACAGCGGCTTGTCCAGCGACAGGGCCAGGTGGATCGCCGTGGCGAGCCCTCGGTCCGCCAGATAGGCGTGCGCCCCCAGCGCGGCCTGGAGCTCCTCGACGGAGCCGGGGGCTTGGCGATCGTCGTCCGACGCGCTCATGGCGCCCAATGCTACGCAGGAGACGGCCGCTCGGCGGTTCGTCGGTTGGATGCCCGCGCGCGCTCCCGGCCCGGTTCGACGACACCCCGCCTCCTGCGGTTGAATGGACGCCTTCAGGTCCCCACAGGAGAGGCGCGCGGATGGCGGAGATCGTGCTGGACCATGTATCGAAGGTCTACGGCGCGGAGGGGCCGAGCGCCGTGTCCGATCTGAACATCGCGATCGAGGACGGCGAGTTCATCGTCCTGGTGGGACCGTCGGGATGCGGCAAGACCACGGCGCTCCGGATGGTCGCGGGGCTCGAATCGATCACCGAGGGCACGATCACGATCGGCGAGCGCGTGGTGAACACCGTGCCGCCGAAGGAGCGGGACATCGCGATGGTGTTCCAGAACTACGCGCTGTACCCGCACATGACCGTCTACGACAACATGGCGTTCGGGCTCAAGCTGCGGAAGCTGGAGAAGTCCGAGATCGATCGTCGCGTCCGCGAGGCCGCGAAGATCCTCGGACTGGATGAGTTCCTCGACCGGAAGCCGAAGGCCCTCTCCGGCGGCCAGCGACAGCGCGTCGCGATGGGGCGGGCGATCGTCCGCGAGCCCAAGGCGTTCCTGATGGACGAGCCGCTGTCGAACCTCGACGCGAAGCTCCGGGTACAGATGCGTTCGGAGATCGCGCGCATCCAGCACGAGCTCTCCACCACGACGCTCTACGTCACGCACGATCAGGTCGAGGCGATGACGATGGGCGATCGAGTGGCGGTGATCCGCAAGGGCGTCCTCCAGCAGGTCGATTCCCCCCAGTTCCTCTACGACCATCCGGAGAACCTGTTCGTCGCCGGTTTCATCGGCTCGCCCGCGATGAACATGGTCGAGGCGACCCTCGCGCGATCGAACGGATCCTCCACGATCGAGTTCGGCGGGTATCGCCTCGCCGTCCCCGACGAGGTGTTCGGGTCGCGCTCGGCGTTGAAGGCGTACGAGGGCAAGCAGGTGATCGTGGGGATCCGTCCGGAGGACATGGAGGACGCATCGTTGGTTCCCGACGCACCCGCTGACCGACGACTCTCGTCGGGGGTGCTTCTCAGGGAGGCACTCGGTGCCGACGTGCTCGTGCACTTCATGATCAAAGCTCCTGCCGTCATCACGGAGGACACCATGGAGCTCGCAGGGGACGTGGGTCAGGAGGCGCTCGAGGCAGCTGAGAAGGGTGCGATCGCCGGTGAATCGGAGTTCCTGGCGCGGCTGAACCCGAGGACCGAAGCGCAGACGGGGCAGCCGATCGAGCTCGTGGTCGACGTGAACCGGCTGCACTTCTTCGACCCCGAGACCGGGCAGGGGATCTACGACGGCGGAACAGAGCCCGGGGAGACCCGTTCCTCGTAGGAGCAGATGGAAGGGGAAACGAAGATCAGCAGGAGGACGAGCGAGTGAGGGGAGACGGTATGCGGAAGTTCCGGATGCTTGCACTGACCGCGGTGATCGCGATGATCGCGGCGGCGTGTCAGGCGGAAGAGGGCGGCGGCGGCGACGGCGACGGCGAGCAGGCTGAGAACACCGGGACCGTCAACGTACTCAACGCGATGGAGCCGCACGAAGGTGATGCGGTCCAGGCCGCCGTCGACGACAACATCGGCGAGGTCGACTACACGGTCGAGATCGAGGCGTCACCCGACTTCGAGGAGCAGTTCCCCATCCGGGCCGAGAGCGGGACGCTGGACGTCGCCCTGGTCCCGCAGCCCGGAACCGTGGCAACGGAGGCTGCGGCGGGGACCCTCGTCTCGCTCGAGGACCTGGGGCTCGATATCGCCCAGCTCGAGGAAACGGTCGGCGAGTACCTGATGTCGCTGGTCGAGTTCGAGGGCGAGCACTGGGGGCTGCCGACCAACGTCAACCTGAAGTCGATGATCTGGTACCCCGCGGACGACTTCGAGGCGGCCGGGTACACGGTGCCGACGACGTGGGACGAGCTGATGGCTCTGTCCGACGAGATCGTGGCCGACGGCGGGACACCGTGGTGCGTCGGGTTCGAGTCCGGCAGCGCCACCGGCTGGCCGGCAACGGACTGGATGGAAGACATCATGCTCCGCACGGCAGGGCCTGACGTGTACGACCAGTGGGTGACCCACGAGATCCCGTTCAACGACCCGGCGGTCGTAACCGCGGCCGAGACCTTCGGCGAAGTGATGTTCAAGGAGGGCTACGTGCTCGGTGGCGCGGCCGATACACCGTCGATCGCATTCGGGGCGGCCCCGCTCCCGATGTTCGACGACCCGCCGAAGTGCTGGCTCCACCGCCAGGCGAGCTTCATCATCGGCGCGGCGCCCTTCCCGGAGGACGCGGAGTCGGGCGTGGACTACGACTGGTTCCCGTTCCCGACGATCGACCAGGAAGGCACGCTCCTGGCCGGCGAGTTCGCGGTCGTGGGCACGAACGGGAACCGTCCCGAGGTGGCCGATTTCCTCGAGAAGTTCCTGAGCGAGGAGGTCCAGTGCGCGCAGGGCGGCGACCCACTGTCCTCGAGGGTCTCGCCGAACATCAGCGTCGGCCCGGACTGCTACGCGAACGAGATCCTGGCCGACTCGGCGGCGGTGCTCACGGAGGCCCTTGCCTCCGGGACGGGACGGTTCGATGCCTCGGACCTGATGCCGGGTGAGGTCGGCGCCGGCAGCTTCTGGACCGGGATGGTCCGCTACATGCAGGAGGGTCCCGGCTCCGTGAAGAGCGTGCTGGACGATATCGAGGCGAGTTGGCCGGCGGCGTGACCGACCGGCTGGCAGGACCCTCGGCGGGGTCCGCTGAACGCACCG
>DASSDW010000212.1:0-4729 GCA_035696925.1 Actinomycetota bacterium
GGTCGCCCGGATGGCGAGCGTGCCGATCGCGTCGTCGGCCTCGTGATCGGTGACCAAGAGCATCCGGATCCGCAAGGCCTCGACGACCTCCTGGATCAGCCCGAGCTGGGGCCGGAAGTCCTCCGGCGTCTCCCGGCGTCCCGCCTTGTAGTCGGCGTCCATCGCGAGCCGGGCGGTCGGCTTGCCGACATCGAAGGCCACGGCGATCAGGTCGGGTCGCTCCTCCGCGAGGAGCTTGATGAGCATCGACGTGAAGCCGTACACGGCGTTCGTGACCTGACCCGTGGTGGTGGCGAGCGTGCTCGGGAGAGCGAAGAACGCCCGGTACGCGAGCGAATGGCCGTCGAGGATGAAGAGTCGGCGGGGCTCGTCGGTCGGATCCGAGGGGGGCGCCACGGCGTCATGCTAACCGGGGTCCCCGACGCGGCGATGGGACCGAAGGTGCGAACCAGGTTGACGGTCGAAATGATTCGGTACCGAATCGGATTGACGTGAATCCGACCTCCTGACTAGGATTCGCGGCGGCGACATCCGCACGCGGGAAACCGCGCGAACGACGGGAGGGGATCCATGGGAGCGTCCTTCGTCATCGCCCTCCGCGAGGGCATCGAGGCAGCGCTGATCGTCTCGATCGTCCTCGCGTACCTCAAGCAGCTGGGGGCGAGCGACCGCGCCCGTCTGGTGTGGTGGGGCACGGGCCTCGCGGTGGCACTGTCCGCCGCGGTCGGCACCGCGATCTTCGTCGCCGGAGCCGAGTTCGAGGGCGAGGCGGAAGAGATCTTCGAAGGACTGGTGACGCTCGCCGCCGTCGGTGTGCTGACGTGGATGATCTTCTGGATGCGACGTCAGGGTGCGCGCATCAAGTCCGAGTTGCAGGAGAAGGTCGACACGGCGCTCGTCGCCGGCGGCCTCGCACTCGCGGGCCTCGCGTTCTTCGCCGTCCTGCGCGAGGGCATCGAGACCGCGCTCTTCCTGTTCGCCGCCGCGAAGGGAACGGCGGTCGAAGGCACGGCGGTCGCGCCGGCCACGCAGATCACCGGCGCGGTCCTCGGGCTCGCGCTCGCCGTGGTCCTCGGCGTGTTGCTGTACCGCGGCGGGATCCGCATGAACCTCCGCTCCTTCTTCCGCGTGACCGGACTGATCTTGATCGTCGTCGCGGCGGGGCTGTTCGCCTACTCGCTGCACGAGCTGCAGGAGGCGGGGTGGCTGCCCGTCCTCGAAGCGCACGCGTTCGATCTGTCCGCGAGCCTGCCGGACGACTCCGGTGTCGGAGCGATCCTGCGCGGTCTCGTCGGCTACAACGCCGACCCGACGTGGCTCGAGGTCGTGGGATGGGCGGCGTACCTGCTGGTGGTGGGAGGGCTGTTCCTGCGCGGACCCGCCCTGCCGGGAACGAAGTCTCGACCCGAACACGAGACTTCGGTGACCAGCGCGAGGCACGCGGAGACCGACACGACCCGCTGAGCCGGTCGCGTGAGTAGGTCGAGTCATGTCACTCTCTTTGCGTGCCCGCGACCTGCGGCGATGAGAAACGATCCTTGCTCCGCAAGGGTTCTCGCCGTGCGTCGCCGAGGTTGACATCCCTCAACCTCCCGTTTACAGTCCGCGACGGTTCTCTACGGGACGCGAGCCGCGACCGGTTCCGACCGGCCGAGGTGGCGGTCCGAGGAGGCCATCGCAACGGGCCGCGTCACCAGGAAGAGGCGCTCGCGTATGGGGAAGGCGCGAGCGCCACGGAACGGAGACGCGGCTCGTTGTCGTTCCCGGCCTGTCTACAAGACGGCGTCGAGGAACCGGCGCGTCTCGGAGAAGCGCGTCGCGCCGAAGATCTCGTCGGGCGTCCCTTCCTCGAGGATCAGCCCTTCGTGGAAGAACGCCATGCGGTTGGCGACCTCGCGAGCGAATCCCATCTCGTGGGTCACGACCATCATGGTCATGTGCATCTCCATCGCCAGGGCCTTCATGACTGCCAGGACCTCCCCGATCAGCTCCGGGTCGAGCGCCGACGTCGGCTCGTCCAACAGCATCACGTCGGGCTCCATCGCGAGGGCGCGCGCGATCGCGACGCGTTGCTGCTGTCCTCCCGACAGGCGGATCGGATACTCCTCGGCCTTATCGGACAGGCCCACGCGGTCGAGGAACTCCATCGCGACCCGACGGGCGGAGGACTCCTCGATGCCCTTCACCGTGGCCGGCCCTTCCATCACGTTCTGGATGGCGGTCATGTGGGGGAAGAGGTTGAACTGCTGGAAGACCATGCCGCAGCGCATCCGGAGCTGACGGATCTGGTCGCGTTTGCTGCGGATCCGATGCCCGCCCTCGATCCGATGCCCCGCCACCTCGATCGTCCCTTCCGACGGCTCCTCGAGGAAGTTGATGCACCGCAGGAGCGTGGACTTCCCGGAGCCGGATCGACCGAAGATCACGACGACCTCGCCCTCGTCGACCTCCATGTCGACGCCCTTCAGGACCTCCAGGTCCCCGAAGGATTTGTGGAGGTTCTCGACCCGGACGACGGTCTGTCCGTTCCCGTCCGTCACTCCTCTTCCTCCTCGGGCGGCAAGGTCGGGACTCCGACCTGCGGCTGATCGAGCCCGCCGGCGTGCGGGTGACCGGCCACCGGGAGATCCGGGGCATCGAACACGTAGCCCGACGCCGCCCCGCCGGCTTGCTCCCCGCCCGCGCCGGTCACGATCACCTTCTTGCGCTCCCGGCCCTTCGGACCCGCGAGGGTCCGCACGTACCCCTTGCCCACACGGCGTTCCAAGCGGCTCTGGAAGAACGTGAAGATCGCCGTGAGGGCCCAGTAGATGCCTGCTGCGCTGATCAGAGCCTCGATGTACTTCACATCTGCGTTCCCGGTCAGCTGCGCGCGACGGAAGAGCTCCATCGAATCGATCGACTGACCGAGGACGGAGACCAGGGCGGTGTCCTTCATCATCGCGATGAACTCGTTGCCGGTCGGGGGGATGATCACCCGGAACGCCTGGGGCAGGACCACCCGCCGCATCTTCTGTCGGTACGTCATCCCCAGGGCCTCCGCCGCCTCGCTCTGGCCGTGGCTCACCGACTGGATCCCCGCGCGGAAGATCTCCGTCATGTAGGCGCCGTAGTTCAGCCCCAGGACGACGATGCCCACCTGCAACGACGTCCAGATGAAGAACTCTTTGAAGCCGGGACCGAGGGTGCCCGGGAAGCGCTCCGCGAGGTTCCGAGCGACCTGTGGGATGGCGAGGTAGAACAGGAACAGCTGGACGATCAATGGCGTACCGCGGAAGAACGACGTGTAGAAACCACTGACTCCATAGGCGACCGGATTGCGGGACAACCTCCCGAGCGCTCCGAGGAGAGCGAGCACGACCGCCAGGATGATGCCACCGACCGCGAGCGCCAGCGTCCAGATGAGCCCTCGCGCGATGAAGACGACGTGTTCCCGGATCCAGGTGTTGTCGAACTGGGCGGCCCAGAACAGGAACCCGAGCACCGCGAGGATCCCGAACCAGACCACCGCGACCTTGGCCCGGAACGGGACGCCGGCGCTCCGGAGCGCCAGGCGACTCATGCGGTCAGGGCGCGGAGCGAGCGGGGGCCGCGCCGCAGCCCCCGCCTCGTCCGTGCTCATCTCACCCCTTCCGTCGAGGTGCTACGCCGCCTCGGAGACGTCCGCCCCCGGGTACCACTTCTCGGAGAAGCCCGAGAGCGTCCCGTCCTCGTGCATGTCCGCCACGATGCCGTCCACGGTCTCCACCAGGGTGGTCCCGTCCAGCTCCGACGACTTGTCGAACGCGACCGCCAGCGGCTCCCCGAACAGCGGCTCCCCCACGATCTTCACCGGGTTGCCCGCGTCGACGAACTCCTGGGCGATGTAGCTCGCCGTGATCACCGCGTCCACGCGCGTCCCGTCTCCGAGGGCCAGGTCCTGCAACGCGGTGGTGTCCGTGTCGTATCCGGCCACGGTCGCGTCGTCGATCTCGAAGTCGAACTCGAAGCCCGAGATCTCGAGGCTCTTCTCGATGAAGAACTGGTAGGTGCAGTCGGCGCAGACACCGATCCGCTTGCCGTCCAGGTCGGTCGTGAGATCCGAGATGGTGGTGTTACTCTCGTGGACCACGACCACGGCTGGGACGTAGGCGTACGGCTCGGTGAAGTTCAGGACCTCCTGGCGATCGTTGGTGGGGGTCATCGAGCCCACGCTCATGTCCCAGCGATCGTTCCAGCTCCCGGCGGTGAGGACCTCCCAGTCGGGGGTCTCCCATTCCACCTCCACGCCGAGCCGGGCTGCGATCTCGTTCGCGGTGTCGATGTCGAAGCCCTCGTACTCACCCGTCTCGGGGTTCAACTCGGACGCCGGAGGATAGGCGGGATCGGTCGAGACTCGGATCACGCCGTCCGTGCAGATCTTCGCGAGCAGGTCACCGGCGTCCTTGTCGTAGCTGGCGCAGACGGTCTCGTCGGCCGGGACCTCCCCGTTCCCGTCTGCAGGCGGGGCGGGATCCTCGCCGCAGCTTGCAGCGATGAGCGCCAGAACCCCCACGAGCACCGCGATCCGTCGGAAACCAAACTTCATGTGCTCCCCCTTGGGTCGATGAGCGGGCGCCCCCGATCGCGCGCCCTACGGCCGGACTCTAGGGCAGGACCGGTCGCCGGGCAACGCAGTCAGGCGGGTGCTCCGGCGGCACGTTCGACCGGCAGCCAGCGAGAGCCCACGGCGCGCCACGCCTCCACCCTG
>DASSDW010000213.1:0-9521 GCA_035696925.1 Actinomycetota bacterium
CCGACGACGAAGTCCACACCGCGGATCGAGCCGAGGTGCGTCCGGACCTCCTCCGCCGCCGCTTCATCGGCGATCCCCACGACCGGAGGCAGGAACTCGCGGATCTGGCCGGCGAGGAGCTCCTCGTTCGTCCCCGCCGCGGACAAGCCGATGACCTTGAACCGCTCGGGATTGCGACGGACCACATCCAGCGCTTGGGTCCCGACCGAGCCCGTCGATCCGAGGATGGTGACGCTCCGCATGGGAACAGACTACCCCCGTGCGCAAGGGAACAAGGAGCAACCGGACGAGAACACCACGATCCCGAACGGGTCGCTAGAAGGCGATGACCCGGAGCAGGAGCAGGGCGGCCGGCGCCACGAACAGCAGCGAATCGATCCGGTCGAGGACGCCCCCGTGTCCGGGGAGAACGCTCCCCATGTCCTTCACACCCACGTCGCGCTTGATCAGTGACTCCGCGAGGTCCCCGAACGTCGCGGCCAGCGAGACGACGATGCCCAGCAACGCCGCGTTCACGCGCGCCCCGGAGAAGATCTGCGGGGCCACGTCGACGAACGAGGTGATGAACGCCATCGAAACGATCACGGTGATCAGCGACGCACCGACGAGACCTTCGATCGACTTCTTCGGGCTCGTGGCGGGCGCGAGCGGCCGCTGGACGAACGATCCGCCCCAGACGGAGCCGATCAGGAAGGCCGCCGTGTCGAAGACGAACGTGAGCGCGATCACCGCCACCACCACCTCGGCGCCGAAGGTGGTCAGGATGATCAGCACTGAACCCGCGAGGGCGGGGATCCACACCAGACCGAGCATCGTGAGACCGATGTTGCCCACCATGTCCTTCCGATGTGGTGCAGGAACGGTGAGGTACCACAGGAACGTGGCCAGCAAGCCCAGGGACACCATCGAGGTCAGCCCCGCCTCACCGTGGTAGTACGCACCCGCGAGGACGAGCGCACCGCTCACCAAACCCACGGCGGTGGCGGGTTGCCGGTGGTGCTTCACCATCACCCCGTACAGCTCACCCTGCGCCACGAGTGCCACGACGGCCGCGACGATCGCGAAGACCCCTTCGCCGATCAGCAGCGCGACCACCGCGACGCCGGCCAGGACGATCCCGGTGAGGAACGCGGCCGGCATGTCTCGCTCGGCACCGCGCCGGTCGAGGTCGGCCCCGACCTCGACCGCTGCCGGCTCTTGCCAGCTCGGCCCGCCGAGACCTTCCCCACCGACCACGATCGTTCGTGACGGATCCTCCTCGGCCATCGCGGCGAAGACGTCCTCCTGCTCGTCCGGCGGATAGGGCTCGGCGCCGAGCTCCTCCATGAGGTCGGTCGCGTTCTCCTCGTCGATCTGGACGACGCGGGGCGCGGCTGCGGTGCCCTCATCGCCGAGAGAGTCCGCGAAGTGCGCCGCTGCCTCCTCGAGCTCCGCATCGGAGGGACGTGCCGTCTGCTGGTCCTCGACCTCGTCGGTGGGCCAGTCGTCATCGGCGGCGGCGGGTGGTGCGAACAGGTCCGCCTGGTCCTCGTCGGCGCCCTGCATCACCGCCGGGCCACCCTGCGACAACTCGTCCGCGTCGTCGTCGCTGCCGACGGAACCTCCCAGGGCCTGCCCCACCGGTTCGAGCGAGGCCGTGTCGTACCAGTCCGCGTCGTCGTCGTCATCGTCATCGTCATCGTCATCGTCATCGAAGACGGATGCGGGCGTCTCATCGTCTGCTGTCGGCACCGAGACGACTTGCTCAGGCTCGCTCCGCACGGTGACGTGCTCTTCCTCGGATACCGCCGGACCCGGCGAGGCCGCCGTGGCCGGGGCCCCCTCCCGCTCGTCCCAATCGACGTCTTTGATCGGGGCGAAGAACTTGTCGAGATCCTCGAACAGGTCGTCGCTCTCACGCTCGTCGTCGGGCACTAGACCTCCATGAGCTCAGATTCCTTGTGGCGCTGCACCTCGTCGATCGACGCCACGTATCGGTCCGTCAGCTTCTGGAGCTCCTTCTCTCCCCTCGTGAGCTCATCTTCCGAGATGGAATGGTCCCGCTCAAGCTTCTCCATATCATCCTTCGCGTGCCGGCGGACGTTGCGTACCGCGACACGACCCTCCTCGGCTCGATGATGGACCTGCTTCACGAGGTCCTTCCGGCGCTCCTCCGTGAGCGGAGGGAACGCCAGGCGGATCACCTGCCCGTCGTTCGACGGCGTGATCCCGAGGTCGCTCTGCTGGATCGCCTTCTCGATCTGTGAGATCGAGTTCTTGTCGAACGGCTGGACGACGAGCAGGCGGGGTTCGGGCACGTTCACGGAGGCGAGCTGATTCAGTGGAACGGGCGTTCCGTAGTACTCCACGGTGATCCGGCTGAGCACGGAGCCCGAGGCCCGGCCGGTCCGGACCGAGGAGAGGTCCTCCCGGAGGTGGGCGAGCGCCTGCTCCATCTTGTGATCCGCCTCCTTGAGGGACGAATCGATCGTCATCTCGTCCCTCCATGGACCAGCGAACCTACGGTCTCACCCATCACCACGCGCCGGATGTTCCCCTCTTCCCAGAGATCGAAGACGATGATCGGCAGGTCGTTCTCCATGCAGAGCGAGATCGCCGTGGCATCCATCACCTGGTAGCCCTCGCGGAGGATGTCGACGTAGCCGACCTCCGCCAGGCGCGAAGCCCCCGGGACGAGGTTGGGGTCGGCCGTGTACACGCCGTCCACCTTCGTTCCCTTCAGGAGGGCGTTGGCACCGATCTCGAGCGCTCGTTGCGCAGCGCAGGTATCGGTGGAGAAGTACGGCACGCCCAGACCGGCTGCGAAGATCACGACGCGCCCCTTCTCGAGGTGACGTCGCGCGCGCAGAGGGATGAAGGGCTCGGCGAGCTGCGTCATCTGGATCGCCGTCTGCACCCGTGTGGGTACGTGCAGCTTCTCGAGCGAGTCCTGCAGCGCCAGCGAGTTCATCACCGTGGCGAGCATCCCCATGTAGTCGGCCCGGCTCCGCTCGATCGCGGGGGCCTGCCGCCCCCGCCAGATGTTGCCGCCGCCGACCACGACCGCGACCTGTGCCCCGAGGTCGACGACCTCGGCGAGCTGCCGGCCGATCAGCGCGGTCGCCTCCGTGCTGATCCCCGTGCCGTCGGTGGGTGCGAACGCCTCCCCGGAGAGCTTGAGGAGGACGCGGTGGTAGCCCGTCCCCCCGGGACTCCTGTCCGTCACGTTCGCGTGCGCTCCCCTCGTGATCGTCCCGGCCGCGTCGGCGTCGAGGGCCATCAGGCCTCGGTGGATTCACCAAGCTTGTATCGGACGAATCGACGGACGGCAACCTTCTCGCCGACCTTGGCGGCGACCTCATCGAGCAACTGCTGGATCGTCTTCGCGTCGTCCTTCACGTACGGCTGCTCCAAGAGCACGGAGCCTTGATAGAAGGCGTTGAGCTTGCCCTCGACGATCCTGTCGAGCACGTTCTCGGGCTTCCCGGCCTCCTTGGCCTGCGCCAGGGCGATGTGCTCCTCCTGCTCGACGACGTCCGCGGGGACGTCCTCGCGCCTGAGCCAGCGGGGAGCGGCGGGGCTCGCGATATGGAGCGCGATGTCCTTCACCAGCTGCTTGAACTCGGCCGTGTTCGCCACGAAGTCCGTCTCGCTGTTGACTTCGATGAGCACGCCCACCGTGTTGTTGAAATGGATGTAGCTGTCGATCAGACCCTGATCGGCCGTCCGGTCTGCGCGCTTGGCGACGGAGGCGAGCCCTTTCTCTCGGAGCAGCTCGACCGCCTTGTCGATGTCACCGCCCGTTTCCTGGAGCGCACGCTTGCAATCCATCATGCCCGCGCCGGTGACCTCGCGGAGCTTCTTCACCTGGTCGGCGGAGATGTCGATCATGCCTCGCCCTTCGATGGAGCGGCAGGCGCCGCTTCATCGATCGCGGCTTCGGCGACCACCTCCGGCTCCTCCTCGGCGGTCTCCGGGGTCGGGAGATCGGGCTCGAAGACGGTGCTGGCCGCGATCGCGGCGGCGTCCTCGGCGGACGGGACGTCCTCGTCCGCGGGAGCCGGGGCGGCGGTCGTGGACCGGCGCGGTGCCGCCGTCGGGCGGCGTGCGGCGGACTTCTCGATCACCTCGTCCTTGGCCATGCCGTAGCCCTCCGCGAGCGCGTCCGCGACGACACGAGCGACGAGGCTCACGGCGCGGATCGCATCGTCGTTGCCTGGGATCACGTAGTCCACCTCGTCCGGATCGCAATTCGTGTCCACGATCGCGATCACGGGGATCTCGAGCTTGCGCGCCTCGGTCACCGCGATCTGCTCCTTCTTCGTGTCGACCACGAAGACGGCGTCGGGGAGTCGCTCGAGCGCCTGGATACCGCCGAGGTTGCGCTCGAGCTTCTCGCGCTCGCGCCTGAGGCGGATGACCTCCTTCTTGGGGAGGTTGTCCATCGCGTCCGAGGATTCCATCTCCCGCAGCTCCCGGAGCCGGACCAAACGCTTGGAGATGGTGCTGAAGTTCGTGAGCATGCCGCCGAGCCAGCGGTTGTTCACGAACGGCATGCCAACGCGGCTCGCATGCTCCTCGACGACCTCCTGGGCCTGCTTCTTGGTCCCGATGAATAGGACCGTGCCGCGACGGCGGCCGAGATCGCGAACGAACTCGAACGTCTCCTCGATGCCGGCGAGGGACTTCTCGAGGTCGATGATGTAGATACCGGATCGCTCCCCGAACAGGTAACGCTGCATCTTCGGGTTCCACCGTCTGGTCTGGTGGCCGAAGTGCACGCCGGCCTCGAGGAGCTCCCGCCTGGTGACGACAGGCACGTTTCCCTCCTGCTGTTGGTTTCTTCCTCCGTCCGGATCTTCCCGCGGGCGGCCCAGCTCCATCTGTGCTTCTGGGGCTTGGGACCCCGCCGTCGCGGTCCTCGGACGTGCGTGCTCGGCGCCTTCCGGCGCCGGCGCGGGGCAGTCTACCAGCGGCGATGCGAGCTCAGGCCCGACCCGTTCGCACCCCGCGGGGCCTCGACGCGCGCCGTTCCGGCGCCGCGCGGACGGGTGCATCCGGCACCTCGCCCGCGATCGCCAGGTATCGGATCGCGATGGCCCCGATGATCGCGGTGTGGAGGAGGCTCACCACGACCACGAAGATCCATGCGGAGTACGGGGGGTTCACGCCGAGCCCCGACCCCGGGACGGACCCCACGATCGTCGCCACGGAGGTCGCGAACCACGGGACGACGTAGAGCACGGCGAAGGTCAGGTTCCCCGATCCCGGCAGGCGAGCGGCTCGGAGGGCGCGACCGAGGCAGTCGAGGAACCGGCGCCCTTCCGTGACCGCGATCACGGGTGCGAACGCGAACACCCAGACCGCGAGGACCAGGATCGAGAGCTGCAGGATGAACGAGAGGCCCCCACCTCCGAACCCCGCCACGATCTGCGACGTGAACAACACGGCAACACCGAAGGCGTGGATCGCGAACGCGACGGGGAGCGCTCGCAACCCTCGGATCGCCCCCCACCGGCTGGCACGACCGGTCTCGACAGCCTCCACGGCGAACCCCACGACGATCGCGTGCCACAGGGCGTGCACCAGCGCAGGGATCAGGACCAGCGGGAGCCCCTTGCCGACGCCGAGGATCCCGATCGAGATCGAGAGGTCGGTGGTCGTGCTGAGGGGCGCGGGCGCCACGATGTGAGCCAGGAGCGCGAACGGCCCCGGGGAGCCGAGCGCGACGACGACGAGCCACTCGAGCAAGAGCCACGCCATCGTTGCCCCGACGACGAGCGGACTGGACCAGGTTGCGGCCAGGCCACGGGCGAACGCTGTGCGGATCGGCGGCATCGAGTCCATCGGCGGCACGGACATCCGCGACAACAGACCGCCCCGGCGGGCCGGAGCCGGTCGGCCTCGCGTGCCACGGGAGTCCGCGCTCATCCAGCCTCCTCCTCGGGGTCGAGATCCGAGCCGGGTCTCGGCGTGGGACCGAGGCGCCGCTGCAACGGCCATGCGAGCGCGAGCGCGACGATCGCGACCGGAAGGCCGCCGAGCGCGAACCCGGCGAGGAGACCGCCGAGCTCGAACGTGGTCGGGGACGGCTCGTCCGTCAGGACGCCATCCGGGTCTTCCGCGAACGCCACGATCTCGGCGTCCTCAACGCCCGTGACCGCGACGAGAACGTCCCCGGCGTCCGCGAGCCCCCGGAGGAATGCCTCTCCGGCGTCGATCCGGAACGCCAGATGCCCAGTCCGGCGATCGATCGCATAGAGCGAACCGGAGTTCGTCGGTACGAGCAGGTGCGCGTCGGTGAGCATCGGCGGCGTGAGCGGGGACGGATCGTTCAACGCGTGGTCCCAGAGGACGGTCCCCGTCTCGGCGTCCAGCCCGTACGCGCGTCCGGTCACATCCACGGCGTAGACCGTGCCGTCGGCCGAGACAGGCGCCAGCGTGGAGATCCCCTGGGGGGAGAAGGGCGTGGTGAGGGGATTGACGATCTCGGACCGCCACAGCAACCGACCATCCGTCGCCTCGAGCGCGATGACGGAGCCAGGCTCGAACACGAGGATCATCCCGTCCGCGACCACCGGTCCCGAGACGAGGTTCCCCTGGACCGCGTCCTCGCCCGTTCGCCAGAGCTCCTCGCCCGTCGAACGATCGAGCGCGACCACCGCCCCCGGCGTCTGTTGCTCGCCGACCGTGGCGACGAGCGCCCGGTCCCCGTCCACCGTCACCGCTCCGGCGATCGAGCTCCCGAGGTCCTTCGACCATCGGAGCTCCCCCGACGAGAGCTCGACGGCGGTGACGTGACCGCTGAAGTCGCCGACGTAGACGGCGGTCTCGTCGGCCGTGATCGGTGTGCGGACGACGTCCTCGAGGGGGACGGACGAAGGCCACACCGTCTCTCCCGACCGGAGATCGATCGCGACGAGGTGGGAGCCTGTGTCACCCTCCTCGCCCGGAGGGGCCGAGGGCGATGCGGTGGGGGACGCCGTCGGAGATGCGGTGGTGGTCGGGCCCCGGTCGCCGAACCCCTCCGCGAACACCACGACGGGGCCGTCGGGGCCAGATCCGATCGCCGGCGTGACGGACGGTCCGAGGTCCCGCGGTGCCGTGAAGACCTCCGACCCGTCGTCGGCGTCGAAGCCGAGAACGTCGTGCGGCCCGACGACCACGATCGTGCCGTCGTCACCGACGATCGGTGAGGAGAGACCTCCGCTCACATCCGCATCGTCGATCGCGATGTCGCGGTGATGCCAGGCCACCTCCAGCGGGGCGGAGGGTCCGTCGGACAGACCGTCGTGCGATGACCCGCCTTGGAACTGCGGCCACTCGGCGAGCGCGACGAGCGGCGTCCCGAGCACCACGGCGAGGATGCACCCGGCCAGGGTCATCGAACGTCGGGGCACACGGGAGCGGTGAGCGGCGCGCAAGGCGCGTCATCCTAGCCGGTCGCCTGTGACGGGGCGCCTCAGGACTCCAGCGGCGCGAGGCGGATGAAGCGCCAGACCTCGACCGGACCGAGGTACTCGAGCGGGTCGACGTAGGTGTCGGCGAGCTTCACGCCGAAGTGAAGGACGGGAACGATGTCGCCCGCATGCCCTGTCCCCGAGCGGGCGATCGCCTGCCCTCGTGATACGACATCGCCTCTCCGGACCGCGATCGAATCCAGGAACGAGTACGTCGACTCGAGGCCGGCGCCGTGGTCCACCGTGACGAACAGCCGCCCACCTACCGGCCCGGCGAACGTGACCGTGCCCGTGGTCGCTGCACGGACGGGTGTGCCGACCGGCGCGGCGATGTCGATCCCGCGATGGCCCGATCCGAACGGAGAATCGGGCGGATCGAATCCGCGGACCACGGGACCGACGATCGGCCAGGTCCAATCCCCCGAGGCGTGCGCTGGCGCAGGCGCGGCGGATACGAAGACCGCAGTCCACACCGCACACCACAGAACGAGCTTCCTCACGAGCAGGACGTTAGGAGGTCCGGCCGGCGCGCGCCGTGAAGCGCGTCACACGGAGGTGGGGTCAGTCGAACTCGGAGAGTTGGCCGCGGAGCCCCCCGACGGCCTTCGTGTGGATCTGGCACACGCGCGACTCGGTCACGCCCAGGATCTCCCCGATCTCGGCGAGCGTCAGGCCCTCGAAGTAGTAGAGCGTCACGACGATCTTCTCGCGCTCGGAGAGGGAGTTGATCGCGGCGGCCAGCATCCCGCGGGTCTCCTGGCTCTCCACGCCCCACGTCGGATCGATCCCCTTGTCGGCGAG
This sequence comes from Actinomycetota bacterium, assembly GCA_035696925.1. Taxonomy (GTDB): domain Bacteria; phylum Actinomycetota; class UBA4738; order UBA4738; family HRBIN12; genus JAJNBA01. The sequence goes on from DASSDW010000213.1 coordinate 8,241, forward strand.
GGTGTCGATCAGCGCGACCGACTCTCCACGGTCGCTGCCGGCGCTCACGACCTCGTCCAGAGCGAGCACCGAAACGAAGGAGATCTGCGACACCATCTCGTGGAGCTCGCGACGATTCATGCCGAGCCGGTCGGCCAGCTCCTCTTCGGTCGGCTGCCGCTTGAGCATCGCCTCGAGATCCGCCTGCGCCTTCTCGAGTTCCCGAGCCTTGAAGCGCACGGACCGGGGGACCCAGTCCATCGCGCGGAGCTCGTCGATGATCGCGCCCTTGATCCTCGGGATGGCGTACGTCTCGAACTTGTTGCCCCGTCCGGGCTCGAACTTCTCGAGGGCGTCGATCAGCCCGAACATCCCGTAACTCACGAGGTCGTGCTGGTCGACGCTCGAGGGCAGCCCGCTGGCGACACGGCTCGCGACGTACTTCACGAGCGGCGCGTAATGCAGGATCAGCTTCTCTCGTGCGTCAGCGTCGGCCGTCCGCTTGAAGACGTCCCAACGGATCGCCAACTCGTCGTCGAGGGCGGCGGTGATCGTGACCGTCTTGGCCCGCGCGTTCTTGGCAGGCGTCTTCCGGGCACGGGCCGCCGGCTTCGTGGCCACCTTCTTCGCCGTCGCCATCTCAGGCCCTCGGGTGCGCGCGCTCATAGGCATCGAAGAGCCGGCGACGCGAGACGTGCGTGTAGCGCTGCGTCGTCGCGACGCTCGCGTGCCCGAGCAGTTCCTGCACGGCTCTGATGTCGGCCCCTCCTTCCAGAAGGTGCGTGGCGAACGAGTGCCGCAGGGTGTGCGGGGTGACCCGCCTCCCCGGCAGCAGGGTAGCGCCATACCGCTCAACCATCGAACGGATATCGCGCTCACTGAAGGGATTGCGACGCCGATTGAAGAAGAGCGTGCGGGATCCCTCCGGAGCCATCGCGGAACGCCCCTCACGCAGATAGATGCTCACGGCGTCGGCGGCGTACTCGGAAATAGGTACTTCCCGCTCTTTCGAACCCTTCCCGAGCACGAGCGCTCGCCCGCGCCGAACATCGACACGATCCAACGTGAGCGTCGCGACCTCGCCGACACGAAGGCCGGATCCGTACATGAGCTCGAGGACCGCCCGGTCGCGGAGCGCGATCGCGCGCTCCAACGGGTCGTCCTCGGGAGAGGCCGCGGGCGCCTCCGCGAGACCGTCAGCCTCCTTCGGCCGGAGCACACTGGGTAGGCGATTGACCACTTTGGGACGTCCGAGCAGGAGGGAAGGGTCGGTCGCCACGCGCCCTGCCGAGACCGCCCATC
>DASSDW010000214.1:0-2233 GCA_035696925.1 Actinomycetota bacterium
CCGCCATTTCGACCGCCGGCGCAGGAGCCCGGGGGTCGGCCGGCGACCGCTGACGGGGGCGGGTCGGAGGCCGGCGAGATAGGCCACCACGATCAGCGCGACCACCACGAGCCCGATGATCACGATTGGAGACATCTCGCCGCTCACCGTAGCGCGAAGGCCACCCGCGTGGAGGCCACCCGATCCGTTCGATCGGTGAAGCCGCCACGAGGGCTGCCGCTACCCCGAGGCGTGCACGATCGTGAACTTGTTGGAGATCCCGAGGAGGCGGTAGCCGTCGTCCATGAGGAGACGGATCTCGTAGTTCCCCACCTTCAAGGGCCACGTGCGATACCCGGCGAAGGAAGCGGGGCCGATCAGCGTGGATCCCTGGATCAGGGTCTCCGTGTAGTCGTAGAGGAGGTAGTGGCCGTTTCCGCAGGTCCCCGCGTTACACTCCTCCGCGTTCTGCGCCGGTCCTCGCCCGGGCGAGAACACGCCCATCCAGTCGAAGCGATACCCGGGTGCGGCCCGCCACCGCACGCGGATCGGCTCTCCGACCTCGTAGACCTCCTTCGAGGTCCGCAGGTTCGGCGGGGTCCCGGCCGCGTACACCCAGAACGGGCTCCGGGACAGCACGGCGTCGCTCGCGTTCACGAGCAACGCCTCGTGCGCACCGGGTGACAACGTTGTCGTCGGGAATTTGAGGGTGACGTCGGACGCCCCGCCGAGGGAGCGCGAGACCAGCCCCGCGGCCGGGCCCTGGCCCGCGCGCACGAGCACCACGCGGTAACCCGGGCCGTGGGCACGCACGTCCAGATCACGGCCGACGAACACCCTGCGCGCCCCCACCGCGGCGAACGGCGCGGGGTCGGCGGCGTCCACGCGGAACGTCGACACCACGCCGCGGTGGTCGGTCGGATACGGATCCCGCTCGATATCGACGTCCGGTCCGCCCGCCTCGCCGACCAGCTTCGTGGCGAGCGTCTCGGCGGGACCCTGCACGAGCACCCAGTCGATCCGGTCGTGCACCTCGTCCGGGACCGACTCGAGCGTCCCGGGTGGCGTCCAGGTGAACCCGGGGACGGCCACGGGGTTCGGGTGCACCTCGCGGTACGAATCACGGAAGCCCGCGGCGGCGAGGGCCGCCGAGACCGGCCAGACGACCGGGTACCGCACCTCTTCGCGGACGGCATCGACCGCCGGGGTCCAATCCAGATGGGAAGGGGAGTTGAAGTCCCCGGTGAGGAACACGGGCATGCCGGCGTCGGCGAGCTCGGGGAGCACGTCGAGCTCCCGCTGGATCGCCGGCAGGCGCGTGGTGCGCTCGAGGTCGAGCACGGCCGCGCGTGGCTCTCCGTCGCGGACCCAGTACGGGCCGTAGGGGTCGGACGGCAGATGGACGTTCGAGATCGCGACGAACCGTCCCGGGGTGACCTCGGCGAGCGCGTACGCGCCGTCGGCCCCGGGTGGATCGAGGAGCGGGTAGCGCGAGATCAGCTGGAGCCGAGGCTCGCAGTGCCATCCGAGTCGGTCGGCGATCACGCACTCGTTCGCCGTGCCCTCCTGGAGGCCGACGATGTCGGCGTCGGCCGCCCGGATCGTCGAGACGACGTGGCCCATGGTCTCGGGACAGCCGGCAGGGTTCGGGCACCACTGGCCCGTCGCGAGGTTCCACTCGTCGCCGCCGTAGAACACGTTCAGGGTCATGACCTTGACGGTGACCGGGGCCGCTCGAGCCGTCGGGGTGAACAGGAGGATCACGAGACCGAGCGAGCTGACGAGGGCGAGCAGGCGTCGCGGCATCCACTTCTCCCTTCGGGGGGACGATCGGAGGAGCCTATCCGGCAGGGTCCGTCTCGAACAGGCCCGGCTGGGGTCCGGAGTAACGTCATACCTGGATGGAGACACGGGTAGACGTGGGAGCGGAGCAGGCGGCACCCAAGATCCGTCGTGGCGTGGGGGCGACGATCGGCGTGCTCGCCGCCGGGGTGGCGCTCGGAACGGCGGAGCTGCTCTCCGCGGTCTTCGGCCCGGGGTCCTCCCCGATCGTCGCCGTGGGGGGCGCCGCGGTCGACACGACGCCCGAGTGGCTCAAGTCCTTCGCGATCCGGACGTTCGGCGAGCAGGACAAGCTCGTCCTCCTGATCGGGATCGGCGTCGTGCTCGGCATCGCGGTCGCGATCGTGGGCGCGGCGTCGGTGCGGCGGCCGAGCCTCGCGGTCGGCGCCTCCGTGGTCCTCGGGGCGATCGG
>DASSDW010000215.1:0-20258 GCA_035696925.1 Actinomycetota bacterium
CGCGCTCGCCACGGCGTCGGCCGACGGACGCCCGTCGATCCGCCACGTCCTCCTCCGCGGCGTCGAAGACGACGGCTTCGCCTTCTACACGAACCACGGGAGCCGCAAGGGCGTCGAGCTCTCCGAGAACCCGCGGGCGGCCTTCTCCATCTACTGGCGAGAGCTCGACCGTCAGATCTCCGTGACCGGCGACGTCACGACCGTCAGCGCCGAGGAGTCCGACGCCTACTTCGCCACACGGCCCCGTGAGGCGCGGATCGGCGCGTGGGCCTCGCGGCAGAGCTCGGAGCTCGCGTCTCGCGACGAGCTGATGGAGCGCGTCGCCACGTTCGACGGCCGCTACCCGGGCGACGACGTCCCGCGACCCTCGTTCTGGGGCGGGTACAGGGTCTCGCCGATCACCGTGGAGTTCTGGCAGGGGCGATTGCACCGCCTCCACGATCGTTTCCGATACGAGCGCAGTGTCGACGGCTGGACGATCCGGCGGCTCGCGCCGTAGCCGATAGGCTCGCACCCCCATGGACGATCGTGCCCTGCGCGAGCGCATCGCCGCCGACATGCCGCGGGCGATCGAGGAGCTCGAGCGTCTGGTGCGGATCCCCTCGATGGGCCACCCGGGCTACGACCCCGCCAACGTGCGCGCTTCCGCCGAGACGACGCGGGACATCCTGAACGAAGCGGGTGTGACGGATGCCCGCCTCCTGGAGCTCGACGGGGGCCACCCCGCCGTCTTCGGCGAGATCCCCGGCCCGGAGGGCGCTCCCACGGTCTTGCTCTACGCGCACCACGACGTCCAGCCGGAGGGGCCCCTCGAGGAATGGGACACCCCGCCGTTCGAGCCGGTCGTGAGGGACGGGCGGATGTACGGGCGCGGCGCCGCGGACGACAAGAGCGGCATCGTCGTCCACGCGGCGGCGATCCGAGCCCTCCTCGCCGACGGTCTGCCGCCCGTCTCGATCAAGGTCGTCGTGGAGGGCGAGGAGGAGTGCTCGACCGAGCATCTGCCCGAGCTCGTCCAGGGCAACGCCGACCTGCTCCGTGCGGACGTGGCTGTGATCGCCGACGGCGGGAACTACCGCACCGGCGTGCCCACGCTGAACTCGTCGATCCGGGGCGTGACCGACATCGTGGTGCAGGTCCGGGTCCTGCCGCGGGCGCAGCACTCCGGCTCCTACGGCGGGCCGATCCCCGACGCGATCACGGCGCTCGCGCGCATCATCGCCTCGCTGCACCACGACGACGGGAGCGTGGCCATCGAGGGCTTGCAGCGTTTCGGATGGACCGGGATGCAGATCCCCGAGGACGAGTTCCGCGAGGAGTCCGGGGTCCTCGATCAGGTCGAGCTGATCGGGTCCGGCACCCTCTCGGACCGATTGCTCACGGGTCCCGCGGTGGCCGTCCTGGGGTTCGACGCACCCGCGATCGCGGGCTCCTCGAACCAGATCGTGCCGTTCGCTCGCGCCCGGGTGAGCCTGCGGATCGCCCCGGGAGACGATCCGATCGCGGCCCGACAGGCGTTGGTGGACCACCTCCGCTCGCACGCCCCGTGGGGGGTCGAGGTGACGTTCGAGGGCACGTCCGGCTTCGAGGCCGGCCACGGGCACCTGGTCGACACGACGAGGCCGGCGAGCCGCGCGGGGATGGACGCCCTGGCGCACGCCTACGGGCGAGAGGCGATCGAGATGGGATCCGGCGGCTCGATCCCGCTCGTCCCGATGCTGACCCAGACGTTCCCGGGCATCGAGATCCTGATCTGGGGCGCGATGGACGAGCGCTCCTTGATCCATTCCGTGAACGAAAGCGTCGAGCTCTCGGAGGTCGAACGCATCACGCTCGCGGAAGCGTTGTTCCTCCGGAACCTCGGCAGGGTGTCCGAGGAAGCGGCTGCTAGGTTGGAGCGATGAGCGATCCCCAGGCTCCACCCGTGCAGGCGGTCCCGGTCGAGGCGACGCCGGAGCCCACCGGCGACGGGCCGTCGCCCGAGACCATCACGGAGCCGGCCAAGCTCCTCCGGATCGCATCCATGGTGCGCGAGCTCCTCGAGGAGACCCGTCACGCGTCGATGGACGAGGCCGGACGCAAACGACTCGTTGACATCTACCACCGCTCCGTCGAGGAGCTGGGCGGATCCGTCAGCGCCGACCTGAAGGCGGAGCTCGAAGAGCTCCTCCCACCGCTCGGCGACGTCCCGAGCGAGGCCGAGATGCGGGTCGCGCAGGCCCAGCTCGTGGGATGGCTCGAGGGCCTGTTCCACGGGATCCAGGCGGCGATGTTCGCGCAACAGATGGCCGCGCGGCAGCAGTTCGAGGAGATCCGGCGGCGCGGCCTGATGGCGCAGAACCCGCAGAACCCGCAGCAACCCGAGCAGCCCGAGCAGAGCGGGCCATCGAGGGGTCAATACCTCTAGGGCGTCTCGTCCGCCTGCAGCTTCGCGCGCCCCGCTTGCACGTCGGGCCCGCCCGCGAGCCGTTGCGCGATGTAGACGGGGATCAGCATCAGCAGGACGACCACCACGGCCACGACGTTCACCACCGGGCGGTTGTGGGGCTGGCGCACGCTGTTGTAGATGAATTTCGGGAGCGTGACGGTGCTCCCCGCCAGGAAGTTCGTCACGATGATCTCGTCGAACGACAGCGCGAAGGCGAGCAGACCTCCCGCCGTCACCGCGGTGCGGATGGCGGGGAAGGTCACATAGCGGAACGTCTGCCATCCGTCCGCTCCGAGATCCATCGAGGCCTCGATCAGCGAGGACGGGGTCCGACGCAGACGGGCCAGCACGTTGTTGTAGACGACGACGATGCAGAACGTCGCGTGGCCGATCACGATCGTGAGGACCCCGAACGACACATCGAAGGTCACACCGAACAGGTCGAGCGGTCCGGAGCTCGCGAGGATCTCGATCGATGACCGAAGCGCGATCGCGGTCACGATCCCGGGCAATGCGATAGGAAGCACGAGGAGGAACGACACCGCGTTGCGCCCGAAGAACCGGAAGCGATGCACCGCGAAAGCGGCCGCGCTGCCCAGGATCAGGGCGATCGCCGTCGCCAGCAACGCGACCTCCAGCGAGGTCACGAGGGCATCGCGCACCCGCTGGTCGCGGAACGCGATCCCGAACCACTTCGCCGTGTAGTCCTTGATCGGCCACGACTGTCCGATCGCGTCGTTGAACGCGTAGATCGCGACGATCCCGAGCGGGACGTAGAGGAAGGCGAGCGTGAACAGGCTCCCCGCCCGGACCAGGTTCCTCGCCCACGTCGATCCCATGGCCGTCACAGGGACTCGAAGGCGCCCGCGCGCTTCGCGAGCAGGAGGTAGACGGCCATCACGACGATCGGGACCAGGGCGAACGCCGCCGCGAGCGGGATGTTGCCGGCCACGCCGACGTTGTCGTAGATCACGTTCCCGATGAACTGCGTGTTCCCGACGAGCTCCGGCACGATGTAGTCCCCGAGCGTGAGCGAGAAGGAGAAGATCGAGCCCGCGACGATCCCCGGCAGGATCAGCGGGAACACCACCCGGCGGAACGTGAACCACCCGCGCGCGCCGAGGTCGCTCGAGGCCTCCAGGAACGACTCGGGGATGCGTTCCAGCGCCGAATAGATCGGCAGCAGGGTGAACGGGAGCCAGAGGTAGACCGACGTGAGCCACACGGCCCAGTTCGAGCGACCGAGCTGGAGGGAGCCCAGCCCGACGGAGCCGGCGAGCCAGTTCAAGAACCCGTTCGGGGTGAGGATGATCCGCCAGGCGAACACCCGCACCAGGTAGTTGGCCCAGAGGGGCAAGACGACGGCGATCAGGAGAGCGTTGCGCATCCGCGGCGTCGCGATCCGCGCCGCGTGGTACGCGAGCGGGAACGCGAGGACGATGTCGGTGACCGTGACGGCCGCTGCGATCCCCACCGTGCGGACAGCGATGGTGCGGTAGACCTCTCCCTCCCAGAGCGTTCGGAAGCTCGTGAGGCCCCAGTCGTGCACGATCTCCGAGGTGAAGACGTCGAGCCGCCAGAACGAGAAGGCGAGCAGGAGGCCGAGCGACCCCAGGTAGACGACCACCATCCACACGAGGGGTGGCCCCAGGGTCAGCAACAGCCGCCCCCCGCGATGGCGGTACAGCGCGGTGCTGAGGCGGCGGACGGCTCCGCCGTCCGCCGCCCCGGTCACCGATGCCACGGCGCTCCTAGGTTCCCCGGACCTCGGTCCAGGCCTGCGTCCACTGGGAATAGTCGATGCAGGTGTCCCCTCGGTCGTCGCCGCAGGCCACCTGCGGCGTCTTCCAGAGGTGGATGGAGTTCAGGAACTCGGCGTCACCGCAGAACGAGTACTCCACGGTGTCCACGAGTTCCTCTCCGCCCTTCCCCAACGCCTCGGCGATCGCGGCACACGAGTCGACGTTGGACCCGGCGGCTCCGTAGTAGATCCCCACTTCGGCCTGCACGTCCGGCTGGAGGGTGTGGTCCATCCACATGAGCATGCAATTCGGGTTGGGCGCGTTCGCGGAGATCATCCACGTATCGGCCCATCCGGTCACCCCTTCGGTCGGGATCACCGCGGCAGTGTTCGCGGCCTCCGGGCCCTTCGTGTACGTGAGGTTCACGGGCCAGGCCGTGCCGACCACCATCGAACCGTCGACGAAACCGTCGATCTCGTCGGTGTAGAGCGCCCAGTACGCGCTGATCATCTCCGCCTGCTGCTTGAGCAGCTCCACGGAGGCGTCGAACTGATCCTGCGTAAGCTCGTAGGGGTCCGTGATCCCCAGGTCGGGCTGGGTCGCCATCAGATACATGGCGGCGTCCGCGATGAAGATCGGCGAATCGTAGGCGGTCACCTTCCCCGCGTACGGAGAGTCCGCCTCGAACGTGACGTCCCAACTCGTCGGGGCCGGGCTGACTTCCTCGGTGTTGTACATGAGGAAGTTCGGTCCGTACATGTACGGGGTCCCGTACACGTTGCCGTCGACGATGTAGTGATCGGTATTGGTGCCTCCGTCGGGATTCAACGGCGCGATCACGTTCTCCATCTCCGGGAACAGCGCCGGATCCACCGCGCCGACGTCGCCGCCCGCGATCAGCCGGTTGGACGCGTCACCGGACGCGGAGACGCCGTCGAACGTAGCGCCGCCGCCCTGCCGCATCAGCTGCACCATCTCGTCCGAACTGTCGGCATACGTCACGTCGACCTGGCAGCCGGTTTCGTCCTCGAACGGAGTCACCCAGTCGTACTCTTCGAAGCCCTCGGTGGTGCCGTCTTCGGTGTACCCGTGCCACGCGATCAGCTGGAGCGACCCCTCGCCCTCTCCGATCTCATCGAACGTCGTGACGTCGTCGCCACCATCACCACCTGGGTCGGTCGGTTCGTCGCCACAGGCCGCCGCGACCAGGGCGAGCGCGGCCCCGACGATGAGCCATCGGCTGACCTTCTTCATACAGCCCCCTCTTCCGGGTCCTCCGTGGACCCCTCGTTCCCTCCGGTCGTGTCTACGGGCCGGTTGTTGCTTCGATCCCACCGCAGTCCGACGGCCTTGCCGCGGACCTGCAGCGCCTCCATCGAGCTCGTGGTGAGGTTCTGCTGCATCACCACCAGCTCCCCTCCCCCCTCGAGTTCGACGATGTACCGGGTCACGGCGCCCAGGTACACGACCTCGCGGACGCGTCCGGTCGTGGTGTGGTGCTTCTCGTCCGGCTCCGTATCCTGCGCAACGATCGCGATCTTCTCGGGACGGACGGTGAATGCGTGGTCACTCCCGGTGATCCGGGCGGCCACGTCGCCCTCCAGGACGTTCGAGACGCCGATGAAGCCCGCGACGAACGCCGTGGCGGGCCGCTCGTACACCTCAGCGGGCGACCCCACCTGCTCGATCTTCCCTTGGTTGAACACGGCCAGCCGGTCGCTCATCGTGAGCGCCTCCTCCTGATCGTGCGTCACGTAGAGGAAGGTGAGGCTGACCTCCTGCTGGATCTCCTTCAGCTCGATCTGCATCGCCTGGCGGAGCTTGAGGTCGAGCGCGCCCAGGGGCTCATCGAGGAGGAGCACCTTCGGGCGCATCACGAGGGAGCGGGCGAGCGCCACGCGCTGCCGCTGACCTCCCGACAGCTGCCCGGGCTGGCGATCGCCGAGATGTCCGAGGCGGACCATCTCGAGGGCGTCGGCGACGCGACCCGCCCGCTCGCTGGCGGGGAGCTTACGGACCATCAGCCCGTAGCCGACGTTCTGCGCCACGGTCATATGCGGGAAGAGGGCGTAATCCTGGAACACGGTGTTGACGTCGCGCTCGAACGGTGGGAGATCGGAGACGTCGCGCCCGTCGAGGAAGATCCGCCCCGATGTGGGCTGCTCGAACCCCGCGATCATCCGCAGGCATGTGGTCTTGCCCGATCCCGACGGCCCGAGCAGCGAGAAGAACTCTCCAGGACGCACGTCCAGGCTGACCCCATCCACCGCGACAACGTCGCCGAAGCGCTTCACGACGTCCTCGAGCGCGACCGCCGCGGCGCCGGCCGTCTCGGCGGCCGCCTCGTCCTTCCGGGCAGCTTCAGCCACTCGCCGCTTCCCCCTCTCCGACCCGCAGCGTGGCGAACCCGGCAATCTTGACCGCGAAGACCGAGGCGTGCAACGGGGTTGCGTCGCTCGTCGGTCAGGCGGGAGTGCGTCCGGAGAGCAGGCCGCGCGTGAGGGAGCCGACGATCCCCGGGCCGCGGTAGATCAGGCTCGTGTAGAGCTGCACCGCCGACGCTCCCGCATCGAGGGACCGACGGACGTCCTCCGACGTGAAGATGCCTCCGCACGCAACGATAGGGACCGCGCTGCCGATCGCGGCGGCCACGTCCGAGACGGTCCTCGGCGTTCGCTCGGTCAGGGGGCCGCCCGAGAGGCCACCGCGGCCGGTCGCGAGTCGTGGCTCCTCCATCGGGAGCGTGTTCGAGCACACGAGGCCGTGGGCGCCCGCCTCCACGGCCGCGCGAGCGAGGTCCAGCACGCTCGCGCGGTCCTCGTCCGTGGTGAACGGCGGCAGCTTCACCAGGAGGGGTCGGTTCGTGCGCCCTCGGAACGCCTCCAACAGCCGGGTCATGTGCGTGGGGTCGTGCCGCCAGGGCGCGTTCGGGCTGCTCGCGTTCAGCTCGATCCCGTCGACATGGCGAGCGAGGAGCTCCACGGTCTCGATCGCCATCGCGAGGTCCTCGTCCGCGACGCTCGCGAACCGCGGAGACGTGCCGGGAGCGCGCGAAAGGTTCGCCGCGGCCACCTCGGCCCCGGGATTCGGGAGACCCATCGAGTTCACGATCGCGCTGCGCTCCGTCGCCCGGACGATCCTCGGCTTGGCGCTCCCCTTCCTCGAGGCCCGCGTGATCGTCCCACCCACGACGAAGCCGAACCCCAGCCTCCCGAGAGGGCCGAGGTGCCGGCACGTCTTGTCGAAGCCCGCGGCGAGCCCGATCGGGTTCCGGAGGTGGATCCCACACAGATCGACCTCGAGGGAGGGATCGTCCACCACGCCACCGATCCGCTCCCACGGCAGCGGCAGCGACAGCAGCGAGGTGGCCACGCGGTGCGACGCTTCGGGAGGGAGCGCGAAGAACGCCGGCCGCCCGACGATTCCGTACCAGCCATCTCCCTGGCCGTCGCGGCGACCCACGCCCGTATGCTATCCGCCCTGTGACCACGACTCCGCCGCCCACGGGAGACGACCTCGTGCGGCGGATGGTGGCCGCCTCGGAGCTGCGCGGGGACTTCCTGCTCTCGAGCGGGCAACGGTCGTCGGTGTACTTCGACAAGTTCCGATTCCTCACGGAGCCCACGCTGTTGTGCGACGTGGCGAGGGCCACCGCGGCGCTCCTTCCGGCAGGCGTCACCCTGCTCGGCGCTCCCGAGGGCGCCGCGATGCTCCTCGTCGCGGCCGTCTCCCTCGAGACCGGACTGCCCGTGACCGTCGTCCGGAAGCAGGCGAAGGAGTACGGAACGAGGGCACAGGTGGAGGGCGTGGTCGAAGCCGGAGCCAGGGTCGTGCTGATCGAGGACGTGTCGACGACCGGCCATCAGGTGCGGGCGGCCGCGGAGGTGCTCGAGGCGGCCGGCGCGGAGATCGTGGCGATCCTCCTCGCGATCGATCGCGGAGGCGCGGATCTTCTGCGTGAAGCGGGGTACGACGTGCGCGCCGTGGCGGTGCTGCGGCCGGAGGACTAGGCCAGCGAGCTCGTCAGCGCTCGCAGCGCCAGACGCGGAGGCGCCACAGGAAGCGCGACCCCCGCTTGTGCAGGTTCAGGAGCCCGTCCTTCATCATCCGCGCGGCCGCGAGCGACTTGCCGACCACGTCCGGGAGCGGGAAGTCTCGCTCGATGACGGCCTGCATCCGCTCGCCGAAGAGCTCTCGGGCCTTCGCGAGGATGGTGCGCTCGTCCTGGATCGTGCCCGTGGGCAGGTAGAGGTGCCCTCCCCGCTTCAACGTCTCCCCGATCGATTCGAGCATCGCGGAGGGGAGCTCGGCTCCCGTCGGACCGCCGGCCCTCCCATCGGGGAACCAGCCGGCGACCTGCGCGATCTCGTCCGGGATCCCCGAGACGTCTCCGATCAGGACGTCGGCTCGGAGATCGCGGACCGGGTCGAGGAGGCTGCCCACGCGGAACTCGCATCGCTCCTCGAGTCCGAGGGCCCTGGCGTTCAATCGCGCCATCTCTACAGCTTCTTCGGAGATGTCGCAGCCCACGACGCGGTCAGCTCCGAGGCGGGCGGCGACGAACGACAGCACTCCTGAGCCGCAGCCGACATCGATCACGGTGTCGCCCGGACCGACCTCGAGCGCCTCGGCGATCGTCTTGCTGGTGTGGGTCGGCGCGAACACGCCCGGGTTCACGCGGAACGTGAAGGGACCCGTCCGCCCGGTCCAGTTGACCTCACTCACGGCCTGGCTCACCACTCCAGGCTACACGGCAACGGGCGCGACCGGCGCGTGCTCCCCCGGAGCGAGGTCGCCTCGATCGACCGCGTCCGCATCCGCGAGGAGACGGGCGGCGAGCGCCGTCGTCGGAACACCCCGGGTTCCTTCCTCGTACGACCCGATCCGTCCGGCTGCACGCCTGAGCAACGTGGATGCCCCGTGTGCGTTGCCCCGCAAGAGATGCACGTAGCCGGCCCCCATCTGGGACAACCCCTTGAAGAGCTCCGCTTCCTCCGTGTCGCGCGCCTGCTTCCACGCGGTCTCCCAGGCCTCATGGGCGGGGAACCAGCGACCGGATCGAGCGTGCGTTCTCCCGAGCTCGTGATTCGCGTCGAGGCTCAGCGCATCGAAGTCCTCGAGCTCGAGATCGCCGTCGGATCCCCACGGGAGCGGTCGCCCGAGTCGATCGCGAGGTCGCTCCGGCTTGTTCCGCGTCTCGGTGGGCTTGCCGGTCTTCCCCGTCGCCTCTGTCCTGCGTAGATCGTCTCCGGAGGGCACACGCTGATGCTACTCGGGCGGGGTTCGCCCGAAGCGGTCACGCATGCGTTCGACGAGTCGGCGACGAGCGTGGGCTCGCTGGCGCGCGTCCGCCTCCGCCTCGGCTTCGGCCCGATCGTGCTCCTCGAGCTTCTCCTTCGCGGCCGGGTCGCCTTCGGCGACCCGGTCGCGCAGGAACACCTCGACGAGGATGACCTTCATCGTGGCCGCCGCCGGCAGCGCGAGGACCGCACCGGCGAATCCCGCGAGCGAGCCGAGCACGAGGGTGGAGATGACCACCGCGACCGGCGACAGGTTGACAGCGTTCTTCATGATGCGCGGCTGGATCACGTAGTTCTCGACCTGCTGATACACGATGAAGTAGATGAGGATCAGGACGCCGGTGATCGGCTCCTGGAAGAAGCCGACGATCACCGCCGGTGCGGCGCCGATGTACGCACCGACCGCCGGGATGAGCCCGAGGAGCCCGGAGAACACGGCGAGCGGCACCGCGAACGGGATCCCGATGTCGAACAGCCCCAGGATCCAGAAGAAGATGAGGGCGGACGTTCCGGCGATCGATGCGGTGGTCAGGATCCCGGCCACGTACGCGCCGATCCGCAGGATCGCTTGGTCCATCACCGCTTCGGCGCGTTCACGCGTCTCCGGCGCGAACCAGACCGCGGCGGTGCGGCGCATCCTGGGCAGCGAGAGCATGAAGTAGATCGTGAGGATGGCCACCGTGAGGATGTTGAAGAGCGCGCCCCCGACCTTCCCGGCGACCCCGACGATCGTCCCGAAGGAGGTCGTGATCTTCTTCGGGAGATCCTTCACGAACCGCTGAAGCTGATCCGCCACGTCGTTCTCTTGGAAGTAGCGCCCGAGAGCGTCGTCGCGTCGGGACAAGCGCTCGACGTACCCCGGGATATCGTCGGCGAGCTCCCCCACCTGGGTGACGAGGGGCGGGATCACCAGCGACGCGAAGAGGATCACGATGGCGATGGCTCCCAGGAAGATGATCGTGACCCCCCGGCCGCGTGACCGGCCACGCCGCTCGATCCACCGGACGGCCGGATCCAGGCCGATCGCCAGCACCAGGGACATCAGGACCAGGATCACGATGTTGATCACCGACCACAGAGCCACGAGCAGGGCGGAGACGGCTGCGATCGTCAGCAGCAGCCGGATCCAGTAGGACATCGGCGGCCACCGGCGCCGCCACGTCTCCCGGTCCGGCTCGGGAACGTCGATCGTCGTCTCCACGGTCGTGGGACCCGGCTCGGTCACCACCCGAGTCTCGCCGGGACCACGGGCCGCGTCCACTACCCGCTACGCTCCGCCGCGATGGAGCACGTGGACGTCGTGATCGTGGGAGGCGGGCCGATGGGGACGGCCGCGGCGCGCGCGCTCAGCGCCAGGGGACGTGCCGTGATCCTGCTCGAGCGATTCACCCTCGGGCACGCCAGGGGAAGCACCGCGGGGACGACCCGCAACTTCCGCCTCACGTATCACGACCCACTCTACGTCCGGATGGCGAGGCGCTCGTTGGAACGATGGCGGGAGCTGGAGGACGAGGCAGGTGTGGAGCTGTTGCGCGTGGTGGGCGGGCTCGACGTGGGCGCGGCGACCGAGGCGTCCGCGCGAGCCCTCGAACACGCGGGCGTGCGCCTCGAGCGCCCGTCGGACGCCGAGGTCGCGGAGCGCTGGCCGATGCTCCGCTTCCCGCCGCGCTCGTCGTTCGTGTACCAGCCCGATGGGGCGGTCCTGCGTTCCCAGGAGGCGGTACGAACCATCGGCCGGCTGGCGACGGCGCACGGTGCCGAGGTTCGAGAGGAGACGGCGGCGGAGTCGATCGCGGCGAGCGGGAACGGCGTGGAGGTCGTGACGGCGTCGAGCACGATCGGGGCGCCGGTGGCGATCGTGGCGGCCGGCGCGTGGTCCGGCTCGCTCCTGGGCCGGGCGGGGATCCCACTGACGCTGCGACCGACCCTCGAGCAGTCGACGTACTTCGACGCGGACGCCACGGATCTGCCCACCGTCATCGATTGGGACGAGGCGCCCGAGCAGCCCCCGTACATCGTTCCCGACCCCTTCGAGCCGGGCACGATCAAGGCAGGCGCCCATCTGTCCGGCCCGGTCGTCGATCCGGACACGAGGTCGTTCGACGCCGACGAGGCGCGCGAGCGTCAGGTCGCCGAATGGGTGGGACGGCGACTCGTGTCCGGTGCCAAACTTCTGCGCACCGAGACGTGCCTCTACACGAGGACGCCCGACGAGGACTTCGTCATCGACCGGGTCGGACCGCTCGTGGTGGCATCCCCGTGCAGCGGCCACGGCTTCAAGTTCACTCCGCTCATCGGCGAGGTGCTCGCGGATCTCGTCACCGGTGACGAGCCCGAGATCCCGCTGGAACGGTTCCGAGCCGATCGGCCGGCCCTCCTGGGCTGAGGCCGACTCA
This sequence comes from Actinomycetota bacterium, assembly GCA_035696925.1. Classification (GTDB taxonomy): domain Bacteria; phylum Actinomycetota; class UBA4738; order UBA4738; family HRBIN12; genus JAJNBA01. The sequence goes on from DASSDW010000215.1 coordinate 11,867, forward strand.
CGCGGTCTCCTCCTCGGTCTCGAGCAGGAGGTCGAGCGCCTCCCGCAATCCCTCGTAGCGTCGCCCGCCCAGCGTCCTCCTCGTCCGAGCCTCGACGGCCGCGACGGCCCTGCGGCATTCGGCGCCGAGCGTCCGGCCCCGCGCGGTCAGCCGAACCACTTTCGCCCGGCCGTCGTCCGGGTCAGGTGTCCGGCGGACGAACCCTCGCACCTCGAGCTCGTCGACGACGACCATCATCGCTTGCTTCGTGACCCCGGCCCGGCGGGCGAGCTCGGTCAACCGGGTGCCGGAGCGCCGGTCGACGTTCAGTACCAGCGAGGCCTGGGACGCTCGGAGCTCGGGCCATCCCCGCTCCTCGAGCTCCACCACGAGCTCTGCCGCGAGCGCCCGGTGCGCCGCGAGGAGCTGTCGTCCCAGCTGGGGTTCCGTCACCGCTTCATCCTGCCTTCCCCTTCCGAGAAGTCAACGAACCTGACGGTCATCGACGGCAGGTCGCGCGCGGAACCCTCCGCTAGCCTTCCGGCGATGGAGGTCCGGGAAGCCACGCCCGCCGACTACGCCGAGGCGGGACGGGTCACCGCGGAGGCGTATCGGGAGTACGTCCGGCCGGGCGAGGACGACTGGGAGCGTTATCTCCTGCGGATCGCCGACGTCCGAGCCCGCGCCGACCAGACCACGATCATGGTGGCGGTCGAGGACGATCGCATCCTCGGGTCCCTGACCCTCGAGCTCGACGGGCGGGTGCGCGATGGCGACAAAGAGCAACGCCCGCTTGACCCGGGCGAGGCGCACATCCGGATGCTCGGGGTGGACCCGACCGCGAGGTCCCGGGGCGTGGCGCGGGCCCTGATGGCGGCATCGGAATCGCGAGCCCATGAGGCAGGAAAGACCTTCATGACCTTGCACACGACCCAGCGGATGGGAGCCGCGCAGGCGATGTACGAGCGACTCGGCTACGAGCGACTCGAGGATCGCGTGTACCCGGATGGGTTCGTCCTGCTCACCTACAGGAAGCAGCTCGAGGTTTCGGGGAGCCGTCCCTGAGGGAATCGTCCCTGTATGCGGCAACGGATAGCGGCGTTCCCTGCCCCGATCTGGCCCTCGCGGCTCTGGATCGCGGTGCTGGCGATGACGGTTCTCCTGGTGTCCTGCCCGGGCGGCAGCGGCGGGTACTAGCGCGAGGGCGTCAGCTCTCGGTGCGCACGACCTCGCCGGAGGCGAGGATCACGCCGTCCTCGAACTCGGCCTCCACGAGCCCGCCGCGGAACTGCTGCTCGTACAGCTGCGCGTAGAGACCGTTCCGCTCGACCAACTCGTCGTGGGTCCCCTGCTCGACGATCCGCCCACGATCGAGCACGAAGATCACGTCCGCCGACAAGATGGTCGAGAGCCGGTGGGCGATCGCGATCGTCGTTCGACCCTTCATCAACGGCTCCAGCGCGGATTGCACGAGTCGCTCGGAGGTCGTGTCCAGCGACGAGGTCGCCTCGTCGAGGATGAGGATCCGCGGATCCTTCAGGACGACGCGGGCGATCGCGAGCCGCTGCTTCTCTCCTCCGGACAACTTGTAGCCCCGCTCGCCGACGACGGTGTCGTACCCCTCGGGGAGCTCCGCGATCCGCTCGTGGATGTTCGCCGCCTTCGCAGCGGTGATGAGCTCCTCGTCGGTCGCATCGGGCTTCCCGTACTGGAGGTTCCGGCGGACCGTGTCGTGGAACAGGTACGTCTCCTGGGTGACCACGCCGATCGCTTCGCCGAGCGACTCGAGCGTGATCCTCCGAACGTCGAGGCCGTCGATCTCGACCGAGCCTTCCTGCACGTCGTAGAGCCGCGGGACGAGGTAGGTCACCGTGGTCTTCCCCGCTCCCGACGGTCCGACCAGCGCGGCCAGCTGCCCGGGCCGGATGTCGAGGTCCACTCCGTCGAGCGTCCACTCCCGCGGCACCGGATCGTCGTCGGCGAGCGGCGGACCGTCGGGGGATACGGGGACGCCGTCAGGTGGATCCTCGTAGCGGAACCGAACCTCCCGCAGTCGCACGTGGCCGGACACTTCATCGATCGCCACCGCGTCCGGCGCGTCGTGGATCTCGTGCGGGAGGTCCAGGTACTCGAAGATCCGATCGAACAGGGCCAGCGAGGACTGCACCTCGGTGGACACCTGGAGCATCGAGCCGATCGGGAAGAAGAGCCGGGATTGCAACGTGGTGAACCCGACGAGCATCCCTGCCTCGATCACGTTCGCTCCCGCGTTCGAGTTCACCCAGCCGGCCACGAGGTAGACGAGCGCGGGCGTGATCGAGAAGAAGGTCCCGACCAGGGCGAAGAACGACCGGCCGATCATCGTCTGGCGGAGCAGGAAGCCGGTCAGCCGTTCGTTCTCGGTCCGGAACCGCTCGCTTTCGAACCGCTGTCGTCCGAACGCCTTCGACAGGAGGATCCCGCTGACGCTGAGGGTCTCCTCGGTGATCGTCGTCATGTCCGCCAGCGTCCGCTGCGTGTTGGTCGCGACCTCCCGTCGAGCCTTGCCGACCTTCACCGTGAGCCAGAGGAACAGCGGCATCAGCAGCAGGGATAGGATCGTGAGCGGAATCGAGATCACGAGCATCGCGATGATCGTGCTGACGATCGTGACGACGTTGGACAGGACCGTGGACGCGGTGTCGGTGACGACGGACTGCACGCCCCCCACGTCGTTCGCCAGCCGGGACTGGATCTCGCCCGTGCGCGTCGTCGTGAAGAACCGCAGCGGCATCGCCTGGAGGTGTTGGTACAGCCGGTTCCGGAGGTCCTGCATCACGTTCAAGCCGACGTCGTTCGTGAGGTAGGTCTGGGCGATCCCGATGATGCTGGTCACGATCGGGACCGCGATCATCACGCCGACGTAGAAGTAGAGCAGTGGCAGGTTCGGGCAGGGCTGGCCTTCGCACGTGCCGTTCGGACCGAACAGCGCGTTGTCGAAGACCGCCACGATCATCAATGGGTTGATCACGCCGAGCCCCGACGTGACGCCGATCATCAGTCCGACCAGGCCGACCTTGCCCTTGTACGGGCGGAAGGTGCCGACCACACGACGGACGGTCGCACGGTCGACCTTCCGGTGATCCTCGTCGATCGGAGAGACGCGGAAGAAGCCGTGACGACCCATGGATCGAGCATACGGGGGGCTGCGAGCTACGCCCGCCGTTCTGCCGAGCTACTCCGCGAAGCAGGAACCGAAGATCTCGGCGTTCGTCACGTCGTCGCCGGGGTCGGACCAGTAGCGATCGACCCCCGCACCGCCGAACACCGCGTCGTTCCCGCTCGCGTCGATCGTCGTAACGCAGGAGTCGTTCCCGTCGCCGCCGTACACGCGGTCCGCGCCGGCGGAGCCGCCGTACAGTGTGAGATCGCGGCCGGGACCCCCGCGCAGCACGTCGCTTCCGATGCCCCCATCACCATCGTCGATGCCCTCGCCGCCGTGCATCCGGTCGTCCCCGCCGCGTCCGATGACGGTGTCCCTGCCCTGCTGGCCGTGGATGATGTCGTCGCCGCCCTCTCCCGTCAGGAAGTCGTCGCCCCACCCGCCACGCAGGCGATCGTTCCCCCGACCGCCGTAGAGCTTGTCGTCGCCACCCCTCCCGCATAGGACGTCGTCGCCGGGTGTTCCGTGTTTCACGTCCGGACCCGGCGTCCCCGTCCAGGTACACGCCGGCGGAGCAGCCGCCGGGGCGAGCCCCAGCGAGAGCGTCGCGACGATCACCGCGCAGAGCACCACGATCGGTCGAGCGATCCGCATCTTCCCTCCCCTTCCGTTCCTCGGTCGTAGCCGCTCACTCGCTCCCGACCGTACCGGCGCCGGCAGGTCCCTTCAACGCCACGGGGGGTCGACCGTGTCCGGGCTAGTCTGGTGCGCCGTGGGGACGTTCGATGAAGGTCGGCTGTCGCTCGAGCTGACCCTCGCCGCACGGATGGGACTCGCTGCGCTGCTCGGGTTCTTGATCGGTCTGGAACGCGAGTCCCGCGGCAAGAGCGCGGGCGAGCGCACGTTCGCGATCGTCGCCCTGGGCGCGGCAGCGTTCTCGAGCACGGCGATCACGATGTTCCCTGGCACAGCCGGGCAGGCCGTGGCGGGCGTCGCGACGGGGATCGGCTTCCTCGGCGTCGGCATCATCTGGCGCGCGGAGGAGGGCGAGACGCGCGGGCTCACCACGGCGGCATCGATCCTCTGTGTGGCCGCGATCGGGGTCGTCACGGGGATCGGTCTCTACCTCGCTGCCATCCTCGCGACGGTGCTGGCGCTCTTCATCCTCGAGTTCGATCGGATGCCGGGACTGCGAGGACTGCACCGGCGGGTCACGGGACGGCCGGACGAGGACGACGGTGGCTAGCGGCCCGCGAGCTCGCGGGCTCGGTCGAACACTTCGTCGAGCATCTGCGTCGTGAGCTTCCCGGTGAACGTGTTCTGCTGGCTCGGGTGGAAGCAGCCGAGCACGGTGAAGGGCCCCACGCTCGCCTCCGCCAGGTGACCGAAGCGCGGGCGCGGCTTCACCACGTGACCGAGCGCGGCGAGCGCCCGCAGCGCCCCGTCCCACGCGAACGCCCCGAGCGCCACGAGCACCCGGAGGTCACGCAGGACGGAGAGCTCGCGCTCCAGGTACGGGAGGCATCGGTCGCGCTCCTCCGGCGTGGGCTTGTTGGCCGGCGGCGCGCAGCGGTTCACCGCACCGACGTAGACGTCGCGGAGACGGAGGCCGTCCTCCGCGGAGACCGACGTCGGTTGGTTCGCGAAGCCGGTGCGGTGCAACGACGCGAACAGGAAGTCACCGCTCCGGTCGCCGGTGAAGATCCTCCCGGTCCGGTTCCCGCCGTGGGCTGCGGGAGCGAGCCCGAGGATCACGATCGCGGCGTCCGGATCGCCCCAGCCCGGGACCGGCCGCCCCCAATACTCCTGGTCCGCGAAGCGAGCCACCTTCTCGCGCGCGACCCGCTCGCGCCACTCGACCAACCGAGGGCAAAGACGGCACACCACGACCTCGTCGTGGATCTTCTCGAGGCTGTCGTGCGTGGTCACACGGTGGCCTTCGCGGCGATCCAGTCGTCGTAGCCGCCGTCGAAGCTCCGCACTTCCCCGTCTCGGACCTCCAGGATCCTGTCGCAGAGCCGGTCGAGCAGGTAACGATCGTGCGAGATCAGGATCGCGGTCCCATCGAACGACTCGACCGCGCCCTCGAGCACCTCCATGCTCTCGATGTCGAGATGGTTCGTCGGCTCGTCGAGCACGAGGCAGTTCGCCCCGGAGAGCATCAACAGGCAGAGCTCGAGCCGCGTGCGTTCGCCGCCCGAGAGCGACCCCACCGAGGTCCGCATCTGGTCGTAGCGGAACAGGAACTTCGCGAGCAGAGCGACGGCCTCGCCCTCGTACATCGCCTTCGTCTTGCGAACGGTCTCGACGGGGGTGAGCGTCGGATCCTGGCCCTGGAAGCCCTGCTCGAGGTAGCCGATCCGGACGGAGGGTCCGACCCAGCGCTCCCCGGACGTCGCCTCGAGCTCGCCGGCGAGGATACTCCCGAGCACGGTCTTCCCGGCGCCGTTCGGTCCGACGACACCCAACCGCTCTCGTCGGTAGACGTCGATGGTGACATCGAGCAGCACCGGGTCGTCGTCGAACGCCATCGAGATCTCGCGGAGCCGCGCGATCCGTTGTCCCCCTCGTTCGGTGGGGCGCAGTTCGAGCGCCATCTTGCGTCGCTCGAACACCGGGCGGTCGACCTTGTCCATCTTGTCGATCTGGCGCTGCTTGTTCCTCGCTTGCCTGATGTGCCGTTCGTTCACCACCATCGATGCCCAGAGCTCGAAGCGCTTGATCGCGGCCTCGAGCCGCGCGATCTCCTTCTGCTGCGTGACCCAGACCTGCTGCTGACGCTGGAGCGCCAGCTCCTTCGCCACGGCGTACGCGGAGTAGTTGCCCCGCCAGACGGCCACCTTGCCGCGATCGAGCTCGACGACCTGGTTCACGGTGTCGTCCAACAGGTAGCGGTCATGGGACACCGTGACGACGGCGCCGGGGAACTCCGCGACCACGTCCTCGAGCAGCTCACGCTTGTCGGAATCGAGGTGCGTCTCCGGCTCGTCGAGGAGGAGCAGGTCGGGGTCGCGGATCAGGCAGGCGGCGAACGCTGCGAGCTTCCGTTGCCCGCCGGAGAGCGCCGTCGTCGGCAGCGTCAGGTCGTGGTCATCGAAGCCGAGACGGAGCAGCAGGCTCCTGGCCTCTCCCGCAAGCCCCGGTCCTCCCGCCTCGACCCAGCGATCCAGCACGGACTGCTGTTTCGTGAGGACGCGGTCCATCTTCGCGAGATCGGCCGTCACGGTGGGTCGCGCGAGCTCGGCCTCGATCGACCTGAGCTCGTCGTCAAGCGCGGCGATGTCCGGCCGACCGGCGAGCACCCACGCCTCGGCGGTCCGATCGTCGCCCTCGGGGTTCTGCTCGAGGTAGCTCACGGTGACCCCGCGCCGCCGGACGACCTCGCCCTCGTTCACGTCCTCGGTGCCGCCGACGATCCGGAGCATCGTCGACTTGCCGGCGCCGTTCGGCCCGATGATCCCGATCCGCGCGCCGTCGGGCACCATGAGGTCGACCCCTTGGAGCACGGGCCACGTGCCGTACGACTTGTGCACCCCGACGAGGCTGACGACGGACATCTCAGCGACGAAGCGTACGGAACCGCTCCGCCGCCGCCTCGAAGGCTTCCAGCGGCGCGAGGAGTTGGTCGACGGCCCAGATCAGGCCCTCGAACCCGCCGATCTCCGGAGGATCCTCCCTGAGGCGCCGGGCGCGCTCCAACGCCTCGCGGATGCCGGCGTCACAGGCGACCCATTCAGCTTCGACGTCGGAGTGCCGCCAGGTGGGCATCAACTCCTGCGCGGCCGTGAGCCGCTGCTCCAGCTCGAGGATCCCCTCCGCGAGCGGCGTCCCCGCCGACCGCGTCGACGGGACGGTGCCGGTCATCGCCTGCTTCGCCGCCTCGACCTGCTCGACCACGACTCGGAGGTGTGCGAGGGCCGCGTCCAGCTCCGGCGAGAGCCGCTTCCGACGGAACACCTAGAGCACGGTCTCGTTGCGGATCGGGACGATCGCGCGCGGATCGTTCGTCGCAACCGCGTCCGCTCCGAGCTCGAAGAGACGGCGCGCGGTATCCGGATCGTCTGCGATCCAGACGCCGAGGAGCGCGCCGCCGGCGTGGACTCGGTCGACGAAACCATCGCTCGCCTCAAGGACTTTCAAGACGAACGGCAGCACCCACGGATGGCCTAGCGACGTGGCGCGCATGAGAGCCTCCTCGGCGTCGACCTCGTACTCCGTGAGCAAGCCGGTCGGGACTTCGGGACGGAGCGCTCGACTGTGGGCGATCGAAGCGGGGTTGAAGCTCGAGACGATCACCTGGCCGGAGAACCCGACGGAATCGAGCGCGGCGAGAGTCGCCTCGACAGCCGGCTCGCGATAGGGCGTGAAGTCGGGCTCGCCCGGGAGGTTCTTGATCTCGATGTCGACGGCGGCGCGGCCCGAGAGGCATCGAAGCGCCTCATCCAACGTCGGCACGCCCAGCGTTCGATTCTCCTCGAGCGTCATCTCGGCCACGAGGCCGCGCCCGTCCGTCGTCCTCGACACATCGGGGTCGTGCATCACGACGGCGTGGCCGTCAGCAGTCATCCGGACGTCGAACTCGACCGCGTCCGCCCCGGCGTCGATCGCCGCCTCGAACGCGGTGATCGTGTTCTCGGGTTGCTCGACCGACGCGCCGCGGTGCGCCACGACCATCGGCCGCGCCCGCCGCTCGCTCACGCCTGGCTGGCCGGGCACAGCGGCTCGACCGGGCACTCGGGGCAGCGGGGGTTCTTCGCGGTGCAGAGCGCGCGGCCATGGTCGATCAGCACGTACGTGAAGTCGAACCACCGGTCCTTCGGGACCAACCGCATCAGATCCTGTTCGATCTTGTCGGGGTTCTTCTGTTCGCTGAATCCCAGCCGGTGCGCGAGCCGGTTCACGTGGGTATCGACCGCCATCCCCTCGACGATCCCGAACGAGTTCCCGAGCACGATGTTCGCGGTCTTCCGGGCGACGCCGCGGAGCGTGATCAGGTCCTCCATCGTGCCGGGCACCTCACCGCCGTACTCCTCGACGATCCGACGGCACGCCTCGCGGATCGAGATCGCCTTCTGGTTGAAGAACCCGGTCGCGTGGATGTCCGCCTTCAGCTCGTCCTCGGGAACGCGCAGGTAGTCCTCGGCGGTCCGGTACTTCTGGAACAACGTCTCGGTGACCCTGTTGACCGTCTCGTCGGTGGACTGAGCAGAGAGGACGGTCGCGACCAGGCACTCGAGCGGGTTCGTGAAGCGCAGGGCGACCTTCGCGTCG
>DASSDW010000216.1:0-31989 GCA_035696925.1 Actinomycetota bacterium
ATCGGACCGTCGGGCGAGATCAAGACCAAGCCCACGCAGCACTCCGTGAAGGAGCTGCGGTCCCTCGGTCTCCAGCCGGACGCGATCGTCTGCCGGAGCGATCGACCGATCGGGCGCAACCTGAAGGAGAAGATCTCGCTCCTGTGTGACGTGCCGATCAGCGGAGTGATCAGCGCGCCGGACGCGAGGTCGATCTACGAGGTCCCGCTCACCCTGCATCAGGAGGGCCTGGACGCGGAGCTCGCCAAGCATCTCGGGATCGACGGAGAGCCCGACCTCGCCGAATGGCAGGACCTCGTCGCGAAGGTCCGCGCGGCGACCGACCCCGTTCGGATCGCCGTCGTCGGCAAGTACGTGAACCTCCGCGATGCCTATCTCTCGGTGATGGAGGCCCTGAACCACGGCGGGATCCATCACGGCGTGGACGTTCGCATCGACTGGATCGCGTCCGACGACCTCGGAGGTGATGCCACCGAGCAGGCGCTCGAGGGCGTCGACGGCGTCCTGATCCCCGGCGGCTTCGGGATCCGTGGCGTGGAGGGCAAGGTCGACGCCGTCCGATTCGCTCGGGAGCGCGGCGTCCCGTTCCTCGGGATCTGCCTCGGGCTCCAGTGCGCGGTGATCGAGTTCGCGCGTCACGTCTGCGGGCTCGCGGACGCGAACTCGTCGGAGTTCGCGCCCGGCACGCCGGACCCCGTGATCGATCTGCTGCCGGAGCAGAAGAACGTCACCGACCTCGGTGCCTCGATGCGGCTGGGCGCCCAGCCGTGCTACCTCGAGCCCGACACCCTCGCCGCTCGCTGCTACGGCCAGGAGGTCGTGGAGGAGCGGCACCGTCACCGGTGGGAGGTGAACCCCGCCTACCTCGACGTCCTCCGCGAGCACGGGATGACGATCAGCGGGACGTCGCAGAAGGGCCGCCTGGCCGAGATCGTCGAGCTGTCGGACCACCCGTTCTTCATCGCCGGCCAGTTCCATCCGGAGCTCCGATCGAGGCCCACGCGCCCCCACCCGATGTTCCGCGAGTTCGTCGGTGCGGCGAAGGCCCGGGCGGTGGAGCGATCCGGGCGGCGCCGGATCGCCGTCGGCTAGCGCGTGCTCGAGCCCGTCCGATCGTCCGTCCTCTTCCGCGGACGATGGGTCCAGGTGGACGAGGAGGAATGGCCCGACGCGGGCACCTGGGAGGTGTTCAAACCCAAGGACGCGGCGGCGGTCCTCCCGGTCACACCGGACGGGGACGTCCTGCTGATCCGTCAGTTCCGCGCAGGCGCCCGGAGCCTGATCGAGGAGATCCCGGCGGGGCTGCTCGATGTGGAGGGTGAGGACCCGCCTGGTTGCGCCGCGCGTGAGCTGTTCGAAGAGACCGGGTTCCGCCACACGTCGCTCGAGCCGCTCCTGGCGTTGCATCTGTCCCCGGGATCTTCGAGCGAGCTGGTGCATCTGTTCGTGGCCCGGACGGTGGGCGATCCCGAACGCGCGCCGGAAGAGGGCATCGAGGTGATCCGGCGGTCGTTCGACGGAGCGGTGGCCGACGCCCGCGCCGGTCGGATCGACGACGCGAAGACCGTGCTCGCGCTGCTCCTCGCCGACGCCCGGATGGCCGCGGGGTAGGCTCTGACGGAGTCGGGAAGGGGCGGGCGTTGATCGTCGGCATCCCCAAAGAGGTGAAGGACAACGAGTTCCGCATCGCGGCGACCCCCGAGGGGGTCCGCGAGCTGGTGGACGCCGGACAGACGGTTCTGATCGAGGAGGGAGCGGGGCTCGGCTCGAGCCTCTCCGAGGAGCGCTACAAGCGGTCGGGGGCGCAGTTCGTCTCCTCCGCCGAGGACGTGTGGCGCGGTGCCGACATGATCCTGAAGGTCAAGGAACCGATCGCCTCCGAGTACGCGTTGATGCGGGAAGGGCAGATCCTCTTCACCTACCTGCACCTCGCCGCGAACCCCGAACTCACCCAGGAGCTGATCCGTCGGAAGGTGGATGCCGTCGCCTACGAGACGGTCCAGCTGGGCGACGGGCGCCTTCCGCTCCTCGCCCCGATGAGCGAGATCGCAGGGAGGATGGCGCCGCACGTGGCGGCTCGGTTCCTCGAGAAGGAGGCCGGCGGGCGCGGCGTCCTGATGGGAGGGGTGTCGGGGGTGCGGCCCGCCCGCGTGCTCGTTCTGGGTGCCGGGATGGCCGGTGCCAACGCCGCCGGGATCGCGGCGGGGATGGAGGCCGAGGTGATCGTCGTCGACAAGAACCTGGACAAGCTCCGGTTCGTCGATCAGATCTACCGCGGCAGGATCGTCACGCTGATGTCGGACCGGCTCACGCTCGAGCAGCGGGTCCGCGAGGCCGACGCCGTGATCGGGAGCGTCCTGCTTCCGGGAGCGAAAGCACCGGTGATCGTGTCGGAGGAGATGGTGGCCTCGATGCGACCAGGTTCGGTGATCGTCGACATCGCGATCGATCAGGGGGGCTGCGTCGCCACGTCCCGCATGACGACCCATTCCGATCCCACGTACGTCGTCCACGGTGTCGTGCACTACTGCGTCGGCAACATGCCCGGCGCGGTCCCGAACACCTCGACCTACGCGCTCACGAACGTAACGCTGCCCTACGCGTTGGCGATCGCGGAGAAGGGTCTCGAGGAGGCGGTCCGGTCGGACCCGGTCCTCGCGGGCGGCGTGAACGTCCTGGGAGGCTCGGTCACGAACGAGGGCGTCGCGGAGGCACACGCGGCGCCCTACGTTCCGCTCGGGAATCTGATCGACGGGGCCGGGTGAGGGAGGAAGGCGGTGGCGACCGGGCTCGCGGGGGAAGCGGAGCGGTACCTCGATCACCTCACGGTGGAGCGAGGGCTCTCCGAGAACACGCTGGACGCCTACCGACGCGACCTGCGTCGGTACGTCGGCTTCCTCGATCATCGCGACGTGCGCAGCCTCCGCGATGTGGACGAGCGCACGATCAGGTCCTTCGTGGCGTCGCTCTCGGCATCGACGCACGGTCCGGAGGCCGCGTCCTACCGCGCGACCTCCGTCGCTCGGACGCTCTCGGCGGTCCGGTCCTTCCACCGGTTCCTGTTGCGGGAAGGCGTGACGGAGCGAGATCCCGCCGCGGGTGTCGCGCAGCCCCGACTGCCGCGATCCCTGCCGCGCCCGCTCCCCGTGGACGACGTCCGGCGACTCCTCGAGGCGCCGGACGAGGGCTCGCCCACCGGCGTCCGTGACCGGGCGATCCTCGAGCTGCTCTACGGCTCGGGATTGCGGATCTCCGAGCTGACGGGCATGGACGTCGACGACCTCGATCTGGAGGAGGGGAGCCTGCGGGTGCTCGGCAAAGGCGGGAAGGAGCGCGAGGTGCCGCTCGGCTCGTTCGCGCAGGAGGCCGTGGGCGCCTACCTCACGCGCGGCCGCCCCGCGCTCGCGCGCGCGGTCAGCCGGGGCGCGCTGTTCCTCAACACGCGGGGCGGCCGCCTCTCGCGCCAGAGCTGCGCCCGGCTGCTCGGCCGGTACGTCCGGCTCGCCGGGATCGACCGCCGGGTCACGCCGCACACCCTCCGACACTCCTTCGCGACCCACCTCCTCGAGGGTGGCGCGGACGTCCGTGTGGTCCAGGAGCTCCTCGGCCACGCGAGCGTGGCGACGACGCAGGTTTACACGCTCGTGACCGCCCGGCATCTCCGCGAGGTCTACGAGGAGTCCCATCCCCGCGCCCGCCGGCGCGTCCGGGCGTGATGGCGGACGCGGCGCTCGACGAGGCGGCGCTGGCCCGCCTCCGAGAGGAGCTCTTGCGCCATCGAGCGTTCCTCCGGGCCGAGATGGAGTCCCAGGGTGCCGACCCGGATTCGGACGACGTCGCGTTCGTGGACGACGCGGGCTTCGCCGACCGAGGGCACAGCACCGGCGAGCGCTCGCAGGTGATCGCGGTCGTCCGCGCGCTGCGGTCGAACCTGTCCGACGTGGAGCGAGCCCTGTCGAAGATGGAGGCCGGCACCTACGGGATCTGTGAGCGGTGTGGCCGGCCGATCGCACCGGAGCGGCTCGAAGCCCTGCCCTGGGCGGTGCTGGGCATCGATTGCAAGCAGGCGGAGGGCCGGTGACCGGCGCGCTCGTGCCACGCGTGCTGGTCGTGGTGTGCGACTCGTGGGGCGTCGGCGACGCACCGGATGCGGCGGCCTACGGGGACGAGGGGTCGGACACGCTCGCGAACACCGCCGGCGCGGTGGGCGGGATCCGCGCCCCGAACCTCGCATCGCTCGGACTCGGATCCCTGACGAGCATCCGAGGCGTCGATGCCGCCGCCGCCCCCGGAACCGCTCACGGTCGCGCGACCGAGCGCTCCGCCGGGAAGGACACCACCACGGGCCACTGGGAGATGATGGGGATCCGGCTCGACGAGCCGTTCCCGTTGTATCCGGACGGGTTCCCCCCGGATCTGATCGAGCCGTTCGAGCGGCAGATCGGCAGGACCGTGCTCGGGAACCGCGCCGCGTCCGGGACGGAGATCATCGCGGAGCTCGGGGAGGAACACCTCCGGACGGGCGGCCCGATCGTCTACACCTCCGGGGATTCGGTGTTCCAGATCGCGACGCACAAGTCGGTGGTCGACCTGCCACTGCTCTACGAATGGTCACGAGCGGCGCGCCGCCTGCTCGTCGGACCGCACAACGTCGGACGGGTGATCGCGCGGCCGTTCGAGGGCCGCCCCGGCGCCTTCGTGCGGAGCCCGGAGCGACGCGACTTCTCCGTTCCGCCGCCGGGCCCGACCGTGCTCGACCGGCTGCAGGAGGCGGGGGTCGCCGTCCTCGGCGTGGGCAAGATCCAAGACATCTTCTCGGGCCAGGGGATCACGGAGGGGAGGTACTCGGACTCCAACGACCACGGGGTGGATCTCACGCTCGAGTACCTGCGCAGGCCGGCGCCGGCGTTCGTCTTCACGAACCTCGTGGACTTCGATTCCAAGTACGGACACCGCAACGACCCGGGCGGCTATGCGGCGTGCATCGAGGCATTCGACAAGAGGCTCCCGGAGCTGATCGCCGCCCTCGACGGGGGCATGCTGTTGCTCACCGGGGACCACGGATGCGACCCCACCACCCCGCCGACCGACCATTCACGCGAGCGGACCCCCCTCCTGGCCGCCGGGCTCCGGGGCGGACCGATCGATCTCGGCACGAGGGAATCGTTCTCCGATCTCGGACAGACGGTGGCGGACCTGCTCGGGGCAGACGGGACGGGACTCGAAGGGGAGAGTTTCGTGGACCTCCTGGGGATCGGGGGGTCGAGCTGATGTCGACGTCCATGGTTCCCGGCATCGAGGATTCCTCTCTACCGTTGGGCGCGATACACCTTTCAGTTGAGGGTCACGCCGTCCAGCCGTGGAGGTTGGCCCGGATGGGTCGTCGACCGTGAACGATCCGCGCGACATCGTCGCTACGAAGCGGGATGGCGGGTGGCTCCCTGCGGCTGACGTCCGTGCCTTCGTCGAGGGCTACACGGCGGGAGACGTGTCCGACGCGCTGGCGGCGGCGTTCCTCATGGCGTGCCTGCTTCGCGGGCTCGACGACGAGGAGACCCTCGCGCTCACGACCGCGATGGTGGACTCGGGCGAGAGCCTTCGCTTCTCCGGAGCGGACCTTCCGACCGTCGACAAGCACTCCACCGGCGGGGTCGCCGACGGTGTCACGCTCGTGTTCGCCCCGCTGGCCGCGGCTCTAGGGCTCGGCGTCGCGAAGCTCTCGGGCCGGGGGCTCGGACACACGGGCGGCACGCTCGACAAGCTCGAGTCGATCCCCGGCGTGCGGACGGATCTGTCGTCCGAGGACATCCGGAAGCAGGTGGAGGACGTGGGATGCGCGGTGGCCGCGCAGTCGCCCACGCTCGTGCCGGCCGACGGCGCGCTCTACGCGTTACGCGACGCCACGGCGACCGTCCCGTCCATCCCGCTGATCGCTGCCAGCGTGATGTCGAAGAAGCTGGCGGTGGAGACGGACCTGATCCTCCTCGACGTGAAGACCGGCTCGGGCGCCTTCATGAAGACCGTGGAGGACGCGCGGGCGCTCGCGGAGCGCTGCCTCGCCCTGGCCGCCGGCTGGGATCGAGCGGCGAGTGCCGCGGTGACGGACATGTCCCAGCCGCTCGGCGACGCGGTCGGGAACGCCCTGGACATCGCGGAGACCGTGGCCGTCCTTCGGGGCGACTCGGTGGGTCGTCTCCGCGAAGCGGCGTTGCTCTTCGCCGCCCGAGCCTTGGAGCACACGCGTGGGACCGGGCATGACGAGGCCCTCGCGCAGGCGGGCGCTGCGATCGGCTCTGGGGAAGCGCTCGAGCGGTTCCGGCGGATGATCGAAGCGCAGGGAGGAGATCCTCACGTCGTGGACGATCCGGCCGGCGTGCTTCCGGCCGCCCCCGTACGCGAGCCGCTGCTCGCGGACCGGACCGGTGTCCTCGCGGCCGTCGACGCGGAGGCGATCGGGCTCGCGAGCGTCGGGCTGGGCGCCGGTCGGCGGCGCAAAGGCGACCCCATCGATCCCGCCGTCGGTATCGTGGTGCATCCGAAGATCGGCGACCGGCTGGAGGCCGGGACGCCCATCGGGGAGGTGCACGCGCGAGATCGCGACGCCGCGGCGGACGCCGGGCGTCGTGTCCTCGCCGCGATGGACATCGCCGATCGTGCGGTCGCGCCTCCGCCGCTCATTCACGTCTGGATGTGAGGGATGGGGAACTTCACGGCGCTCGGGCTCCGACTCGCGGCCTACATGCTCGTCTCCCTGTTCATCGGGATGACGCTCCGCGAGTACGCGCGGGCGAGGGTCATCGCCGCGCTCGGGGATCCCACGCCGCGGCTCTGGGGACGGATCTCGTTCCGACCATCCCATTGGTTCGAGCCCTTCGGAAGCGGGTTCGTGCCGGTGCTCATCGCGATCCTGTGGACGGTGCTCCGCCTGATGATGCCGGCGGCGTACGCGAAGCCGGCTCCCATCGACCCGACCTATCTCCGCCGGGGTCCTCGGGACGTGATCGTCGCCTCGGTCGTGGGACCGATCGTCTCGCTCGTGCTCGCGATCGCCGCCGGGCTGATCGTCCGAACCGGTGCCCCCGGCGGCGAAGCCTTGCTCATCATCACGACGTTCGCGTACACGAACGCGTCCCTGTTCGTGTTCCATCTCTTGCCGATCCCGGGACTCGACGGTGGCCGCCTCGTCACGCTGCTCCTCCCCGTCCACGCGCGGGAGACGTTCCGGAACGCCGACCGCTACCTGCCGTTGTTCGTCCTGGTCGTGCTCTTCGTCCTCCTCTCGGTCCTCCTCGAGTTCGTGCAGCTCATCACGGGTGCGATCTGCGAGGCGGCATCCGGCACGGACTGTCTCTTCCTGCTCACAACGGGCTGAGCTCTGCGTCCCTGAGCGCGCGGAGACGGGGGGTATCATCGGCCGCATCGTGACCTCTGCCTCCCCGTCTGACGATGCGCCCGGGTCGGAGGGCGTGGAGCCGCGCCGCGGCCGCGTCCTGACCGGCTTCCGCCCCACGGGCGATCTCCACGTCGGCCACTGGGCGGGCAACGTGGGCAACGCGGTCCGACTCCAGGACGAGGGATACGAATGCTTCTACTTCGTCGCGAACTGGCACATGCTCACGACGCACTACGACCGCACCGCGGAGCTCGGATCGCTGGTCGAGGCGATCGTGCTCGATCTCCTCGCGTGCGGCATCGACCCCGAGCGCTCGACGCTCTACCTGCAGTCGGACCTCCCCGAGGTCGCGGAGATGGCGCTGCTCCTCGGGATGATCGCGCCCCTCGGCTGGCTCGAACGCGTGCCCACCTACAAGGAGCGGTTGCGTGACATGGCCGAGCGCGACGTCGCGAACTTCGGGCTCCTCGGATACCCGGTGCTCCAGACCGTCGACATCTCGATCGTCCGCGGCGAGCTGGTGCCGGTGGGGGAGGACCAGGTGTCCCACCTCGAGATCTCGCGGGAGATCGTGCGCCGATTCAACCGGCTCTTCGGCGATATCCTGGTCGAGCCCCAGCCGTTGTTGTCGGACTTCCCGCTCGTGCCAGGATCGGACGGCCGGAAGATGTCCAAGTCGCTCGACAACGCGATCGGCCTGGTCGACGACCCCGACACGATCCGAGCGAAGGTCCGGTCGTTCATCACCGACCCGCAGAAGGTGCGCCTCGGCGATCCGGGCAGGCCGGAGATCTGCCCGATCTACGCTCTGCACACGCGATTCTCACCCGACATCGTCGATTGGACGCGCGATCACTGCCGCTCCGGGGAGCTCGGCTGCGTGGACTGCAAGACGAACCTCGCCGATCGCCTGATCGAGGAGCTCCGGCCGATCCGGGAACGACGGCTCGAGCTGGCATCGGAGCCGGGGTTGGTGTGGAAGGTCCTGGGCGAGGGGAGGGAGCGCGTCGGACCCGTGGTGCGGGAGACGATGGACGCCGTGCGCGACGCGATGGGGTTCTCACGGCCGTGACGGGCGAGGGGGCCGGTGCGTTCGCGGTCGAGCTCCCCGCGTTCACCGGACCGTTTCGGCTGTTGGCCGAGCTGATCCTGGAGCAGAAGGTCGATGTGTGCGACGTGTCGGTCGCGGCCGTGACCGACGGCTTCCTCGCCGACGCGAAGGACGCCGACCACTGGGACCTCGAAGAGGTCACGTGGTTCCTCGCGATGTGCGCCGTGCTCTTGGAGCTGAAGGTCGGCCGGCTGATGCCGAGGCACACCGAGACGGACGAGGACGATCTCCTCGGTGCCTCCCCGGACCTCGCCTACGCCAGGTCGATGGAGCTGGCGGCGTTCCGGAGGGTCGCGGTCGAGCTCGCTCGTCGGCTCGAGGACGAGGCCGGCTTCTTCACCAGGGACGTCGGGCCCGGTCCCGAGTTCTCGCACCTGTACCCGGACCCGATGACGAAGGTGGACGCCCGATCGCTCGCCGGCCTCGCGGCGCAGCTCTTGCGGCCGCCCCCGACGCTCGATCTCACGCACGTGACGCCGATCCGCTACACGATGGCGGAGGCGATGACCGCCGTCGAGCGCCGGATCGAGGATCTCGGGCGCGCCGCTTCCTTCCGCGACCTCGTCGCCGATTGCGGCGAACGGATCGAGGTCGTCGTCCGGTTCCTCGCGCTCCTCGAGCTGTACCGTGACGGCCGGGTGGAGCTGGTGCAGAGCGACACGTTCGGTGAGATCCGCGTCGAGTGGCAGGGATGAGATGCCGGAGCCGGAAGCGGAGAGCGTGACGACCGTCTCGGACACGCGAGCCCTCGAGGCGTTGCTGTTCGTCTCGGACGAACCGCTGGCCTCGTCGGTCCTGGCGCAGGCGCTCGAGATCGAGCGCAGAACGGTCGAGGAGCTGTGTGACCGGCTCGCGGCGGAGCTCGACGCCCGCGGTGCGGGGGTGGTCCTCCGCAACGTGGCGGGTGGATGGCGCCTGTTCACTCACCCGGACACCGCAGCCGAGGTCGAGCGATTCGTGCTGTCGTCCCGTCAGGCCCGGCTGACGAAGGCGGCGCTCGAGACGCTCGCGATCGTCGCGTACAAGCAGCCGGTCACCCGGCACCAGATCACGTCGATCCGGGGTGTCAACTCCGACGGGGTCCTCCGAGCGCTCCAGGACAAGGGGCTCGTCGAGGAGGCGGGGCGGGAGGAGACGCCCGGCCGTCCGATCCTGTTCGCGACGACGCCGTCCTTCCTCGAACGGCTGGGTCTGCCGTCGCTGGCCGCCCTGCCGTCGCTGGCGCCGCTCCTCGGGACCGACGGGGAGGCGGAGGAGGCGGACACGGAGACCCCGTCGCCGGAGCCCACCGAGCCCGGCGTCTAGGCCGTGGCGGTCGAACGACTGCAACGCCTCCTCGCTCGCGCCGGGTACGGCTCCCGTCGAGCGTGTGAAGAGCTGATCGTCGACGGTCGCGTCACCCTGAACGGGAACGTGGCGACGCTCGGAGATCGGGGTGACCCTTCCAAGGATGAGGTTCGGGTCGACGGTCTCGAGGTCAACCTCGACCCGAACGTCAAGTACTTTGCCGTCCACAAGCCGGCGGGGGTGGTCACGACGATGCACGACCCACAGGGGCGTTCCGACATCCGCGCGTACCTCCCCACGGACGGTCCTCGTGTGTTCCCCGTCGGCCGGCTGGATCGGGACACCGAGGGCCTGCTCCTCCTGATGAACGACGGAGACCTCGCGAACGGCCTCACGCATCCTCGGTTCGGCGTGGAGAAGGAGTACCTGGCCGAGGTGGAGGGTCTCCCGACGCCGAAACACGTCGGGTTGCTGCGCCGTGGTGTGGAGCTGGACGACGGCCCCGCGAGCGCAGCCAACGCGTGGGTCGCCGGTCGTTCCGGCGATCGGGGGGCCATCCGCGTCGTGATGACCGAGGGACGGAAGCGCGAGGTCCGTCGGCTGCTCGCCGCCGTCGGGCTGCCGGTCGTTCGCCTGGTCCGCGTGCGGATCGGGCCCGTCCGTCTCGGTACCCTCGGCCCCGGGGAGCGACGCGAGCTCACGCTGGATGAGGTTGTCGCGCTCAGGCGGGTCGTCGACGGGTAGCCTTGGGAACCTCGGGGCGTCGCGCCCGGAGCCGGGAGAGCGATGAGGGGTGTCCATGAGGCTTCGTGCGGCGCGCGGCGCGATCCGCGTGCCATCGGACGACGGTGACGCGCTGCTCGGAGCGACCGAGCGGCTCCTGTCATCCATCCTCGAGCGCAACGCGGTCGACCCCGATGACCTGGTGAGCATCCTGTTCACGGCAACCGAGGACCTGCGGTCCGCGTTCCCGGCGGAGGCCGCCCGTCGGATGGGGCTGGGCCGTGTTCCGCTGCTCTGCGCGCAGGAGATCCCGGTGGAGGGCTCGATGCGTTCGGTGATCCGTGTCCTCGTGCACTTCCACTCGGATCGGACGCTCGACGAGGTCGCGCACGTGTACCTGGATGGCGCGGAGTCGCTCCGAGATGACGTCGGCTGAACGGGGTTCTGGATGACGGCCGCCGCCGCCTCGGCTCCGCGGCCGATCGAGCGGGTCGCCGTCGTGGGGACCGGTCTGATGGGGACGTCGGTCGCGCTCGCCGCTGCGCGGGCCGGCGCCACCGTGACCGGGTGGGACGTCGACCCCTCGACGACGGCTCGGGCGGCCGCGGTCGGCGGGTTCACGGGGGCCGCCACGCTCGAGGAGGCCGTGGAGGGCGCCGAGCTCATCGTGGTCTGCACGCCGATCCCGATGATCGCGGACTCCGTCGCCGCCGCGCTGTCCGCGACCACCGACGCGATCGTCACCGAGGTCGGGAGCATCATGGACTCCGTTGCCAAGGAGGTGGCCGAGCGAGCCGACCATGCCGACCTACGCCGCTTCGTCCCGGGGCATCCGATGGGAGGGAGCGAACGCTCCGGGCCGGAGCACGCGTCCCCTTCCGTGCTCGACGGGATCGTGTGGGTGCTCTCGGCGGCGGGGTCCACCGACCCCGCGGCCGTCGAGGTCGTCGAGACGTGGGTCTCCGGACTCGGCGCCCGACCCGTCCGGATGCCGGCCGATCGCCACGACCGCCTCGTCGCATTCGTGAGCCATCTCCCGCAGGTCGCCTCCACAGCGCTGATGAGCCTCGCTGCGAGCGAGGAGGCCGACGAGCCGGAGATCCTCCTGCTGGCGGCCGGGGGGTTCCGCGATCTGACGCGCCTCGCGGCCTCGGACGCGAGCCTGTGGTCATCGATCCTCCTGGCGAACCGCGCCCAGATCGCCGAGGCGATCGACCTCTACGTCGACCGCTTGCGCGTCCTGCGGGAGGACGTGGTCGAGAGCCGGGGCGAGTCCGTTCGATCCACGTTCGCCCGGGCGAAGGAAGCCCGCCTCCGGCTGGCGACCAAGCCGCAGGTGCGGTCCGGCGTTGCCGTCCTGCAGGTGGAAGCGCCCGACCGCCCGGGCGCCCTCGCGGAACTGACCGCGATCCTCGCGGAGGGAGGGGTGAACATCGAGGACCTCCAGATCGTCCACTCACCGGAGGGCGGGCGCGGGACCGTGCACCTGACGGTCGCGGCCGCGGCTGCGGACGATGCCACCGGCGTGCTGGCGGGCGCGGGCCTCGATCCGATCCGGCTCGCGTGAGGACGCCGATGAAGGTCCGGGTGATGCCTGGAGGCCCCCTCCGAGGGCAGGCCACCGTCCCCGGCGACAAGTCGATCGCCCATCGCTGGCTGATCCTGGCGGTCACCGGAGCAGGGCGCAGCTCGGTCGAGGGTCTGCCGCACTCCCTCGATATCAGGTCCACCGCGTCCTGCCTCGCCGAGCTCGCTCCGGCGACTCGACCTGCACTCGAGGCTTGGGGCTCGAGCCCTGGGGCCTCCGATGAACGCCACGGTTCCACGTGGAACCAGGAGGCCTCGACCCTCGACCTCCCCGCCCTCGACCTTCACGGTGAAGGTCGCGCTTCGCTCCGAGGACCCGTTGGGGAGCTCGATTGCGGGAACTCGGGCACCTCGATGCGGCTGCTCGCCGGGCTCGTGGCCCCCGGTCCCTTCGTGACGGTCCTCACCGGCGACGCCAGCCTCGTGACGAGACCGATGGAGCGAGTGGCCGCGCCCCTGCGGGCGATGGGAGCGGACGTGGCCACGCGCGACGGGCATCCTCCCGTGACGATCCGCGGTGGGGAGCTCCACGGGATCCGGTTCGAGCCCGAGGTCCCGAGCGCGCAGGTGAAGGGCGCCGTCCTCCTGGCGGCCCTCGAGGCCGACGGCGCCACGACGGTCGCGGAGTCCGTTCCCACGAGGGACCACACGGAACGCGCCCTCGGCGCCCTGGGCGCCCCGGTGCGCGCGACGGAGGCGGGCATCGTGCTCGACGGGCCGTTCCGGCACGAGGGATTCCGCGGGAAGGTGCCGGGGGACCCGTCGTCGGCCGCGTTCCTGCTCGGTGCGGCCGCGCTCACCGGCGGGGAGGTCGCGCTCACGGGCGTCGGATTGAACCCGAGCCGGCTCGCGTTCCTCGAGGTGTTCGAACGGATGGGTGTGCAGGTCGACGTCGAGGTCGAGCGGTCCGTCCTGGGGGAGCCGGTGGGGACGATGCACCTGGTCCCGGGGGGTTCGGTCCGGCCGGTGCACGTCGGCGCCGCAGAGGTCCCGCTGGTGATCGACGAGGTCCCGATCCTCGCCGCCCTCGCCGCCCATGCGGACGGTCCTTCACGCTTCGTCGGTGCGGCCGAGCTCCGCGTGAAGGAGAGCGACCGACTCTCCGTGCTCGCCGACGGGATCCGGAGCCTGGGCGGGCTGGCGGAGGAGGACGGTGACGATCTCGTGATCGAGGGCGGCGGCCTGCGGGGTGGTTCCGCTCGCTCCGCCGGCGATCACCGGATCGTGATGGCGCTCACCGTGGCGGCGACGGCGGCGGAGCGGTCTTCCGAGATCGACGGTGCCGAGTCGGCGGCCGTCTCCTTCCCGGGGTTCTTCGGACTGATGCGATCGCTGGGTGCCGACGTCGAGGAGGCGCGATGACGCTCCGGGTCGTGGCGATCGACGGCGCCGCCGGGAGCGGGAAGAGCACGCTCGCCCGGCTCCTGGCGAGGGAGCTCCGGCTGCCGTACGTCAACACGGGGTCGATGTACCGAGCGCTCACCCTGGCGGCGCTTCGAGGGGCAGTCGACGTCGAGGACGGGCACGCGCTCGCCCGGCTGATGGGCAGCCTCGAGTTCACGTTGAGCTCCGGGACGGACGGGGAGCTCCTGATCGACGGCGCGCCGCCCTCCGACGACCTCGAGACGGCGGACGTCGAGGCCTCCGTCAGCATCGTCGCGAAACACCCTCCGGTCCGCTCGGCGATGCGCGGCGCCCAGCGTGCTCTGGGCGTGGGCGGAGCCGTGATGGAGGGGCGCGACATCGGCACGGTCGTGTTCCCCGATGCCCCCCTGAAGCTCTTCCTGGTGGCCGCGCCCGACGAGCGTGCGGGCCGCCGGGTCGACGAACGGGGCGCGACCGATGTCGCCGAGGCACTCCACGCGCGGGACCGCCTCGATGCGAGGGTCAATCCCCACGTCCCCGCGGACGACGCCGTCGTGATCGATACGAGCGACCTCGGCGTCGAGGGGACGCTCCGTGCCGCGCTCGAGGCGGTGGCCAGCCGTGCGCCGGGCCTCCTGGTCCCCGAGGGACCTCGGGGCGACGAGGAGGGATCACGGTCGTGACCGTTCCGCGGATCGCCGTCGTCGGCCGCCAGAACGTCGGGAAATCGACCCTGGTCAACAGGCTCTTCGGCAAGCGCGAGACGATCGCGCACGACGACCCGGGGGTCACGCGGGATCGTGTGGAGCTCGAGGCGACGTGGAACGGGAAACGGTTCGGGCTCGTCGACACGGCCGGGTACCTCCACCGAGCCACCGGCGTGGATGCGCTCGCCGGCCTGCAGTCGCTCCGGGCGATCGACGAGGCCCAGCTCGTCCTCCTGGTGGTCGACGTCGCGACAGGGATCACGGAGGAGGATGCCCAGCTCGCGCACCGTCTCCGACGGGCGGCGTCCCCGGTTCTGGCGGTCGTGAACAAGGTGGACGCGGCCGAGGACGAGGCCGAGGTGCCCGCGTTCCTCGCGCTGGGCCTCGGCGATCCGATCGCCGTGTCCTCGAAGCACGGTCGGGGGGTGGGTGAGCTCCTCGACCGCATCGTCGACCTGCTCCCGGACGCCCCGAGGGCCGGGAGTGACGACGGTGAGGACCGGGAGGAGCCGCGTTTCGCCATCGTGGGGCGGCCGAACGTGGGCAAGTCCAGCCTGTTCAACACGCTGGTGGGGGAGGAGCGGTCGGTGGTGTTCGAGGAGGCGGGGACGACCCGCGACAGCGTCGACGCCCTCGTGGACTGGCGGGACGCGGGGCGGATCCGGTTCGTCGACACGGCGGGGATGCGGCGCGCGATCCGGGTGAAGGGCGTGGAGTACTACAGCTTCGTTCGAGCGGGCGCGGCGATCGATCGAGCCGACGCGGCTGCGGTCGTCTTCGATGCGACCGAGGGGCTCACCGCCGAGGACCAGAAGATCGCGTTCCGCGTCCTGGAGGCAGGCAGGGCGCTGCTCCTCGTCGCGAACAAGTGGGATCTCGTGGAGGAGAAGGATCGGCTCTTCAAGCGGCTGACCGAGGAGGCGACGCTGCTGGCACGCGCCACCGTGATCCGGACCTCCGCGGTCCGCGGCCAGGGCGTCGAGAGGATCCCGGAGCTGCTCCTCGAGCTCCGGACACGGTGGGCGAGCCGCGCGACGACTTCTCGGGTCAACCAGGTGCTCCAGGACCTCCAGGGCGCGCAACCCCCGCCCCGGTCCTCCGGCACCCTCCACTACGCGGCGCAGGTCGCGAGCCGTCCCCCTTCGTTCGTCTTCTTCGGGGGAGGCCGCCCTCCGGTCCCCGGCTACCGCCGGTACGTGGAGAACCGGTTGCGCGAGGCCTTCCACCTGGACGGCATCCCGATCCGGATGCGATTCCGGCCACGGACGCGGGGAGGCTAGGCCGGCGCGGCCGGGCGGGCGTGGAGCCGCAACCCCGCACGGCTACACTGCCACGTACGGGCCGTGGCGCAGCTTGGTTAGCGCGTCTGACTGGGGGTCAGAAGGTCGCCGGTTCGAATCCGGCCGGCCCGACGGATGAGAGGGACGACGGAGACGATGCCGGCATCCTCCGCCATCGTCACCGTCCCCAACATCCTGTCGTTCGCCCGAATCGCCACGATCCCGCTGTTCTGCTGGCTGGCGGCGAACGAGCGGACGAGGGTCTGGGGGATCCTGCTGTTCGCCTTGGTGGTCAGCACCGATTGGGTCGACGGGTACGTCGCGCGTCGGACGGGCCAAGTCACCGAGCTCGGACGAATCCTCGATCCGGTCGCCGACCGACTGGCGATCGCGGCCGGCCTCGTGACGTTCGCGATCGCGGGGATCTTCCCGTTCTGGGCGGCGCTGCTGATCCTGCTCCGCGACGTCGTGGTCGTGCTCGGCGGCGCCGTGTTGCTCTGGGGGAGGAACATCCGGGTGGAGGTTCGCGGGATCGGCAAGATCGCCACCTTCTCGTTGATGGCCGCCATCGCGTGGATCGCCTGGGGCAACGCCGGCGGTCCGCTCGGCGACGTCCTCCTCGTCGGGGGATGGCTCGCGTATGTGGTGGGGATCGTCGAGTACTACCTCGCGGCCGGCCTCTACGCGATCGACGTCCGCGACGCCCTCGCGGACCGAGGCATGCTGGAGGAGTAAGTTCACGCCCGGCCCGCGCTGGTCATCACCGACCCGAGGCCACGGCGAACCGAGAACGGAGGAACGAGTGGAGTACCCGGAAGACCTGCGGTATTCGCGAGAGCACGAGTGGGCGCGATCGGAGAACGGACGCGTCCGCGTAGGCATCACCGACTTCGCCCAGGACGCGTTGGGCGACGTCGTGTACGTCGACCTCCCCGAGCCGGGCACGCAGGTGACGAGCGGTCAGGCGTTCGGTGAGGTGGAGTCGACGAAATCCGTCAGCGACGTGTTCGCACCGGTCTCCGGAACGATCGTGGAACGGAACGCGGCCCTCGAAGAGCATCCGGAGCTCGTGAACGAGCATCCCTACGGTGACGGCTGGTTGGTCGCGATCGATCCGTCGGACCCGGCCGATATCGAGGCGCTGCTCGACGCCGCGGCGTACCGAGAGCACATCTCGAGCTCCTGAGCAGCACACCCTCGACGCTCGACCGATACTCCAGCGTAGGTCGAGGGTCACGACGGCGCCAGGTCGAGGGTGACCGAGGAGCCAGGTCGAGGGTACGGCGAAGGCTCGGTTGACCCTCCTCACCTGCTGCGATAACGTCCCCGACGCGTCGAGGTCGACGGTTGCCCCCAACATCGAACGTCGACACCAGCTGGGGGAAGAGGGGAAGCAGACGGTGTTCTGTACGCGTTGTGGACATCCGAACCGGGACGACGCACGCTTCTGCGCGGAGTGCGGAGCTCCCCTTCAGGACGACTCGACGGTCACGCTCACGCCGGTCGAGCCCGACGACGAGGAGAACATCGAGTTCCCCTTCCCCGAAGACGAGCTCGAACCCGGGCAGGCGCTCCTTCAGGTCAAGCGTGGTCCCAAC
This sequence comes from Actinomycetota bacterium, assembly GCA_035696925.1. GTDB lineage: Bacteria > Actinomycetota > UBA4738 > UBA4738 > HRBIN12 > JAJNBA01. The sequence continues at coordinate 17,052 of DASSDW010000216.1, forward strand.
GCGGGGTCGACGTTCCTGCTCGACACCGACACGTCCACGATCGGGCGGAACACGGAGAGCACCGTGTTCCTCGACGACATCACGGTTTCCCGTGCGCACGCCACGTTCGAGCGCAAGGGTGCGGAGTGGTTCGTCCGCGATGCCGGGAGCCTCAACGGGACGTACGTGAACGGCGAGCAGGTCGACGAGACCAAGTTGGCCACGGGCGACCAGGTCCAGATCGGACGCTTCAGGCTGACGTTCTTCCAGGCAGGGGGATGAGGTGGAGATGGCCGGCACGCGCAACTACCAGTCGATCGGTGAGGTCCTGGTGTCCGTGAAGACGGAGTTCCCGGACATCACGATCTCGAAGATCCGGTTCCTCGAGGCCGAGGGTTTGATCGAGCCCGAGCGGACGCCGTCCGGCTACCGCAAGTTCTACCGCCACGACGTCGACCGGCTGAAGTCGATCCTGCGGCTCCAGCGCGACGAGTACCTCCCCCTGAAGGTGATCAAGGAACGGCTGCTCCGTCAGGACGATGGGGTCGACGACGTCGGGGCCGCATCCGACGGAGAGGCCACCGACGGTGACGACGTGTCGGCGACCGAGGAGATCGCGGACGCGCCCACCGGGCTGCAGATGTCGCTCGAGGAGATGTCCACCGCCACCGGGATCGATCGCGACCGGATCAAGGAGCTCGAAGCGTTCGGGATCATCTCCACGCACGGCCCCGAGGGCGCCCGCTACTACGACGGGGACGATTTCATCATCCTGTCGATCGTGAAGGACTTCTTCCGCTACGGGATCGAGGCTCGTCATCTCACGATGTACAAGCACTTCGCGGACCGGGAGTCGTCCTTCTTCGACCAGATCGTGGCCCCGACCCTCCGGCAGAAGAACCCGGACGCCCGACGCACCGCGGCCCAGACCCTGGCGAACCTGTCGTCCACGTCGCGGAAGTTCAAGCAAGCCCTCTTGCGGACGAACCTTCGCGACAACCTCCGCAGCGCGTGAAGCGGAGGGCCGCCGCCTGCGCGGCCGCCTTCCTGCCACTCCTGCTGATGTCGCAGGCGTCGTGGCTGCACGCGATCGGCGCTCCGGCCGCGCCACCCCCCACGCCCGTGCCACCCAACGGATCGCCGTCCCCGTTCGTGTCGCGGCTGTCCACGCCGGCCGACCCGGTCCCGGTCCCACGGATCGATGCCCCGGCCGTCGTCGTGATGGATCTCGCCGCCGGGCAGGTCCTGTATCAGCGAGGCGCTGCGTCGGCGCGACCGGTCGCGAGCCTGACGAAGCTGATGACGGCGTTGCTCGTCCTCGAAGCCGAGGAGGGGCGTCTGGATCGAACCGTCCGTGTCGATCCCGACGCCGTCTTCGGCCGGGGGCAGTACGGGGCGGGGGCATCGCTCGGCCTCCGGCCCGGCGAGCGGGTCTCGGTCCGGGGGTTGCTCGCCGGCCTGCTCCTCGGGTCCGCGAACGACGCCGCGGAGGCGCTCGCGATCGAGGAGTCGGGGAGCGTCGGCGCGTTCGTCACGGCGATGAACGCGCGAGCGCGCGCCCTCGGGATGGCGGAGACGACCTTCGCCTCTCCCCACGGGTTGGACGACCGAGGTCTGTCGTCGGCATCCGACGTCCTCACGCTGCTGCGCGAAGTTCGGAGGCACACGGCGTTCCGGCGGCTCGTGGCCAGCAGGCTCGTCCTCGTCCGCTCGGACTCGGCGCCGCCACGGCGGATCCAGAATCGCAACGTGATGCTGTGGCTGTATCCGGGAGCTTCCGGGGTGAAGACCGGGTCCACCGCGGGCGCGGGGTATTGCCTCGTCGCGACCGCCCGGCGTGGCGGGCGAGAGCTCGCTGCCGTCGTGCTCGGGGGTCGCGACGAGGTGTTCTCCGAGGCGGCCGCGCTCCTGAACCACGGGTTCGCGGCGTACGAGGTGCGGACCTTGGTCTCGGAAGGAGCGCCGCTCGGGAGCGTTCGGGTCCGTGGCGGCACCGTGCCCGTCGTGGCGGGGGAGGAGCTGGAGGCGCTCGTGCGCGTGCAGGACGCCGGGGGCGTCGACCGGATCGTCACGGCAGCGAGGTCGGTCGCGTACCCGCCCGCGAGCGGTTCCGAAGTGGGGACCCTCCGCGTGACCTCGGGCGGAGCCGTTCTCGGGCAGGTGCCCGTCCTGGTGGCGGACCTCCCTCCCCCGGAGGAGCCACGCGGCTCCTGGTGGGGCCGGGCCGTCGGCGCCGTCTCGTCCGCGCTGGGCGGCGTGATCGCCGATCTCATGGACTAGCGACGCGGGTTCGCCGCCGACCTGGTCGGGCTCCACGAGCTCCCGCCGGACGGATGCTAGGCTCCGAACCCGATGACGGAGTTCGCTCGCGTGCTGTATGGGCGCGAGGACATCCACCGCCGCGTGGACGAGCTCGGCCGCACGATCACCGGGGACTACGTGGGGCGTGAGCCCGTCCTCATCTCGGTGCTCAAAGGCGGCACGGTGTTCCTCGCGGATCTGATGCGCCAGATCCAGTTGCCGCTGGAGACCCATCTGATGGCGATCAGCCCCTACGGCGGCCACGAGGTGTCGCTGGGAAGGGTGCGCATCCTCCTCGACGTCGAGATCGATCTGACGGACCGCGATGTTTTGCTCGTCGAAGACATCGTCGACACGGGGCTCACGCTCTCCTATCTCTTGTCGATCCTGCGGTCCCGCAACCCCGCTTCGCTCGAGGTGTGCACGCTCCTCGATCGATCGATCCGGCGGATCGTCCCTCTCACCCCTCGGTACGTGGGGTTCGATTGCCCCGACCGATTCGTCGTCGGGTATGGCCTCGACTTCGAGCAGCGGTACCGGAACCTCGCCGACATCCTGGAGATCTCCGATACCGCGGCGCTGAAGGCCGATCCCGACGCCCTGCTCCCGCATCTCGCCGTCCCCGCCTGAGGGAGGTTGCGCTCGGTCGCAGGCCCCTCGTACAGTGCCAGCACATGATCGAGATGCAGCTGGAAGGCGTTCGCGTGGAGCTTCCGACCAACCAGCCGATCGTGTTGCTGCGAGAGCGAGACGGGGAGCGGTACCTGCCGATCTGGATCGGGGCCTCCGAGGCGGCCGCGATCGCACTCTCACTGCAAGGGGTTCAAACCCCCAGGCCGATGACCCATGACCTGATGAAGAACATCCTCGAGGATCTCTCCGTCGCCGTGCGGAAGATCGTCGTGACGGAGCTCCGAGACTCGACGTTCTACGCGACGATCGAGCTCCAGCGGAACGGGGACCATTACGAGGTGAGCTCGCGACCCTCGGATGCGATCGCCTTGGCCGTGCGGCTGGCCGTCCCGATCTTCGCCAGTGAGGACGTGCTGGACGAGGCGTCGATCCTGATCCCCGGCGAGGAGGACGAAGAGGTCGAGAAGTTCAGGGAGTTCCTCGACCAGGTCACGCCCGAGGACTTCAAGCCCGAAGGCCCGCCGGACTGAGTCGGTAGGCCGACGAGGTCAGCCGTAGAAGAAGACGGTGACCCAGAGCAGGCCGTCGTCGTCCCGGTAGGTGCCGAGCGCGACGCGCCGGAAACGCTTGTTGATGATGTTGGCGCGGTGGGGGGAGGAGTTCATGAACGCTTCCTGCAGTTCCGCGACCGACCCACCGGTGACGCCGACGTTCTCGCCCCACGTCGACCAGCTGACGCCCTTGAGGTAGTACCTGGCGGGATCGTGGGTGTGGAAGAGCTTGCCGAACCCTCCGGCGCCATCCGGCGTGGTCGCCATCTTGATGCTGTGCTTCCGAGCGAGCCTCGAGATCTGCCAGTGGATGCCCACCCGTCGGATGTCGTGGTGCACCCGACTGTTGTTGGTGGCTCGGTACATCCGTGCCCTGGGCGAGAGCGACGCGGCGCCCGCCGGAGAGGGAGCGAGAGCGGTCAGGCCCGTCATGAGGGCCGCCACGAGGGTGATCCTCGCGAGCGCGGTTCGGCTTCGTGTCATCCGGTGTATCCCTCGTCGGCCGGTGCCTATTTCCGGGTAGTGCAGCTATTCCATCGACGACACGCGGTCAGAACTTGAGCCGAGGGGAGGCCGCGTGGAAGATCCCGCCCCTCGGCCCCCCTTCCATTGACACGCATTTCCCGCGGGCATACGCTGCAACGACACCGCCGTAATTACCGAGCTGTGATGAGCGGGGAGCGATGACGAGCGAAGAAGGGTTCCGGGTACCGGACGTCTGTCGGATCGTCGGCATCAGCTATCGCCAGCTCGACTATTGGGCCAGGACGGAGCTCGTGACGCCCTCGATCCGCGACGCGCGAGGATCGGGGACGCAGCGGTTGTACTCGTTCCAGGACCTCGTCTCGTTGAAGGTCATCAAGAAGCTCCTGGACACCGGGGTGTCCCTGCAGCGGGTCCGCAAGGCCGTCGAGCACCTGCATTCGATGAAGCGACCCACGCACCGCGTCACGTTGATGTCGGACGGCCGAGGTGTCTACGAGGCCCACTCGGCGGAGGCCGTGATCGACCTCCTCCAGAAGGGACAGGGCGTCTTCGCCATCGCGCTCGACCAGGTCTGGAGCGACCTGGAGGGAACCCTCTCGAAACGCAGACGGGCGGCCGCAGGAGGGGCGTGAGCGCGCGAGCCGTGACCCCGGTCGCACCCACGTTGGAGTCCCTCCCCAAGAGCGAAACGGTCCGTTTCGCCCACGCTTCCGAGCGCCAGTTCGCGCAGCTGCTCGACTTCTACGGCATCGTCTGGGACTACGAGCCGACATCGTTCGACATCGAATGGGACCGTGAGGGCAACGTGGTGCGCCGCTTCACCCCGGACTTCTTCCTCCCGGAGTTCGACCTCTACATCGAGATCACCACGCTGAACCAGAAGCTCGTCACCAGGAAGAACCGGAAGGTCCGTCAGCTGCGCGAGCGCTATCCGGAGATCCGGTGCAAGGTCTTCTATCAGCGCGACTACCTCTCGCTCGTCACGAAGTACGGGCTCGAGGACCGCTCCGGCTGAGCTGCGGTCTGCCCGTACACTGCTCGCCGTGAAGTTCGCCCCGCATACCGATGCCGAGATCGGCGAGATGCTCTCGGCGATCGGCATCGACTCCCTCGATGCGTTGTTCGAGCAGATCCCTCCTTCGGTCCGTCTCGAGGGGTCGCTCGGGATCCCGGAGGGCGTCTCGGAGCTCGAGATCGTCGAGGACCTCCGCGCGCTCGCCGCACGCGATCGGCACCTGGACGAGCTGGTGTGCTTCGCCGGCGCGGGCGCCTACGACCATTTCATCCCCGCCGTGGTGTGGGCGCTCGCCGCTCGATCCGAGTTCTCGACCTCGTACACGCCGTATCAACCGGAGCTCTCGCAAGGCGTGCTCCAGGTCCTCTTCGAGTTCCAATCGATGGTGTGCGAGCTCACGGGGATGGACGTGTCGAACGCCTCCCTCTACGACGGCGCGACGGCGCTCGTGGAGGCCGTGCACATGGCCAGAGGGGGCGAGCGGACCCGGGTTCTCGTCTCGGAGGGGGTGGACCCGAGGCTCCTCGAGACCCTCCGGACGTACGGGAAGGGATCCGGGTACGAGCCGGAGATCTTCCCATCCGAGGATGGCCGGGGAGGTGCGCCGGCCGTCGGAGACGACGTCGCGGCCGTCGTCGTTCAGCACCCCAACGTGCTCGGCATCCTCGAGCCGGCCTCCGAGCTCTTCTCCGCGGCGAGGGATGGCGGCGCCAGAGCGATCCAGGTCTTCGATCCGCTCTCCCTGGGGGTGTTGGCTCCGCCGGGGGAGCTCGGTGCGGATATCGCCGTCGCCGAGGGCCAGTCCCTCGGGAACCATCTCGCCTTCGGCGGCCCGTACCTGGGGCTCATCGCCGCCAGGATGTCGGACGTGCGCCGGATGCCCGGCAGGATCGTGGGAGAGACGGTCGACGTCGACGGCACGCCGGGATACGTGCTCACCCTGCAGGCGCGAGAGCAGCACATCCGTCGTGAGAAGGCCAACTCGAACATCTGCACGAACCAGACCCTGATGGCGGTGGCGGCCACGATCTACCTTGGGTGGCTCGGTCCGGATGGCCTCGTCGAGGTCGGGCGTCGATGCGCCGCGAAGGCCGCCTACGCCGCGGGCCGGCTCAGCGAGATCGAGGGCGTCTCACTCCTGCATCCCTCCGCGCCGTTCTTCAAGGAGTTCGCGCTCCGGGTGCCCGTCCCTGCGGACCGCGTCGTGGCCGGTCTCGTGGAGCGCGGGTTCCTCGCGGGCGTCCCCCTGCCGCGGGAGGGAGACGACGTCCTGCTCGTGGCCGTCACGGAGCGGCGGAGCAAGGAGCAGATCGACGCCCTCGCCGAGGCGATGGGGGAGGCGCTCGCGTGACCGCGGTGGGGGCGCCGATCCGCCGGCAGGGCCCCGGAGGGGGCGGCACGATCCTGGGCCGCTCCGTCCCCGGCCGCCGAGCCTGGAGCCTGCCGCCCCTGGACGTTGCCGCGGCGCCCGTGCCGGAGGAGCACGCCCGCCAGCGTCGTCCCGGGCTGCCCGAGGTGGGGGAGGTGGACCTCGTGCGCCACTACACGGGCCTGGCGCAGATGAACTACGGCCTCGATACGGGGATGTACCCGCTCGGCTCGTGCACGATGAAGTACAACCCGAAGGTCGCCGAGGCGGTCGCCGCCCTCCCGGGTTTCCAGCGCCTCCACCCCCTCCAGCCGGACAGCACCACGCAAGGCGTGCTGGAGCTCCTGTGGCGCCTGGAGCGCGCCCTGTGCGAGATCACCGGGATGGACCAGGCGACGCTGCAGCCTCCCGCCGGCGCGTGCGGCGAGATGACCGGTCTGCTCCTGATGCGCGCGTTCCACGAGGATCGCGGCGACGCGAGGCGTCGCGTGATCATCCCGGATTCCGCCCACGGGACCAACCCCGCCAGCGTGCGGCTCGCGGGGTTCGAGGCCGTGCCGGTCCGCTCCGACGCCCGTGGTCTGGTCGACGCCGGGGCGCTCGCGAAGCTCGTGGACGACTCCGTGGCCGGTCTGATGCTCACCAACCCGAACACCCTCGGTCTCTTCGAGGAGGAGATCGAGGAGATCGCGGCGACGATCCACGGTGTGGGCGGGCTCCTCTACTACGACGGGGCGAACCTGAACGCGATCCTCGGGCGGTGTCGTCCCGGCGACATGGGGTTCGACATCGTCCATATCAACACCCACAAGACGTTCGCGACACCGCACGGAGGAGGTGGCCCGGGGGCGGGACCGGTGGGGGTGAAGGACGAGCTGGCCGCCTTCCTTCCCGCACCGAACGTCCGGAGGAACGCGGACGGGGGATTCTCGCTCGACCCCGGCGGGGAACGCTCGATCGGTCGGATGCACGGGTTCCACGGGAACGTCGGGATCCTGGTCCGGGCCTACGCCTACGTGTTCCTGCACGGTGCCGACGGGCTCAGGGAGGTGAGCGAGCTGGCGGCGCTGAACGCGAACTACCTCGCTCGCCTCGTGGGGGAGGAGTTCCCGCTCGCGCATCCGGGCATGCGGCCGATGCACGAGTTCGTGGCCACCGCGAGGCGGCTCCGGGACGCGACCGGGATCAGGGCCATGGATGTCGCGAAACGCATGATCGACCTGGGCTTCCACCCGTCGACGGTGTACTTCCCACTCGTGGTGGAGGAGGCCCTGATGGTGGAGCCGACAGAGACGGAGTCGAAGGCGACCCTCGAGGCCTTCGGCGAGGCGCTCCGCCGGACGGCAGAGGAGGCTCGCGAACGACCCGACATCCTGCGGGAGGCGCCCGTGACCACTCCCGTGCGTCGCCTCGACGAGGCTCGCGCGGCCCGAGTGCTGAAGCTCCGCTGGTAGCCCTGGTGCCACTACCTCATCCCGAGTAGCACCTCCTGGTCATCTTCAGGCAGGCCGCTCTCAAGACCGGCCGCCCGGTGCCGATGTCGGTCCCCAGGGGCGGCCATGGGGGCTGCCCGCGGGCAAGGAGGCGAACCGATGAGACGGGGTCTGGTCGGGGCCGTCAAGGTCCTGGGACTCACGCTCGCCCTCACCGTCGTGTTCGGCGCGCTCGCGCCCAGCGCGCGAGCCGCCTGGACGCCTCGCCGCGACATGCTCGGCTGGATGAACACCGCCCGGAGCGATCACGGACAGGTCGTCTTGGACCGTGGCTGGCGACTCCGGGCGATCGCGGACGCGCACAGCAGGCGGATGGCATCTGCCGGGCGGATCTTCCATACCACCTCGCTCGGATCCACGCTCACCTCCGTGTCGTGGAACGTGGCGGGGGAGAACGTGGGCGCGGGCGGCAGCATGCGGGCGCTGTACGAGGCGTTCATGGAGAGCGACCCTCACCGGGACAACATCCTCGGAAGGGGATTCCGTCGCGTCGGCGTCGGCGTGTACGCGCACGGCGGGTTCCTCTGGGTGACGCTGATCTTCGTCGGCTGAGGTCGGAGACGCGGGGCAGAGACGCAAGAAGGGGCGGGGTCCGATGGGACCCCGCCCCGTTCCTTCCGTACCGCTCGACGGTTACGCGGCCTCGCGCTCCAGCCGGCGCTTCCGGGTGGTCGCGACCACGGTCACGCCGATCCCGAAGAGCACCATCGAGATGATCCCCAGCCGTCCAGCGTCCGATCCCGTGAACGGGGTCGGCGGGTTCGGTGGGGTCGCGCCGGCGATCGGGGTCACGACGGCGTCGTCGTCGGAGCTCACCGACCGGCCGAGGATGTCCTCGCCGGTCGCCGTGCCGACGTTGATGACGGGAACGTCACCCACCACGAAGTCCTTCGTCAGCGTGGCGGACTCCCCGGGCTCGAGGACCGCGATGTCCCCGATGTGCCCCAGGATGTCGTCGTCGACGCTGATGTCGTACAGCGTGGTGTCGCCCGTGTTCGTGACGACGTAGGTGTAGGTCACGGTCGTGCCGATCGGCACCGTGTCCTCGTCCACCGTCTTCACGATCTCGATCGCGGGGTGGATCAGGTCCGTGACGCAGTTGGCCAGGGCCTCCACCGCCACGCGGCTGCCGACGCCCGAGCCCTTCGCCGTGACTTCGTTGACGAGCGGGTCCGGATCGCTGTCCAGCACCACGTAGTCGAAGTCGTGTGACTCGGACGCACCGACCGCGAGCTCGTCCGCGAAGGACGCGGACAGGTCGCCGAGGATCGTGTCCATGACGGTCACGCCGTCGAGGTCCTCGTCACCCGTGTTCGTCACGGTGATCGTGTAGGTCACCGTGTCGCCCGCGTGGGCGAGCTCGGTGCAGCTCTTGGTCACGCCGATCGACGGGTTGAGGGTGTCCGTCTCGCAGGACGCCTCGTCCGATGCCTCCACACCCGAGTCCGCGCCGTCGCCCGTCGCGGTCACCGTGTTGGTGATCGGGTCGGGGTCTCCGGGCTGCGGCGAGTAGGTGACGACCGCCGTGGCCGTTGCACCCACCGGGAACGGGTTCGAGAAGTCGAAGTCGAAGTCGTCCGTGATGTCACCCAGGAGGGTGTCGTCCACGCTGACGCCGACCAGCGCCTCGTTGCCCGTGTTCTCGACGGTGATCGTGTACTCGATGTCCTCACCGAACGGCGCTTCGATCGGGCACGTCTTCTCGACGTCGATGTCCGGTTCGTGGGTGACGTCGGTCTCGCACTCGTCGGTGTCGGTGTCGGTGACACCGGAGTCCACCCCGTCACCGGAAGCGGTGACCGAGTTCTCGACCGGGTCCTCGTTGGCGCCCGGCGTGTAGACGAAGTCGTGCGAGTACACGGCGGTGCCGACCGGCAGCGGGTCCGGCAGGTTGAACGCCGCCGTGATGTCGCCGCCCAGCAGGGCGTCGGTCACCGAGACGTTCTCGAGCGGCTCGTTGCCGGTGTTCTTCACCGTGATCGTGAAGGTCACGTCCGCACCGAACGCCGCCGACCGCGGGCACGTCTTCTCGACGTCGATCCCGGGGACGTGCGTGATGTCGGTGTCACACGTGTCGGTGTCGGTGACCTGGGTGCTCGAGAACACGCCGTCCGCCGTAACGGTCACCGTGTTCGGGAGCGGGTCCGGGTCGTTCGCATCCGGCGTGTAGACGTACTGCGCCGAGTCCGATGCGCCGGCCGCCAGCGTGTCGGCGAAGAGGCCCGAGATGTCGTCGGGAGCGTTCCCGTTCACCGTGTCGGTGACGACGATGTTCTCGAGGTCCTCGTTGCCGTTGTTCGTGATCGTGATGGTGTAGGTGATGTCGTCCCCGAAGGGTGCGTCATCCGGGCAGGTCTTCACGATGTCGATCGCGGGCTCGGCCACGAACCCGGAGGTCTTCATCGGGACGGTCTGCTGCCCGACCGGGATCGTGTCGTCGCCGTTGCTCGACACCCGGCCGGACTCGATCGCGTTGAGGATGTTCCCGGTGGGGGTCTCACCCTGCATGCACGTGAGTTCCGCGATCAACCGGACGATCACGACGTCGCCGGCGTCGAGTCCCTCGATCTCGACCGTGCCGGTCACCTGGTCGTAGCCCGAGGAGTCGAACCCCTCGGCGATCAGGGTCGCCGACTCGTCGCCGTCGAGGTTCTTGTTCCCGTCATCCGGCGTGTTGATGTCCACGCTGATGATGTCGTCGAAGCCGAGTCCGGGTTGGCCGGTCGTCTCAGCGCCGAACGTGTAGTCCAGCTCGATCGTGCCGCCTGCCGCGGCACCGGAGTCCACGGTGATCTCCGTGAAGAACGTCACGTAGTCCCCGCACTCGAAGTCGCCGGCCTCCAACGATTCCACGACGCCGTTGGATTTGCTGATCGTCCGGTTGTCGTACCCGAACTGCGGGTGCGTGCCGAGACCGGTGGCGTGGTCGTACGTGAAAGGTCCCGCCGCGACGTAATCGAGGTCGATGTCGCCACCGTCGAGTTCCGACGCGGGCGGCGCCGCCGGAGCCGCGATCGCGGTGGTCCGGTTCACACGAGCGACGTTGATGCGACCCTTCCGGGCTTCGCCCGCCCCCGTTGCCGCCGCTCCGGTGCCCGAGGCCTCCCCGTCGAGCGCGGGAGCCTCTTCTGCCGGAACTTCGGCAGGATCCTCTTCCGCCGGTGCCTCCTCGGCGGGAGCCTCCTCAGCCGGAGCCTCCTCGACAGGAAGCGTGCCTTCATCCGTAGTGCCGTCCGAGAGGACTTCCTCGGCGGCGACGGGATCGGTGCCGGCGTCGTCTGCCAGCGCGCTCAGCGAGCTCTGTCCGAGTGCGAACGCGAACAGGAGCACGAACGAGACGAACGAGGCAAGCCCGCGCTTGGTTCGGCGCCGGCCGTGCCGGGAGTTCGTTCTGGTACCCATCCTCCACCCCCCAACTGGTGTCTGAACTAGTCGTTGCCCTATGGACCCGGTCGACGCCCTACGGCGTACACCGTGGTCCTCTTGCCCAGAAAGGTAACCCCACCATCCGGGGGACACATCGGGCGAACGGCCTCACCGTTTGCAGCAGAAGGAGTAGTCCGTTCGAAGGAGGGAGATACCTGGAGAGGTGCCTAATGTTGCGCGAGACAGAAACATGAGCGCGTGCGGAAGGATCGAGTAGAGCCGGTCCCGACGACCGGTTCTCTCCTCTCCCTTACTCGGTGTCGGTTCCGCGAGGCTTGCGGGACGCCGCGAGCAGAAGGAGCGATCCCACCACGGCGAATGCCGCGGCCCAGCCCGAGAGGGCGCCCGTGGCGGAGCCCGTGAAGGGGCTCCCACCCCCGGTCCCGTCGCCATCGTCTCCACCCGCGCCGCCCGCGACCGCCGAGACGGTCACCTCGTCGACATCGCTCACGGATGTCCCGAGCACGTCGGAGCCCGTCGCGGTGGCGACGTTGGTGATGGGGGAGGAGCCGAGGGTGATCTCGAACGTCAGCTCGCTGCTCCGACCGGCTGCGAGCGAAGCGATGGCGCCCACGTGTCCGACGATGTCGTCGTCGACCGAGATGTCGAAGAGGGTGGTGTCGCCCGTGTTCGTGACGGTGTAGGTGTAGACGATGACGGTTCCGGCCGGACCCGACGTCGGACTCGCCGACTTCTCGAGGTCGATGTCGGGATGGATCAGATCGATGTCGTGCGTATCGGTGTCGGAGACGGTTCCTCCGCCGTGAACCCCGGTCACCGTGGCCTGATCGTGGACGGGGTCGCCGTCGGCCGCCACGATCGTGTGGTCACACGCGAACGCCCAGCTCTCTTCCACGGCGAGGACGGCGTCGCCGTTGCCGTCGTCCGTGCGATCCGGTGTCGTGTCGCATCGCGGGTCCGTCAGGTCGATGTCCGTCAGGTCGACGCCTCCCGTGTTGGTCACGGAGAAGGTGTAGGCGACGGTGTCGCCGACGTGCGCGAGCGCGGGGCCGCCCTTCCGGAGCCTGATCCGCGGCACGCACGCGATCTCATCCGCAGCCTCGGCATGGTTGCCGGGACCGACGTTCGCAGCCGGTTCGTTGGTGCCCTCCACATCCACGACGTTCGTGATCGCACCGCACTCCTCGCCCGTCGCGGCGACCCTGAACGTGACCGACGCGGAGTCGCCCGGGCCGAGCGTGATGGGCCCGCAGTTGACGGTCGCCTGGGCGGTGCCACCCGGTGGGATGGAACTGGCGATGACGCACGGGCGCCCGTCGAACATCGGGAAGGGGGAGACCGAGATGCTCAGCGCATCCCCCGGGGGGAGCGTGTCGATCAGCTCCACACCGGTGGCCCGCATGTCGCCGACGTTGGTGACCGTGATCGTGTACAGGAAGGAGTCTCCTTCGTGGAGGATGCCATCGGCGTCCGACGTCTTCGTGACCTGGAGATCCGGCGCGCTGGGCTCTTCGCACTCGGCCGAGTTGGTCACCTCGTTCGAATCGTTGTTCCCGGCGGCCTGCTCCGTCTCGTTCCCTGCCCAGACCTGGGCATCGTTCACGATCGGACCGCAGATCCCGTCGTCCACCGTGACCGTGATGTCCACAGAGACGCTCGCACCGGCGCCGATGTCACCGAGATCGCAGGTGACCAGGCTGGCCGCTTCACCGCAGCCCGCGGTGGCGTCGGCGAACGTGACACCCGCCGGCAGCTGATCGGCGACGTGCACGTCGACCGCGGTGCCGGTGCCGTCGTTGGACACCGACAGCGTGTAGGCGATCGGGTCGCCGCTCTGGACGACGCCGCCCGGATCGTTCACCTTCACGACCGACACGTCGGGCTCGGGCGGGACATCGTTCCAGCAGATGGCGATGTGGCTCACCGAGTAGTACCCGCCATCCGGCATCTGCGGAGTGTGGAGGTCGTGGTCGCCGGTATCGCCCGCCGGATAGTCGAACAGGGCGCCGCCGCTCGGTCCGCCCTTCACGTAGACGCCGTGAACCGGAGGGGTCGCGGACCAGTCCGCGAACCCGGTGGGACCGTTGTAGCCGGTGACGGTGACCGTCATGGCGCCGCTGGAGGTCTGGCCGTTGCCCCCGATCGAGATCCCGTGATCGAAGCCGAGCTGGCCGCAGTCGTCGTTCGAGGACTGGGTATCGGCGATGACGGGGACGACGCCGTCGGCGGAAGGCGGGCCGGGGGAGTCCACGGGCGGTGCCGCTTGGGCCGTCAGGATCCCCGCTTGACCGGCGAGGAGCGCCAACGCCACGATCGGCCCCAGGGGTCCGCGGCGCCGGTGCTTCCGTCCGTCCATCTCTCCTCCTGGTTCGCTCACGCCACGTCGGGGCACAGCACGCTCTGTCGGCCGGTCGACCCACACCCTACGGGGGGAGGGGGACGGGGACATCGGCCGGAAGGCGCGGACCATCCGCCCGATGCTCGGGCCAGATACCGGACGGAGCTTCGCATCCACCTGGGGCGGAAGCAAGAACGACGATCAGCCCTCGAGGTGTCGGGTGAATCGCTCTGGATGCCGGAGGATCGGGGAGGGACCGACTCAAGAGCCGTTCCCAGTGAGGTTACATAATGAACGTTATCGGGGTAGGGCGGGCCACGAGGGCAGAGCATCCTTAGTCGGCGAGGGGGCCCCCTCGGTACGGCCTCCTGGTCGCCCGGAGGGCGATGCCCCAGCGCGTGACGAGCCAGAGCGCCTCGACGACGATCCGCCGCGAGAGCTTCGAATGACCGTGTTCCCGTTCGCGGAACGTGATCGGCACCTCGCCGATCGACCAACCCCGGAGCCAGGAGCGCATCACCAGCTCGACCTGGAAGCCATACCCGTCGGCATGGAACGGCTCGGCGACGAGGTCTGCGAGGAGCTCGCGACGGTAGACGCGGTAGCCGCTCGTGGCATCGTGCACCGGCACGCCGAGCATCAGCCGCGCGTAGGTGTTCCCCACCCTCGAGAGCGCCAGGCGCAACCGGCTCCAGTTGGTCACGGAGCCTCCGGGCACGTACCGGCTCCCCACCACGAGGTGGAAGCGGTCGCGGGCGCCGGCCAGGAGGGCACCGAGCTGGACAGGATCGTGGGAGAGGTCAGAGTCCATCTCCACGACCAGGTCGTACCGCTCCTCGAGCGCCCTGCGGAAGCCCTCTTGGTAGGCGCTCGCGAGCCCGGACCTCGTGGGCCGCTCGACGAGACGGAGCCGGGGCTCCCCCGTCATCAGCTCCCGGACGATCCGTGCGGTGCCGTCGGGCGAGGAGTCATCGACGACGAGCGCGTCGACGCCCGGGTGTTCGAGGACACCGGCCAGGACGTCACGGATGGTCGCCGCCTCGTCGTAGGTGGGCAGGATCACGAGCGCGCGAACACCCTCGGCGAGCGGCTCGGGGTCGGGCCGCTCGCGACGGCGACGCCGGGGCACCGCGGCGAGACCCACCACGATCACCAGCGAGAGGATGGGCAGCCAGTCCCCCAGTCGCACCGACCACGTCCGCTCCGACGAGGCCCGGATCGTGCGCCGGATCAGCGCCGGCTCGAACAGCTCGGTCTCATCGTGGACGCGTCCCGTCGGGTCGATGAACGCGCTGATCCCCGAGACGGCCGCGTGGACGATCCACCTGCCGTCCTCGATCGCCCGGAGCCGCGACATCTGCAGATGCTGGGCGGATGCGGCCGTGC
>DASSDW010000217.1:0-18918 GCA_035696925.1 Actinomycetota bacterium
CGAAGGGCTCCGCGGCACGCACGGAACCACCATGCCCCAGGCCGGGCCGGACACGATCACGGTGCCGGGCGCCGTCCGGGGCTGGGAAGCCCTGCACCGCCAGGGCGCCGTCCGGCCGTGGGCCGACGCGTTCGGCGCCGCGATCGATGACGCCGAGGGAGCACCCGTCTCCCGCGATCTCGCGGGGAGCATCGCGAGGCGCGCGAACGAGCTTCGCTCGGATCCCGGGTTCGCGGAGGTGTTCTACGCCCACGGGGTCCCGTCGGAGGACACACTCCTCCGGCAGCCGGCCCTGGCCCGCACGCTCTCCGCGATCGCGGACGGGGGCGCCGACGCGCTCTCCACGGGCGATGTTGCCGAACGCTTCGTGGCCGGGCTGCGCACGCTCGGCGCGCCCATCTCCACCGAGGACCTCGCGGCGCACACCGCGGACCTCCTTCCGCCGCTGCGGGGACGCTACCGGGACCTCGACGTCTCGGTGACGCCACCGCCGTCCCAGGGCTTCGTGCTCCTGGAGGCACTGGCCGCGGTCGAGCGTCTCGGCATCGACCCCGACCCGATCGGCGGGGATGCCGCGACACTCGCCCGGATCCTGATGGCGGCTTCCTCCGATCGCGACCGCCACCTCGCCGACCCCGAGGCGATGGCGATCCACGTCTCGGGGCTCCTGGACGATGGGCACATCGCTGCCCTGTGCGACATCGTGCGTGGCGGCCTCGACGGACATCCGGCCTCCGGCCCCGTTCCGCCGCGCGCCTCGGGTGACACGATCGCGCTCGTCACGGCGGACGCCGACGGATGGGGTGTGTCGTTGATCCAGAGCCTCTTCAGCGCCTTCGGCGCCGGGATCCTCGAGCCCTCGACCGGGATCATCCCGCACGACCGTGGCGCCTGCTTCACGCTCGAGCCGGGACACCCGAACGAGCTCGCGCCGGGGAAACGGCCGGCCCACACGCTGATGCCGGTGGCCGTCCACCGAGACGGCGCCCTCGTGGCGCTGGCCGGGACGCGGGGCGGCCACGGCCAGCCGCAGATCGACCTGATGACGTTGGTCCGCGCGTTCGACCTCGGCCTCGATCCCTCCGAGGCCGTGGCCGCGCCGCGCTGGCTCGTCGGCGGGATGTCGCCGCTCCGCGGGGACCCCTGGATCGAGGTGGAGGGCGCCGTGCCCGCCCCCGTCCGCACCGCCTTCACCGCCGCCGGATTCGAGGTCCGTCCCCTCGACGACCTGGATCGGGCCGTCGGCCACGCGATGCTCCTCCGCGCCGATCGGGGGACGTTCCTCGCGGGGAGCGACCCACGGGCGGACGGGGGAACCCGAGCCGCGTGAGGTGCCGTTCGGCCCATTGGCAACGCTGGGGCCATCTCGCACACTAGCCCGGATGTCGCCACGACTGCTCCCCGCGGGAGGTGGGCTCCGGCGCGTCCTGGACGTGCTCGGCGGCGCCGACACGATCGTCTGGGAGGCGACGGTCGAGCCCGGCCGATTCACCTCGGTCTCCGACACCGTGGAAGGTCTGCTCGGATACCCACCCCGCGCCTGGATCGACGACCCGGAGTCCTGGCTCGGCCACGTCCATCCGGAGGACCGCGATCGGGTCGTGGAAGCCTGGACGAAGGCGGCCGAGGGCGAGCGGTTGGACGTGGAGTATCGGTTCCGGACCGAGGACGGCGACGAGACGTGGCTGTGGCACATCGGGCAGCTGATGCCCGCCTCCGTCCTCCCGCGCCATCGCCTGCGCGGTCTGATCGTCGACGTCACGGAACGGCGCCGGATGGAGGTCGAACGGGTCGACGCGCTCCGCCACGTGAGCGAAGGGCGCACGCGCGAGGCCGCATCACGGTGGGTGGAGGCGGAGGAACGATTCCGCGCGCTCGAAGAGCAGATCCCCGCGATCACCTACCTCGACGCGATCGACGGTCCCCAGAAGACGCTGTCGATCAGTGAGCAGACCACGACGATCCTCGGCTACTCGCCGGAGGAGTGGTACGCCGACCCGGATCTGTGGACGAAGCTCGTGCACCCCGAGGACGCGGAACGACTCGACGCCGCCGATCGGTCGGGCGGGTTCGCGGGAGGCATCGAGTACCGCGTCCTCACGAAGGACGGACGCACGGTCTGGCTCCACGATCGCTCCCGGCTGATCACGGACGGAGAGGGTGTGCCACGCTATTGGCTTGGGGTGCTCGTCGACGTCACGGACCGTCGCCGGGTGCACGAGCTCCGCCACGAGCTCGCCAGCGAGCGGGAGCAGAGCCTGCGCCTGGCCGCCGCCGACGAGGCCAAGACGATCGCGATGCAGGCCGTCTCGCACGACATCCGGACACCGCTGGCCGCGATCTTGGGCCTCGCGATCACCCTCGAGAACAAGGCCGACGACATGTCCCCCCAGGACGTCCGCGACCTCTCCTCCCGGATCGTGCAGAACTCCCGCCGGCTCGATCGGATCGTCACCGACCTGCTGGACCTCGATCGCCTCCAGCGGAAGGGTCTCATGGCGCGGCTGCGGCCCGTCGACCTGGGTGCGCTCGTGCGCCAGCTCGTAACCCGGACCGAGGCCGTGACCGAGCGCCGGCTGCAGCTCGACACCGGCCCGGTGCACGTCCAGGCGGACCCGACGATGATCGAGCGGATCGTCGAGAACCTGCTCGCCAACGCGGTGAAGCACACGCCCGGCGACGCCCGGATCTGGATCCGGGTGGAGCGCACCGACGAGGGAGCACTCATCGTCGTCGAGGACGACGGACCGGGGCTCGCGCCGGAGGACCGCGACCGGATCTTCGACCCGTTCGTGCAGGGGCCGAGCCCCAGACCCGGCGGAGCGGGGGTGGGCCTGGCACTGGTGGCGAAGTTCGCCGAGTTGCACGACGGCCGGGCGTGGGTGCAGGAACGGACCGGTGGCGGGGCCTCCTTCCGGGTCCTGCTCGCGTTCGAGCCGAGGCCGGAGGATCTCCTCGTGCTCCCGGAGGATCCTCAGGCGACCGGGACGGACTCCTCGCCGGAGGACAGCCAGGCGTAAGCCTCGTCCTCCTGGGCGAAGTGCAGGCGGAGGATCGCGTAGAGGCCGTAGAGCACGCGGCGGAGGTCGACGAGATCGTCCGGCGTCGGGCCGTCTTCGGGAAGGTCGTCGAGGAGTTGCCGGAACACCCGCGCCAGGTGCGAGATCTCCAGATGCGCACGCGCCATCGAGCTCATCGGGTCCTCGCCGCCGAGGAGACGGGCAACCACCGGGTACACGGCGGCTTCCTCTTCCTCCTCGTGCTGCGGCAGTCGCTCCACGACGAACCGGCGAACGGCCTCGAGCTCGCGGCGGACGTCCCCGGGGGCGAGCTCTCCGAGCCGGTCCGCGACCGACCGGACCCGCGCGAGCTCCGGTGCGAACTCGCGGTGCTCGGCGCGGAACCGCTCGGCCACGTCCGTGGTCTCGCGACCGGCCACCGGCCGGCCGCCGCCGCTGAGCGCACGCAGCGCGTTGAGGATCGCCGCCACGTCGATCAGCTCCTGGATCAGGGCCCCCACCGCCGGCCGGAACAGGCCGAGCGCGCCGCCGATCATGAACGCGAACGCGAGCCCCATGCCCATGACGACGGACTGGATCGCGATCGCGCGCGATCGGCGGGCGATCGCGATCGCGTCCACGAGGCCGTCCAGTCGATCCGCGACGAGCACGGCGTCGGCCGCCTCCGAGGAGGCGGTCGCGCCCCGCGCGCCCATCGCCACGCCCACGTCGGCGGCCGCGAGGGCCGGCGCGTCGTTCAGCCCGTCTCCGACCATCACGACCACGCCGGCCTCGCGCTCGGCCTCCAGGGCCTCGACCTTCTCCGAGGGATCGCGCTCGGACATGATCCTGTCGACGCCGAGCGCCGCGCCGACGGACTCGGCCACGTCGGGATGGTCGCCGGTGACCATGATCACGCGTTCGATCCCGGCACGGCGGAGCGATCGGATCACGCGGGGCGCGTCCGGGCGGATCGGGTCGTCGATGATCAGCGCGCCCGCGACCGTTCCGTCGATCGCCACGAAGACGCACGAGGAGCCGTCCAGCATCGAGCGCCTGCGCACCTCGCGCGCGCGCGGCGGCATCGGCGCTCCCTCCGACACGTAGCTCGACTTCCCGAGCGCCACGCGGTGTCCGTCGACCGTGCCCTCGATCCCGGATCCGTGGCGCTCCCGGACGTCGGTCGGGAACGACAGCTCCAGGCCACGGGCCCGGGCGGCCCGCACGAGCGCCGCGGCCAGCAGGTGCGGCGAGACCTGGTCGAGCGACGCGGCCAGCCGCAGCACCCCGTCCAGACCGAACCCGTCCCCCCCCGGGAACGTCTCGATGTCGCTGACCTCCGGGACGCCGGAGGTGAGCGTCCCCGTCTTGTCTAACACGAGGACCTTCGCCCGCGCGAGCGTCTCGAGCACACCGCCTCCCTTCACGATGATCCCCCGATGCGCGGCCCGGGAGATCCCGGACACGATCGAGATCGGCACCGCCAGCAGGAGGGGGCACGGCGTCGCCACCACGAGGACCGACAGGGCTCGGGTCGCGTCGCCCGCGACCCAGGCCACGCCGGCGACGACGAGCGTGATCGGCACGAAGATCGCGGCGTACCGATCGGCGAGCCGCACGAACGGCGCCTTCTGGCGCTCGGCCTCCCGGACGAGCCGCACGATCCCGGCGTACGTGCTCCCCTCGGCCGTCGTCGTCGCCAGGAGGTCGAACGCGCCGCCCGCGTTCACCGCACCGGACCGGATCGGATCCCCGGCGGCGCGTTCGACCGGGCGCGACTCCCCCGTGAGGGCAGCCTCGTCCAAGACGGCGTGCGTCGAGGCGATCCCGTCGACGGGGATCACGGCGCCAGGCTTCACCAGCAAGCGGTCGCCGCGCCGCACCTCCCCGACCGGACGCTCGACGAGATCGTTCCCCTCGTAGCGCGACACCGTTCGGGGGGCGCGTTCGAGCAGGGCCGAGAGCTCGCGGTGCGCCCGCCGGTCCGCGAAGGCCTCGAGCGCCTCACCGGAGGCGAGCATCAAGGCGATCACCGCGCCGGCGAGGTACTCCTCGAGCGCGAGCGAGCCTCCCATCGCGAGCAGCGCGATCACGTCGACGCCCGGCTGGCGTCGCAGCAGTCCGATCACTACGTCGCGGAGCAGCGACACGAGGGCGACGGCGGTCGTGACGGCCCACGCGATGTTCGCAGCATCGGGTTGGCCCATCCACGCGAGGACGCCACCGGTCGCGAGGCCGAGGATCGACGTCGCGAGCCAGACGCGAGAGAGGTCCCGGGAGCCGAGCGCCACCGTCAGGCTCTCCCGAGGGTGGCGCGGACATGGAAGGTGCGTGCGACGCCGTCCATCGCCATGTCCAACTCGTAGGAGAGCCGCTCGCCTTCCCGGTGGTACCGCCGGGCGATCTCGGTCACCGGTGAACCGGTGGCGGTGCGGACGATCGCGGTGGACGACAGGCTGACGGTCGTCCCCTCGACGGTCCCCTCGGCGACCTCGGCGACCCCGATCGGATGCGCGAGCGTGAGGTCCACGCCGCCGTCGCCCAGCGGGCGAAGCGTGCCTCGCTCGAAGTGCAGCGGTGCGCCGTCCGGCGTCCAGCTCGACTCGGTCACCAGGAGGAACGCGTCCC
The DNA here is from genome assembly GCA_035696925.1 of Actinomycetota bacterium. Lineage (GTDB taxonomy): Bacteria > Actinomycetota > UBA4738 > UBA4738 > HRBIN12 > JAJNBA01. The sequence continues at coordinate 5,628 of DASSDW010000217.1, forward strand.
CGACGTGCTCGAACGAGAGCTCCTCCGTAAAGCGGAACGGTGCCACTCCGGGGTAGGTGCCTTCCCCGTCGCCACGCCACGTGCCGAGCAGGAACGCGAGCGGTTCGAGCGCGACGGGGAGCCGGATGGCCATGCGCCCGAAGCTATCACGGGGTCCTGTCACGACCTGCATGGAACCGTGGCGGGGTCCCGGCGCCCCGGATCTAGCGCGACTTGAGGCGATCCGCGACGATCTTCTGCAGGTCGAGGAACGACCCCGAGGCCACGTCGCTGCCGGTCTCGGGCGAGCCGGTGGCGTGCGCGTCAGGACCGCGCTCGATCCGATCGATGCGCTCCGTCACGCCCGCGAGGCGGGACTCGAGCTTGGCGACACGGTCGCTCAGGGCGACGAGCCGATCGTGCGCCGCCGCCTCGTCGGCGGGGCTGAGGGCCGTGACCGTGAGACCTCCATCCGTGACGGCCAGGGTCCCCTCCTGAGCGGCGGGCTCGGCCGATGCCTCGGGAGCGCCCTGCCCGTCGGCATCGGCCTCCTCCGACTCGTCGCCGCGGAGCTCCGCCTGGAGGTCGAGGAGATTGATGAGGACCTCTTCCTGGTATTCACCCATCCATCGAGCCTTTCGGTCTCCGCCGTAGCGATCTCCCTGTCCCCCGTACGGGTGATGCTATGTCACGCCGTGCTCGCCGACCAACCCGTCTTTCGGCTACGGTCTCCGACGGTGCGAACCCTCGTCCGTCTGTCCGTGACCCCGGTGAAAGCCCTACGCCTTTCGCATCCTCGTGAGGCTGACCTCACCACGGGTGGGATCCCCACGGACCGCCGGTTCTATCTGATCGACGATGCCGGCGCGCTGTTCGACGCCTCCGACCTGGGGAGCCTCCTCCGCATCGTGCCCGACTACGACCCCTCCACCGAGCGGCTCCGCTGCACGTTCCCCGACGGCTCCGTGGTGGAAGGGACGGTCGACGGGCTCGGCGCGACCGTCACCACCGACTTCTTCGGGCGTCCCGTGGAGGGTCGCCTCGTCACCGGCGGGTTCTCCGAGGCGTTCTCGTCCGCCCTCGGCCGATCCATCCGGCTCGTCCGCGTGAAGCGGGACGGCGACGGACAGGACGTGCATCCCCTGACGATCGTGTCCTCGGCGAGCGTCCGCGCCATCGGGACCCAAGGCGGCCGTCCGGACCTCGATCCGCGTCGGTTCCGGATCCAGCTCGAGATCGATGGATGCGACCCGTACGAGGAGGACTCCTGGGACGGCGGTCTGGTGCGTGTCGGCGCGGCCACGATCCGCGTTCGCGGGCAGATCCCGCGCTGCATCGTGACCACGCTCGGCCCCGACACCGGAGACAAGGACTTCACGACGCTGAACCTGATCGCGCGCACCCGGCCGCGGATCGAGGGGCGGCGGGGGTTGCCGTTCGGGATGTACGCCGAGGTGGTCGACCCCGGCCACGTGCGGTTGGGCGATCCGGTGGAGCCGGTCAGCGCTCGTCCGACGGAGGCGACGTCCGTCGCCGGTCGGTGAACAGCCACGAGAGCGCGAGCCACGTGACGATCGGCGCCGTGCCGAGGACCCCGAAGATGAGCCCGAACTTCAGGATGTCCACGATGACGTCCAACCCGATGCCTCCGCTCGTCGGTCGCGGACAGCCTACCTGAGGCCGAGCGCGCGAGGCTCTCTTCGGATCGACCTACGATAGCCTCGGGCCATGAAGCCGTGGGTGCGGTGGGCGGTCCTCGCGGCATCGGTCGTGGTGCTGGTGATCCTGTTCCTCCTCCTCCGCCCCGACGACGGGAGCGACGGCGCGATACCCACGCCCTCGAGCCCGAACGTCAGCGTGACCGCTTCCCCGAGCGACGGCGTGTCTCCCACGCGGTCCGAGAGCCAGGCTCCGGAGCGGACGATCATCGAGGTGACGTATCGGAACGGAGCTGTGCAGGGACCGACGTCGTTCACGGTGACCCAGGGCGAGCGGGTCCGGCTCCTCGTGCACGCGGACGTCTCCGACGAGGTCCACTTCCACGGCTACGACCTGTCGGCCGACGTGACGCCGCAGGCGGCGGCCCGGATCGACTTCGTCGCGAACGCCGCCGGCAGGTACGAGGTGGAGCTGGAGGGCGCCGGCGAGCCGCTGTTCGAGCTGGAGATCGTTCCCTGATCAGGCGAGGGACGATCCTCGCCGCGCTCGTGGCGACGTTCCTCGCCGGCGCGCCCCCGGCGTTCGCGCACGTTGATCTGGGCGGGCGGGGAGATCTCCCCGTTCCCCTCTGGCTCGTCGTCTTCGGCGCCGCCGCCGCGCTGATCATCTCGTTCGTGGCGCTCTCGGCCCTGTGGACGGAGCCCCGGTTCGAGAACCGCGCGGTCCCTCATGCCGAGCCCTCGTGGATCCAGTCGATCCTCACCAACCGCCCGCTCGAGTGGGTGATCCGCATCGCGATGCTGGTGTTCTTCCTCGTCGTGGCGATGGCCTCGGCCCGGCGTGCGGGCGCCACCGAGACGATCGGTCCGATCGTCGTCTTCGACTGGTTCTGGGTGGGTCTCCCGATCGCCCACGCGCTGCTCGGCAACCTGTGGGCCACGTTGTCGCCGTTCGACACGATCGGCCGACTCGTCGGCTTCGACGACGAGCACGGATCGACCGGTCGTCCGTACCCGTCCTCGTGGGGTCGATGGCCCGCCGCGATCCTCTTGTTCGGGTTCGTGTGGAGCGAGCTGGCCGACCCGTTCGGATCCTTCCCCGGCCATCTCGGGATCCTGATCATGCTCTACACGCTGATCCAGATCGTGGGGATGCAGCGGTACGGGCGTCGGGCGTGGCTCGAGAACGGGGAGGCGTTCGGCGTCTACCTCGGACTGATCGCGGCGATGGCGCCGCTCGCCCGTGACCCGGACGGGCGTGTCGTGACCCGCCCGTTCCTCGCCGGCCTCGCGCAGATCCCGCCGCGGCCGGGGCTCCTGCCCGTGATCATGGTCGCCCTCGGCTCGACGACGTTCGACGGCTTCTCCCGATCGGGCCTGTGGACAGACGCCACGATCGAGCTCGCCGAGCTCGGCCGTATCGTCGCGACCACGGCGGGGCTCCTCGCCGTGATCGGGATCGTGACCCTCGCCTACGTGGTGGCGATGCGGGTCGCCGCCGGCGTGGTCCATGGCGACTGGCGTCCGCTCGCGGTCCGGTTCTCCCCCTCGCTCGTGCCGATCGTGCTCGCCTACGTCGTCGCTCACTACTTCTCGTTCCTCATCCTCGAGGGGCAGCTGGGGCTCGTCCGCCTGTCCGATCCGTTCGGTCTCGGCTGGGATCTGTTCGGGACCAGCGACTGGGTCATCAACCTCGCGCTGCTGTCACCGGAGGCGATCTGGTACGTCCAGGTCGCGGCGATCGTGATCGGGCACGTCGGCGGCGTCGTGCTCGCCCACGATCGCGCGATCGCCCTGTTCGAGCGCGGGGAGGCGGTGCGGACCCAGTGCGCGCTGCTCGCCGTGATGGTGCTGTTCACCGCGAGCGGTCTCGTGATCCTCTCCGGATGAGGGTGCTGCTCGCGCATCAGGGAGGGTGGGACGAGATCCTCCTGACGGTCGGGTTGGTCCTCGGGATGCTGGGCCTGTCGCGGTGGCGGCGCCGCCCCCGAACACCCTCCGACCCGACCCCGACGCCGGCATCGGAAGCGAACATCTGCGCGTACTGCGGCACGTCGCTCACGCCCGATGACGTCCGGTGTCCATCGTGCGGCTTCCGCACGCGTGCGGCGTCATGAGCCTTCGCCTGCCCGGCCGGTAGCATCCGCCGGTGCCTCCCTTCGGACTGACCGGCGTGCACGTCCGTGGGTTCCGGTCCCTGAAGGACACGAGCTTCCGGCCGGGAACGATCGCCGCGATCGTCGGCGAGCAGAGCGCGGGCAAGTCGAACCTGCTCACCGCGATCTGGGCGCTCCTGGATCCGACGGCCGCCCCACTGGAGGCGAACGACGTGCCCGAGGACGATCAGCCCTCGACGACGTCGATCCGGATCGTCGGGGAGCTGGCCGACGGATCGACGATCTCGGTGACGGGCATGCCCCCGGGCCCCTCCTCGTCGGAGGGACCGGCCCGCCCCCCGGCCCTGTTCTTCCCGGCGGGTCTGCGCGACGGAACGATCGTCGCGCCTCCCGGCCCCGGAGGGTCGCCCCACCCCGTGGTGGAGCTCATCCGAGCGGCGGTCGACCGCACGGACGCCCACGGGTCCTCGAGCGGGACGACCGCGTCGGCGCACGGGCTCGTGGCGGGGTTGGAGTCGTGGCGGGAGGCGGCGATCACCGGCCTGATCGTCTTGATGGAAGAGCCCGAGCTCTTCCTCCCACCCCAGGCGCAGCGCTACCTCTACCGGTTGCTCCGAACGGTCGCGGCCCAGGGCAACCAGATCCTCTACTCCACGCACTCCCCCGCGTTCCTGAACGTGGTGCGGCTGGACGAGCTCGTGTTCACGGAGCGCCGACCGAGGGTGGGGACGTTGTTGCTGCAGCCCGAGCCCTTGCCCGCGGACGACGAGTTCCGCGCGTTCTCGGAGTTCGACTCCTCGCGCAGCGAGCTGTTCCTCGCACGCGCGGCGATCCTCGTCGAGGGGCTGACGGAGAAGCTCACGCTCCCCTTCGTGTTCGAGGCGCTCGGACACGATCCGGATCGCGAGCGCATCTCGATCATCGAATGCGGCGGGAAGGGCAACATCCCGCTGTTCGGCAAGATCAGCAGAGCGGTCGGCCTGCCGTTCGTCGCTGTGTACGACCGGGACGCGCCGGAAGGCGTCGAGCCGAGCCACGCTGAGGGGCTCCTGAACGCGTTGATCGCGGAGGTCGCCGGGGAGGACCGCGTGGAGCTCGCGCCCGATTTCGAGGGTGTGGCCGAGATCCACGGCGACCGACAGAAGCCGGCGCGCGCGTGGCGGCGGTTCGCCGACCTGGGTGCCGACGCCGTCCCGGCGCCGCTCGCCGAGGTCGTGGAGCGGGCGATCGCGCTCGCGGGCCGGGGCCCCGGCTGACCGGTCCGTCCAGGATCGGCGAGGTCAGGGGCCCCCGCCGGCCGCTTCCGCGGACTTCGCCGCCCGGTCGGCCCGCTTGCGCTCGGTCTTCGCCTCGTCGGCCAGACGCTTCGCCTCCGACTCCGCCTCCCGCGCGGCGTTGACTGCCGCCGTGGCCTTCGCCTTCAGCTCTTCCGCCCGTTGGCGGGCCTTCTCGGCGGTCCGTTCGGCCGTCGTGGCTCTCTGTTCCGCCGCGCGGGCCTCGCGGACCCGCTCCCGGCGCACCTGGGCGGGATCCTCCTCCGCCGGTTCCTCGTCTTCGTCTCCCCCGCCGCCCTGGAGGACCTCGAACCCCTCGATCGCGCCGAATCCGGCGGTGGGCTTCGCGTCGCGATCGAGGACGCCGGCCTGGAGCCGCTGCCCCAGATCGTCGTCCACCGACGCTGCGTCCAGCGTCGCCGCGATCGCGTCCCGATGGGCCGCGCCGCGCGCACCGATCGCGGCCACGCCGGCATCGGTCAGCGATCCGATCAGGACGCGGCGCTCATCGGTGGCCCGGCGGAGGTCCTCTCCACCACCGCCCGACAGCGCCTTTCGCTGGGCTCGCCGCAGCGCCTGCCCCGCCTCACGGAGGCCCTCGACGTCTTCCGGGCGATCCCGGGCAGCGGCGTTCACGGCCCAGGCCACGATGCTCGGCTTCCGGAGCTTCTTGACCGCGGCCGCGTCCTCGGCCTTCCCCGCGTCCTTCAGCTCGCCGGCCAGGCGGTCGCGCCCCGCGATGAACTCCTCCGGCGGGAGCGAGTAGAGGTCGCGCATCGCCTGCGTGATCTCGGGCACCTCAGAACCCCTCCGCGTTTCCCTCGAATGACCCCTCGAGGACTGGAGCGATATCCACCGCCCGAGCGTACGGCATCGGCCGATCCCGGGGTGCGTTCACCGAGGGTGACGCTGACCGGCACCAGGGCTACCGGTTTCCTTCCGTTTCCCTGCCACCGCGCCGGGGTACGGATGCATCAGGCCGACAGCGAAGGGTCCCGAGGGACCCGTGGCTGTGTCATCCGGGCAGTTGGCACCACCGACGAAGGGAGCACCATGCTTGCAGAAGGGATCGGCGGCATCGGCATCGTGGGCATCGTTGTCCTCGTGCTGGTCGTTCTGGCGGTCCTCGCCTTCATGAGGCGAGCCTGACCGTCCGGTAGTCTCGAACGCGAGTCCTCCGGCCCTGTGGTCGGAGGACTCTCCACGCTCAAAGCTCGTCGTGAGGCGGTCAGGCACGCGCCTCACCTGCAAGAGTCGGAGGAGGGCGGAGGTGAACCATCGAGTCATGCACTCGGGGATGAGTCCGTGATCGGCCGGAGGAAACCGCGCGGTGAGTCGACGATCCGCAACATCTTCGACGCGACCAAGGCGATCGAGCAGATGGCGGCGACCCACGCGGAGGGCCACGACTGTCTCATCTGCAAGGCGGCGAATGGCGATAGTGAGGCGCAGGCGATCATCCTGCTCGAACTCAAGAAGCGCGGCCACGAGAAGGCGATGGACCAGCCGTGACGGGGATGCGCACCGAGGGAAGGACACGATGAGGCGCGGGCTGCTCACGATCATCGCTGCATCGGTCCTCGTGGCCGTCGTTCCGGTTGCGACCGTCCTGGCCGACTTCGGCTACGTGGATCACGGGACCGATCCCGATGACGTCGGCCCGACCGGGCAACGGGTGGACATCCGCGCCACCACGCGGAAGGTCTCCCAGGATGGTGCGGGCAAGCGCTGGCTCTCGATCACGATCCGGTCCCACGACCCTCTCGATGATGGGGGCAACCGCTTCTGGGAGGTCGAGGCATCGATCGATTCACACGGCGGTCCGGTCCGTGATTCGCGCGTCAGGTTCACGCAGTTCGAGGGGGACCGCTGGGGCAACTGGACGGACGGAGATCGCGGATGGATCGTTCCGCTCCTCACCCAGGTCGGTAACGAGTGACCTGCCGCATACCGGTCCGGTTCATCGAACCCAGGAAACGGATCCGCTGGCGGCTGACTTCGCCCAACGCGGTGAGGAGCAGCGATGAGCACGATCGCGCACCCGATGCAGGCACGCGCCCTGGCCACTCAGTCAATCGCCGGCCGTGGATTGACCGACGCTCCCACGAACGTCTGTGGCCAGCCGTACAGCTTGCAGACCCGGTCCCACGTCTCGAAGCCCGGTGATCCCGCCCCGGCTTCGAGCTGGGGTACTTGTGTATGCAGCAGGGCGTACCGTGGCAGCAGTTGAATCATCGTGTAGGCCAAGAATGGAGGAGCGACATGGACGCAACGACAGACCATCAGTGGGAGCCACCTGGGTATGTAGGCGCAAAGTGGAAGTGTCCAGACTGCAACCAGGTGTGGGTGTGGAGCAAGGATGAGGATCCAGAGAGGTACGTCCCTGGAACGATGGCGGGATAGGCACGAGCCCGCGCCGCTGAGCACCGGCCGCTACAGAACCGTCACTAACGTCTGAGGCCAGCCGTACATCATGCAGATCCGATCCCACGTCTCGAAGCTCGGCGATCGGGCGCCGGCCTCTAGCTCCCTGTACTCGGCCTGTCCCCTTGGCAACGGGCACCAGGAGCACTCACAGCCATGGTGGTGACCGACGACATAGACTCTGAACGGTGACAAGGCCTGGTGCATCCCACAGGAGTGACGGAGCGACGAGCTCAGGTCCTCCGACACCGAGTCGACGCCCGTCTGACGAGGAGCTGGACCGGACCGAAGCCATTCGCGCACGGTTGGATGGCTTGATCGATGAGGCTTCTCGTGAATCATTCCCGGCGAGTGATCCGCCAGCCTTCCATTTCGATGAGGACGCGCTGGTGCTGCCTTCGTCTGCGAAATCTGGCGTGCCTGCCGAGAAAGCGTGAGCGCTCCTGACTCCTCGTCTTTGATCACGACACGTACCTCGGCGCTAGGTCATCGGCGGGTCCCATCAAGGCGGTGTCGTGATCGAGCTCGAGGCTCCTGACGGGAAGCTTGAGATCGCGGCGAAGCCCGACGATTCGTCCTGGAGCATCGTGGGGAGCATCGGCATCAGCGGGGGACGTAGGCCATACGGGAGAAAAGTGAGAAGCAGCCTTGACAGAGCCGGACCGGCGGAGACGCCAGCCGACCCTTGGGTTCACCCCGGGGGGTCGTCGACCGAGACCCAAAGCGCCCCGTAGCCGATGGCGATGTCCGTCACCGGTGCGCCGACCATGATCGCTTGCCGTGACGGCGTGCCTTCAATCTCGGGCACCTGCACGACATCCCCGGACGAGCGTCCGATCCAGATCGTCTCGACCGGGTCGGCGGTGCCGACCATCGCCATCGCACAACAGGTGATTTCCACTCCGTTTGGCGTCCGCTGCTCGTCCGGATCCAGGCGCCAGAGCCAGGAGACCCCATCGCCAGGAACGGCTACCCAGACGGCTCGTCGTCCTGCCGTGATCGTGGCGCAGAGGTCGACCGTGGAAGCCGGGCCGACATCGCTCTCGAGGCACTGGAGTGGTCCATACGATTCGAAGGGGAGGTCCACGAGCTTGCTCGTTTCCGCTCCGATATCGAACCGCTCGACGAGGAACGTGTTGATGTCATCGTCATGCAGAATCCAGACGGCGTCATGATCGACCGTTAACGCGATCGGCCTGGCGGCCAGAAGGAACGGGCGAGCACTCCCCTCTCGGGCGGGGTCGAGGCGGAAGATACGGCCGTTGAGACGGTCCGAGTCGTAGTGCGTTGCCCAGACCGTCCCGTCGCCGACGACGACATCCGTCCGGCAGGGCTCGATCCCGCATCGTCCGAGCTCGATCTGTTCCACGATCTCTCCGATGACCGGGTCGATGCGGTAGAGGGTCGTCGACGTCGTGACCCAGACGCTGCCCGCTCCGACAGCGATCTCGTGCGGCTGCTCCGGTATCGGGATCCGGTTCCGGAGCTCCAGGGTTTGCGGATCGACGTCGTAGACGCTGCTGTCCCGGACGGATGCGAGCCACACCGAGCCCTCACCGAGAGCGATCCCGCGGACACCGTCGCCGACGACGGCCTCCGCGCGTTCTTGCGTTCCCTGCATGATGCGTACGAGCGTCGTCGACGCCACGACGGGTTCGTCGGGAGCCCCGTCGTTGCCGGCGACCAACGCGATGCCGACGATCGCCAGGATCAACGCTGCGATACCGACGAGCATCATGGGGAACCGCCGGCGAGGCTCGGGAGGAACCGAGCGCTCGCGGAGCCCCTGCGCGACCCCCGGCTCGATCGGCGGGGGTCGTCGCTGTCCCTCGACCTCCTCCACGACGAACACATCCCATCGGGACGGGATGCCCTTGAGCTCGTGGGACCCTCGGTCGTCGACCGTGATCCGTTTGCCGGCGACGAGATCCCCGACGGTCCGCGTGATGAGGATCTCGCCCGGACCCGCGAGGGCCATCACCCGCGCGGCCGTGTGGACGACGATGCCGCTCACCCGTCCTTCGGAGGACTCGGTCTCTCCGAAGTGGATCCCGGCCCGGATCTCGACGCCGATCGCCCTGAGAGCGTTGATCCCCTCGAAGGCGCATCGGATCGCGGCCGCGGGCCGAGGGAAGACGGCGAACACACCGTCTCCGGCCGTGTCCACGATGCGTCCGCCATTGCCCCCCACGACCCCCCGCATGAGCTCGTGATGCCTTCGCAGTAGCCGCTTCCAGGATTCGTCGCCCATCTGAGCTGCGAGCTCGCTCGAGCCGACGATGTCGGTGAACAACACCGCGAGGAGCGCATGCTCTCGTTCGCCGGGCGCCATCCGCGGAGCGTAGCCCCTGAAGGGTGTCGCGAGAACAGGCTTCAGTCAGCCAGGGACCGAAGAACGCAGCGTTCGCCTCTCGACCGGCCCCTCATGCAACGAGCGGCACGCCGAAGACCCTCGCGGCTGGGAGCATCGCCCTGCCGGGGTTTCTGTACCGGATTCTCGGGGCGTACCTCGGCTCGATGCCGCGTTCCGGCTTGGCCTTCCCCGACGCCGCTAGCGGACCACTCCGCGTGACAAACTGGAACCGCCCGATCTTCACTCCGGAGGCGACCGTCGTCGGCCTCGTGCCGCCGAGGCTCGCGTTCACGACATCCGGCACCACAGCCGCGTCGCTGATGATCTCCTCGGGAGCGGGCGTGAAGCTGGTCCAGCACCAGCTCGGGCATCGAACCGCGACGCTCACCCTTGACGCACACCTCTTCCCCAACGAGGTTGATGCGCTCTCAAGCGCGCTCGATGGGCTGAGGGAGCGGACTCCCGCGGACTCTCTGCGGACTGTTCCGACGGTCGGAGACCCGAGGCGGCGAGAGATGCCCTCTGACCTGAGCTTTCTCGGTGGGGCGGGCAGGACTTGAACCTGCGACCGACGGATTATGAGTCCGTTTCGGGAGCCGCTCTGACCAGCACGGATGCCGTCAAATATGCCCTCCCACCAGCGGTGATGTGTCTCAGCGTTTCTCGTCGTTTCCCGTCACTTCTCAGTGTGTGACGGGAGGGAGACGGGATATAGGGACGCTCGCCTGCGCGAGCGTTCGGGAATGTTGACCGAGACGCCCCTTCTTAGGACAGTGGCTTACCGATCAGCCAGTGATGACCGAACGGGTCCGCGACGCGACCCTGGCGGAGACCGTACGGCTGGTCATCGACGGGGAACACCTGGGTGGCACCTGCGCCAATCGCCTGCGCGGTCGCTCCATCCGGATCGTCCACGATCAGGCTGATGCGGACACTCGTCCCGCCGAGCGCCTCGGGACTGAGGTTGAATGCGTCTGGATTCTCGTCGACGACGTAGAACTCGAGGCCGTCGACGAACATCTGAGCGACGACGTGACCGGTCGGCGTCTGGAGTCGTGATCCTTCTGCGGCCCCAAAGGCCCGCCCGTAGAACTCCACGGCGGCCGACGCATCCCTGACGGTAAGCATCGGGGTCAGTGAGAACGCTGCCACGACGGTGACGCTACGCCGGATCGGGTTATGGGAGCAACGCGACAACCCGGTCAGGCGCCTAGGGTCCGACGCAGATCATCTACGAGCCGGAGCCGGGCGATCTCGCCCCGATCATCCTCGAGGTCAATCAGGAGCTCGGCCAGCCACGCGGCGTCGTCCCGGACGTGTAGCCGCCCGATCAGCGCCGCCCGGTCGGCATCTGACCGCTCGAGCACCTCGAGGGGCTCGCGCGCCGCCGGCTCGCCGAGTGCAGCGACGACGCGCTGGCCGATGTCCTCGCTCACGCGCCAAGACTAGACGTCAATTCCGTGCCACCTCACTGACTAGGTGCCGCTACGCCCGCGGTGGTTCCCCTCACCGCTGTTCACGCCTACCCTCAGTTTGTGGGCCTCTTCCAGTTCCCGGCCACGGTAGAACCCGCAGCGGATGGTCGTGGTGTCACGATTCGTGCGCCCCAGCGGGCGACCGTCATGTTCGTGGTGATCTTCGGGCCGATCCTGATCGCGGGCGGGGTCCTCAATCAGATCTTCCATGAGCCTGATCTCCCAAGGCTGCCGGTCAGCACAGCGGCGGTTGGCGGCGTCATCTTGGCCGTCCTCTTGGGCGTCGTGTTGACGATCCTCCAGCGACGCAGGTTCGTGCGCGTGGGGGAACAGGGGTTGGAGGTCTCCGATGGCCTACGCCGGGTCAAGTTGTCTTGGAGTGATGTCTCGAACGTCTCCCTGAAGCCCGGAGACGACAAGCTTCACGTCGAGCTGGCCAATGGAGACGAGCGCACCTGCGAGGTGAGATTCATCACCGCTGGCGGGAACGACGACGTCACTCAGGCGTTGAGGCGCGCCCTCGCGGCGTACCTCCCTTCGGATCGGATCGGGGTCTAGGACCGTGGATCCGTCTGGTGAGCTCGGGCCCGTGGTCTTGAGGATCGACAGGCGGACCCCGATCGCCTACATGTCCTTCATCGCGATCGCCGGGGTCGCGACCCTCGGCCTCGGCCTCGTGTCAGAGGGTGATACTCGCTGGGAGGCATTCGGGTTCTCCGGGCTTTGCCTGGCTGGCGTCATATGGCTGCTGGTCGAATGGGGACTTACTGGCTCTGTGGGTCTCGAGCTGCGACTCGATTCCGCAGGGGTGACCATCGGACGCCACCGGATCCCATGGGATGCGGTCCGGACGGCGAAGTGGTCAGGCTATGCGATCGGAACGGGTACAACAGTGAGGAAACCCGGCATCATCTTGCATCTGCGCGATGTGGAGGGCTACAAGGCACCGCATGCAGGAGTCGAGGAGATCGACCACGTCGCGTTCCGCATCCCCGCCAACATCCTTCTCGACGCGATCGTTCGATACGCGCATCCGCACACGGTCTATGTCATCGCGGTCGATCCAGACGAGCCCTGGCCGCTCACTCAATCGCCGGCCGTGGATTGACCGACGTTCCCACGAACGTCTGAGGCCAGCCGTACAGCTCGCAGATCCGGTTGAATGTCTCCCCGTTCGGCCAGCGCTCGCCGGCCTCGAGCTCCCGGTACTCCCGTACGCTCACGCCGTGGCGCCACGCCGATTGGCCGACCGACCAGCCAGCTCGCCGTCGATCCTCCTCGAGAATCGTCGGAAGCATCGCCACTAATGGGAGCCCCGGGTCCCACAGAGGTCGCCCAAAGCCCAACCGGGAGCCGCGTTGAAGCTCGGCGGCGCGTGTGATGGCGCCCGAATGGGCGGCTTTGGCCCGCCTCCTCCTCGCCGTCCTGAGCCTGGGGTCACCTCATTCGCCGAAGCAGACTCTCTGCGTGATCTGCTCGACGCTGTGCAGCGCGTCGCCAGGGTCCCGATCGCCGCGGTCGTGTCCCGGGCCGCCAAACACGACGTCCCCCGGCCCGCCATCCATCGCCGAGAGGCACCCGTCGTTGCCCTTGCCCCCGAAGATCCGGTCCCGGCCGGGACCACCCCGTACATCGTCGATACCCGGACCGCCGTACACCCTGTCGCGACCCGCTCCACCGATCTGCGCGAAGTCGGACCCGGCGCCGCCGCGCACGATGTCGTGCCCCCGGCCCGCGTCGGCCAGGTCCGGACCCCGCCCGCCGAAGATCCGGTCATCGCCGGGCCCGCCCATCACGAAGTCCGCGCCCGAGCCCGCGAAGACTATGTCGTCGCCGCCAAGCGCCCGCACTTCGTCGTCCCCGCCGCGAGCGCAGATGACGTCGGCTTGCGCGGTTCCTCTGAGGCGGTCGTCCCCACCCGTGCCGCTAATCGTGCAGGTCGGCCGCGTTCTTGCAGCGGCGTGGATCGTGGTCGTCGCGAATGCTGCGACGAGCGCGGCCGTGGTGAGTA
>DASSDW010000218.1:0-11213 GCA_035696925.1 Actinomycetota bacterium
TCGACGACGAACGCCCCTCGCATGCCCGATCTGTCACCGAACTTGCACGTGAACGCGAGCAGGCCCGAGCGAGGGAAGACGACCTCGACCTCATCCCGTGACCGCACGCCGCAGGTCAGGTCGATCCCCTGGCCCCGCACGCTGAAGTTGTGTTGGCGAACCCCTTCGTTCTCGAGCTCGATCGTGACGGTCGCTCCGGCCGGGCCCTTCAGCACGGTGGGTCCGAAGTAGTCCTCGTCCATCTCCATCTCGATCGTGCCGCCGTCGACGACCCGATCCCGGCCGTGGAAGTTGACCCCGTGTCCGTCGATCACGATGTGGTCCGGCTCCAGTTCCTCGCGCTCGAGACCGCCGCGGCGCATCCGGCCGACCCCGTACTTCGTGTAGCTCGCGTCGCCCTTCCCGGGATGGCAGGGGAAGAACTCGGGACCCATCAACATCGTGGGAGGTCCGGACGACGGCGGGACGATCCCCATCCCGCCCAGCCCTGCCCGCGGCTCCTCGGCCCGCTCGCCGGTCGCGTCGCTCTGACACGCCGTCACGATGAGCCCCACTGCGAGGACGACCGCGGCGGTACGTATGCGATGCATGAACCCCCCATCCGACCCGACCCGGCGACGCTAGCAGACGCCTCGGCGTGGCAAGAGAACGCAAACCGGGCGGGTTGTCGCCTGCGGCTCCGGGCGACAGGGTGAGGACCATGGCGAAGCTCGTCTACCCCGCGATCATGTCCCTCGACGGCTACGTCGCGGACGCAGACGGGAAGTTCGATTGGTCCGCGCCCGACGAGGAGGTCCACTCCTTCGTCAACGATCTGGAGCGGCCGATCGGCACCTTCCTCCTCGGGAGACGCATGTATGAGGTGCTCGTGGCCTGGGAGACGATGGATACCACGGACGAGCCGCCCGCGATCGAGGACTACGCCCATATCTGGCGAGCGGCGGACAAGATCGTGTACTCGAAATCGCTCGACGCCGTGACCGGTGCGAAGACGCGGCTCGAACGGAGCTTCGATCCCGACGTGATCCGCGAGATGAAGGCATCCGCGGACCGGGACATCTCCGTGGGCGGTCCCGATCTCGCGGCACAGGCGATCCGGGCCGGGCTCGTCGACGAGATCCAGCTGTTCCTCGCGCCGGTCGTGGTCGGAGGTGGGACCCGAGCGCTCCCGCAGGGCGTGCGCCTCGACGTCGAGCTGCTGGACGAGCGGCGCTTCGGCAACGGCACGGTCTACGTCCGCTACCGCAGCGGAGGCTGACCAGGATCGCGGCTCATCCCCCGAACCAGTCAGCCAGCGGCACGCGAGATCCCAGGGCCGAGAAGTCTCGGTCGTCGCGGATGGCGGTCGCTGCGTCGGCGAACGCCTTCACGGCCGTCCACGTGAGCGCACCGCCGACGCTCACGCGGCGCGCACCGGCGTCGACGAGCTCGGCCAGACCCATCGCCGGCCGGGCCAACACGTTCACGGGCTTCCCGACCGATCCGCAGACCGTCCGGATGTCATCGATCGTCGCGAGACCGGGGGCGTAGAGGACGTCGGCGCCGGCCTCCTCGAACGCCTGCAGCCGGCGGATCGTGTCCCGCGTGTCGGGGTTCCCCCGGATGTGGTTCTCGGCCCGCGCCGTGAGCGTGAACGGGAACGGGAGTTCGCGAGCCGCCTCCACCGCCGCGACGATCCGCGCGGTCGCGTGGTCCAGGGGATACAAGCGGCGCTCGTCGCGATCGAAGTCCTCGATCGACCCGCCGACGGCGCCCGCGTCCGCGGCTCGACGGATCGCGGCCGCGGCCTGCTCCGGTTCGGCGCCGTACCCGTTCTCGAGATCCGCCGAGACGGGGAGCTCGGTCGCGCGATCGAGCGCCCCCGCGTGCTCCGCCATCTCGTCGAGCGTCACGCTCCCGTCGAGACGACCCAGCGTGAACGCGAGTCCGGAGCTCGTCGTCGCGAGCGCCCGGAACCCGAGGGCCTCGAGCACACGAGCCGATCCGGCGTCCCACGGGTTCGGGATCACGAAGGGCTCGCCGTCGTGGAGCGCGCGGAAGGCGGCCGCCTTCGACGCCCGTCGATCCGATGTCACGACGTGGGCGGGATCTCGGTGACGCGACCGATCTCGTTGCCGTAGTCCCAGACGTCCATCGCCGGCGGCTCGACCCCGAGCGTCGTGAGGGCGGTCGCGATCTGACTGCGATGGTCGGTGCCGTGGTGCAACGCCTGCGCGAGCCGGATGCTCGCGGGAGCGTGGGTCTCGGATCCGTCGTCGCGATGGCGCACGAGCATCACGTCCGGGTCGAAGTCCTTCGCCAGGGTCTCGGACCAGGCGGCTCCGTGCGCTTCCATCGTGGAGCGGAGCTCCGCGAGGTCCATCGAGTCCTCATCGATGGGTGTGACGCGCCCACCGCTCAGGACGAACAGGTAGGACGCATCCGCACCGACGGTGTGACGCGCTGTATCGAGGATCGAGCCGTACGTGCCGGGTACCGAGGTCTCCAACTGTTCCGGCGGGAGCGCCAGGCAGGCGTCGAGCACGAGCAGCGTCGCCCACACGTGGTGCCCGAACGCGTCTTCGAGCGATGAGCCGGCCATGCGCTCAACGTAGCAGAGGGATTTGAGGCGCTACCGTCCGTGTGCGAGCATCGGGCGACGGAGGGAGGTCCGACCATGAACGGCACCTCGATGTATGCAGGCTTCTGGCGACGGGTCGTCGCCGTGATCCTCGACGGATTGGTGCTCGGCATCGTGACGGTTCCGTTGAACCTGGCGTTCGGTGGCGGTGACGACTTCGGCTCCAACTCCAGCATGTATTACTCGCCGGCGGCCTCCAGCATCTCGACCGTTCTCGGGTGGCTGTACTACGCCTTGATGGAGAGCTCGGCGAAGCAGGCGACGCTCGGGAAGATGGCGATGGGCATCATCGTCACGGACCTCGAGGGCAGGCGGATCGGATTCGGCAAGGCGACGGGCCGGCACTTCGCGAAGATCCTGTCGGCCTTGATCCTCGGGATCGGGTTCCTGATGGTGGCCTTCACGCAGCGGAAGCAGGGACTCCACGACATCCTCGCCGGCACGCTCGTCGTGAAGGGGCAGGCGCCCTCGCAGACGACGTCGTTGACCGCGCCACCGCCGCCGCCTCCGCCACCGCCACCGAGCGGCTAGGCAGGATGGACTGGTCGACGATCTGGAAGTTCCTGCACATCGCCGCGATGTTCGTGGCGGTCTCGATCTTCGTCGGTCAGGGGATGCTTTCCGGCGCCGTCGCACGCTCTGGAGACGTGCGCGCCGTCCGACGGATCCTGGAGGCCGAGGACCGGTTCGCACCGATCGGCGGCGGTCTGTTCCTGCTCGGCATCGTGTTCGCGGCCGGTACCGCGCCGCGCGCCCGCAGCGGTGGTGCGAGCACGACCGCCGCCCCGACGGCTCCGCCGATCAGCACGTCGCGCCGGGGCACCCGCGTCGAGCGCAGTCGCACGGTGAGCGGCACGGGGGGGTCCGCCATGCGCCGACGGTGACATGACCTCGTCGCCCGTCGAGGGGTCGTCTTTGGCGGGCGTGCCTAGGATGGCGGATGTGAAGAGCACCGGCGATGCGCTCGCGTTCGCCACTCCTGAGCAGTGGCGCGCGTGGCTCGAGGCCAATCACGCCTCCGCCGAGGAGGCGTGGGTGCTGATCTCCAAGAAGCACGGCGGCGCCCCGCTGGTCTCGCTCGTAGAGGCGACAGAGGAGGCGTTGTGCTTCGGATGGATCGACAGCGCGATGCGTCCGATCGACACGGAGCGATTCGCCTTGCGCTACACCCCGCGACGACAGGCGAGCAAGTGGTCGCCGACCAACCGCGCCCGGGTGGAGCGGTTGATCGAGGAGGGGCGGATGACCGAGTCCGGCCTCGCTGCGATCGAGGAAGCGAAGCGGAACGGGCGCTGGAACGACGAGGTGGACTGGACACGGCCGTGAAGCGGCGAACGGGGACGCGATCCCCTCGACGCGTGTCCGATGCGGCGCCCGTCTGGTAGTCAAGAGACGAGGGAAGGGAGGGATGCGTCATGAACTTCAACAGCGTCCTGATCGGGTCGGAGAACCCGCAGCCGTTGGCCGAGTACTACACGAAGCTCTTCGGCGAGCCGACCTGGAACGACGGCGGCTACGTCGGCTGGATGATCGGGTCGGGTGCCGTCACGATCGGCCCACACGATCAGGTGAAGGGGAAGAACGCCGAGCCGGGCAGGGTGATCTGGAACATCGAGACCGCCGACGTGAAGTCCGAGTTCGACCGGTTCGTGGAGGCGGGAGCCACCGTGGTCCAGGAGCCCTACAGCCCTGGGGAAGAGATGGACGGGCAGATCGCCACGTTCGCCGACCCCGACGGGAACTACTTCCAGCTCATGAGCCCGATGAGCCCCGAGGGCTCGTAGCGGCCGCTAGCTCGAAGGGAACGGATGCTCCTGGGTGAGGTCGCGGCGGCGTCGGCGGACGTCGCCGCGACCTCGTCCCGGCTCGAGAAAGTCGCCCGGCTCTCGTCGGTCCTCGCGGCCCTCGAGCCCGCCGAGGTCCCGATCGCGGTCGCGTACCTCTCCGGCGTGCTCCCACAGGGGTCGATCGGCGTGGGATGGGCTTCCCTGAAGGACCTGCCGTCGCCCGCGCCGGCGCCGGCCACGTTGGCGTTGCTCGACGTCGACGCCGCGTTCGCCCGGATCGGTGCACTCGCCGGCGCCGGCTCCCAGGCCGCCCGCCGCACGGCGCTCCACGATCTGTTCGCACGCGCCACGGACGACGAGCAGGACTTCCTCCGAGGACTCCTGATGGGCGAGATCCGGCAGGGAGCCCTGGAAGGGGTGATGGTCGAGGCCATCGCGCGAGCCGCGAACGTCCCACGAACGGAGGTCCGGCGCGCCGCGATGCTGACCGGAGACCTGGGCGCGACGGCGACGGCGGCCATCGACGGCGGGAGCGCCGCCCTCGCAGGCTTCCGGCTCTCGCTCCTCACCCCGCTGCAGCCGATGCTCGCGCAGTCCGCCGACGACGTCTCCTCGGCCCTCGCGCGGATCTCGCCGGCCGCGGTCGAGTGGAAGCTCGACGGCGCCCGGATCCAGGTCCACCGGCAGGGGGACGAGGTCCGCGCGTTCACCCGGAACCTCGCCGACGTGACCGATCGCGTGCCGGAGATCGTGGCGGTGATCCGGAGCCAGCCCCTCGAGGCCGCCGTGTTCGACGCCGAGGCGATCGCCCTGCGACCCGACCGGCGGCCGCATCCCTTCGGCCTGACGATGAGCCGGTTCGGGGCCCGGAGCCGGAAGGACCTCACGGAGTTCCAGACGGACTATCCGCTGTCCGCGTTCGTCTTCGACGTGCTGCACCTCGACGGCGAGGACCTGATCGACCGCCCCGCCGTCGAGCGGTTCGCCGCCCTGGACGAACGGCTGCCCGAAGAGCTCCGCGTTCCTCGGATCGTCACCGAGGACGTCGAGGAGGCCGACCGCTTCCTGGATGACGCGATCGCGCGAGGGCACGAGGGCGTGATGGTGAAGGCGCTCGATGCTCCCTACGAGGCGGGTCGCCGAGGAGCCGGGTGGATCAAGGTGAAACGTGCGCACACCCTCGACCTCGTGGTCCTCGCGGCCGAGTGGGGCCACGGACGCCGACGGGGCCGATTGAGCAACCTCCATCTCGGGGCGCGCGATCCGGAGACGGGTGGGTTCGTGATGCTCGGGAAGACGTTCAAGGGGATGACGGACGAGATGCTCGCGTGGCAGACGGAGCGCTTCCAGGAGATCGAGACGAGTCGCGAAGGGATCACCGTGTACGTCCGGCCCGAGCTCGTCGTCGAGGTCGCGTTCGACGGCCTGCAGCCGAGCCCGCGCTACCCCGGCGGTCTGGCGCTGCGCTTCGCCCGCGTCAAGGGTTACCGGCCCGACAAGCGGGCCGACGACGCCGACACGATCGAGACGGTCCAGGCGATCCACGAGCGGTCGGTGAGCTGATGAGGCGCGCATGCCGAAGGTGAGCGCCGGGCTCCTCGCGTACCGGCGCACCGATGTGGGGGTCGAGATCCTCCTCGTCCACCCGGGCGGTCCGTTCTGGGCGAAGAAGGACGACGGCGCCTGGTCGGTCCCGAAGGGCGAGTACGAGCCGAGCGAGGATCCGCTGGCTGTGGCGCGCCGCGAGTTCGAGGAAGAGATCGGACAGGCCCCGCCGGCCGGGAGCGAGCCCGTGTGGCTCGGCGAGCTGCGACAGCCGAGCGGGAAGGTCGTGAGCGCTTGGGCCATCGAGGGCGATCTCGACGTCCGCGAGGTGCACAGCAACTCCTTCGAGATGGAGTGGCCGCCCCGCTCCGGCCGGACCGCGGAGTTCCCCGAGGTCGACCGAGCGGGATGGTTCGGCCCCGAAGAAGCCCGTCGCAAGATCCTTCGGGGGCAGCTGGGCTTCATCGACCGCCTCGAGGAGCTGCTCGCGAGCTGATGCTTACCGCGCGCGGGAGCCGAGCAAGGGAACCGTATGAGGACCGACATCAGCACGTCCAGCTCCGTGGCGATCGACGCGTCGGTGGACGAAGTCTGGCGCGCGATCACGACCCCGGAGAAGATCAAGCAGTGGTTCTTCGGCGTGGACACGGAGACCGACTGGAAGCAGGGCTCTCCCATCGTCCACACCGGCGAATGGCAGGGGAAGCCCTACGTGGACAAGGGCGAGATCGTCCGGATCGAGCCGCCGCACGTGCTCGTGCACACGCACTGGAGCGACCTCTCCGGCACGCCCGACAGCCCCGAGCACTACCAAGAGGTCACATGGGAGGTCACGGAGCGTAGCGACGGCTCCGAGCTCACGATCTCCGAGCGCAAACTGCCGTCCGATGAAGCGAAGGATGCCTCGGCCCAGGCGTGGTCGATGGTTCTGCAGAACCTCAAGGAGATGCTCGAAGGCAACCGGTAGGCGTCCTACTCAGGCGCGCTTTCCCGGCGCCCTGCGTGTGCGCCGTGCACCTCGGGACCGCCCTCCTCGTGGCGAACCTGCTCCCGAGCCTCGGCGTAGCGGATCGCTTCCGTCGCGATCATCGCCACGAGGACGGCGGACAGCACCCCCAGCGCCGCGAGCGCGGGGAGTTCCGCTGCGAGCGGGATCGACGCACAGATCAGCACCGCCACGCCGAGCCGGTGCAGCGTCACGCGACCCCACGTCCGGTACTTGAACGCGACGTGCGCGAAGAGGAAGAGCGCGACGCCGCCGTAGAGCGATGCGAGCGGCACGAGGGACAGACTCAAGGAGAGCTCGCCGTCGGTCGGGTGGCCGACCTGATGGAGGATCTGCTCGATGCCGCGCGCGACGAGCGCGATGCCAGCGACCATCGGGAGGTGCAGATAGCTGTACGCGTCGCGGGCGAGACGGGTCCGCTCCTCGCCCTCCGATCGGCGGAGCACACGCTCCGCGACGATCGACACGACGTCGAAGTACGCCCACCACAGGCACCCCGCGACCACCAGGCCCAGCACCGACCCCGCGATGATCGGCCATGAGATCGCGACGTCCGACACGCCCACGCCGATCGCGACGATCGATTCGCCGAGCGCGACGATCACGATCAGTCCGTGCCGCTCGGAGAAGTGCGAGGCCGACCGGAGCCGCCACCCCGACGCGCCGCCCAGCATCGTGCCGACGTAGTCGACGAGCAGCGCCGCGAGCCACGTAAGGGTTTGCGCCGTGCCGGTCAGCTGCGACGCCACCAGCAGGATCGCCGTGCCGCCCGCCAGCGACGGTGTGAAGCGGATGAGCTGCCTTCGTAGACCGCGATCCTCCGACGCGCCCGCCACCATCCAGAAGATCGCGAGGTGGAGCACCCGGACCGCGAGATAGGCGAACGCGATCACCACCGGTCCGTTGAGACCGCCCTCGAGATCGTCGAACGCCTCCGGCACCGAGAGGGCCATCACGAACATCGCGGCCATCGAGGCGAACATCGTCGCCCTCCCGAGCCCTTCCTCGGCCTGCACCACATTGCCGAGCCACGCGTAGCCCACCCAGCACCACCAGAGCAGCGCGAGCACGAGCATCCCGCGTGCGACGCCACGAGGACCGGACTCGCCGCCCATCAGCGCCGTGACCTGGGTCAGCGAGAACACGAACACGAGGTCGAAGAACAGCTCGATCGGCGTGACGCGAGCTTCCTCGGCGACCGGCAGGAGCCGCGGGTGCCTCTCGGTGCTCACGACGCTCATCGTCTCACGGGTGCGACAGTCGCTGAATCCGTAGGCTCCTTCCATCTTCACTCGCCGCGCACCGCGTATCCGTCGGCTCCCTGGACGAGTTCGTGCGCGATAGATCCGCGGCCGCGGTCGGCTCTTCGATCTTCTTCCTGGTAGCTCCCGGTGTCGTCGCCGGCCTGATCCCCTGGTTGATCACGAGATGGCGGGTCGGCGCCGACTACCCCTGGCCGGTACAGGCGGCTGGTGCGGGGCTGTGCATCGCCGGCGCGGTCGTGTTGGTTTCAGCGTTCGTGCGTTTCGTGACGGAGGGCACGGGGACACCCGCCCCGGTGGCGCCCACTGCGAAGCTGGTCGTCGGCGGGCTCTACCGGTTCGTCCGGAACCCGATGTACCTCGCCGTCCTCGCCGCGATCGTCGGGCAGGCACTCCTCTTCGGTCGGCCGACGCTGCTGTGGTACGGGGCGGCAGTGGCGATCGCCTTCGTGGTGTTCGTCCGCTCCTACGAGGAGCCCACTCTCCGGCGAACGTTCGGCGACGAGTACGAGGAGTATCGGCGCACGGTTCCCGGATGGTGGCCTCGCCTCCATCCGTGGACGCCGGGCGGAGACCCACCGCGCTGACGTGTCCTGCCGGTCGTGATCGGCGGCGTCCGCATCAGCTGACTTCACCCTCTGGTGTGAAGAACTCGGCGCCCTGGACGTACTCCATGGCATCCACGTATTCCGGCTGCCCGTAGCGTCTGCCTATCTCCTCTTCATCGACGTCTTCGATGCGAGTCATGATCCACCAGAGATTGCCGAACGGGTCGCGCACACGGCCGACCCGGTCGCCCCAAGGCATGTTCGTCATCTCTGTCACCGAGGTGGCTCCAGCCTTCAACGCCTGTCGGAACGTCTCGTCGCCGTCTTCGACGTAGAGGCGGAGGAAGCTCGGTGTCCAGGGCCAGTCTTCTTTCGCGTCGAACGTCATGACGACCGAGTCGCCGATCCTGGTTTCGGCATGACCGATCGAACCGTCCTCGCCCACGACCCGCCCCATCTCCTCTGCACCGAAGGCGTCCCTCATGAAGTCCAGGAGCTGGGCCGCACCCTTCACGATGATGAACGGCGTGACCGCGCCATAGCCCTGGGGGATCGGCTCGACCTTCATCTTCGTCCCTCTCCTTCTGTTGCCATCTCGTCACCGTCGTCTCCAGACGCCGCGGAACTCCCCCCATCGGATCCGCGAAGCTCGTCGAAGGTCAGCGCATAGACCTCCTGACCCTTCGGGTACTCCTTGGTCGGGCGGCTCTCCCGCGTAGCCGTCATGCCGAGCGCCTCGTAGATGCCGTCCTGCTCGTCGTGGAGATGTTCGCCGAGGTAGACGTTCGCGAAGATCTCTTGCGGCCGCGACGCCGCGTTCACCATCCGCACGGCGCCCACGACGGGAGGTCCCACCAGCGTGAGCTCCCCGGCGATCTCGACGAGGAAGCCGGGACCCGCGTCGAGGCCGATCGCGAGGCCCACGCCGTCGGAGAGATTGCGGGAGTTCCGCCGGAAGTCCTCGAGCACGCGCCGGTGGAAGAGTTCGATCAGCTCGTGCGCGGTGTGCGCGAGGTTCCCGGCGGCCTCCACGAACCGCCGCTGGTACTCCTCTTTCGGCGTCGAGGGAGCGATCCAGTACGCGAGGAAGCCGTCGCCGGTGAACTTGTCGAACCACCCGCCTGGCGTTCCGATGCCGCTCCGGACGGCGGAGACGAACTTGTCCATGATCTTCGCGAACCGCTCGAACTCGACGGCTTCCTTCATCAGCAGCGTCGACTCTCGGATGTCCGCGGCCATCACGAACATCTGCAGAGGCGTCGTGTCGATGATCGCGTCGAGGAGCTGCTCGGGTTCGAAGCGCTCCTCCCAATCCGGCGGTGCGTGGTTCGCGAGCAGCCCGGCGAGGCGCCTCCTTTCCTCGTCCCGATCGATCAACTCCGGCGTCTCTTCCTCGACCATATCGAGGGAGCGTAGCCGGGGATCCTCGATCAGCGCGGCTTGCCCTCCCGGAGCGCAGCCACCGACTTCGCGATCCGGCGTTGCCGCGTCTCGTCGGTCTTCGCGCCCTCGATCGAGGAGACGTGCCATCCCCTGTTGCTGGTGGACAGCCCATCGAAGGTCGCCTTCGCCTTCGGCTCCTTCTTGAGGGCGGCGGCGAAGTCCTTCGGCACCGTGACCACGCGCGGCGCGGTGTCGAGCTCGATGTCGACGTCGATCACGTCGCCGCCGGCGACCTTGGCGCCTGCGCGGTTCTCGGCGCTCACGCCCACCATGAACCGCCCATCCATCGAGGCGATCGTGTTCCGGTACGTGAAGCCGTTGATCGTGACGCGGACGGGCGGGCGCTTCCCGGCGCCGAGACCCTCGACCACGGTGGACGGGACCTCGAAGCCGGTCGCGGTCTTGCCGGACTGCTCGAGCGTCGTGCGGAACCTCACGCGAGCGTCCTCACGCGAGCGCCCTCACGCGAAGAACTCCTTGAGTACCGGCGCCAAGACCGTCGGGTCGACGTTGTGGCCCTGACCGTCGAGGAGCCGGACCTGACCGTCGGGAAGCGCATCCGCGAGCGCCTGCGCGGTCTCCCGCATGAACGGCATGTCCGCTCCTCCGGCGATCACGATCGTGGGCACCTTGACGGAGGCCGCCTGATCGGTCGGGACCGAGTAGTCGCCCATGATCCTCGCGTCGTACGCGAGCGTGTGGGCGAGCGCCTCCTGGTTCGGCCACCACGGCTCGGTCCGCGCCTGCGCGGCGAACTCGGGCGGCATGCCCACGACCTTCGTCATGAAGTACTCCGCCGCGTCGCCCCGGCGTCCCTCCGCCACCATCGTCTCGTACTGCTCGACCTGATCCTTCGGCGGCCGAGCGTTCTCGTCGATGATGTACGGCGGCTCCCAGAGCGCGAGCTTCGTGACCGGGAGCCCATCCGCCGCAGCCCGCAGGGCGAGCGCCGCGCCCGACGAGGTGCCGTAGAGGTGCGCCGAACCGCCGGCGGCCTCGATC